>NZ_JAJSOK010000050.1 GCF_021283305.1 Pseudonocardia kujensis
CTCGGACGGCCCGGTGCCCGCCGCCGTCGGGCTATGGTGGGGGACACGTCCCGTCGCCGTGACGCGCGTCGCACCGCGGCCGCACATCGGAGCCGTACCGGGGCGGGGCGGAGGTGACGTGGCGCGGGCGGAGATCAACCTGGGTCCCGACGGGGCCTCGGGCGGGCGCGCGGTGTGCGCGGTCCGCCCGGGCACGGACGTGGGGCGGCACGCGAAGGTCCTCGCCCACCTGCGCGACGCGGTCCTGAGCGGGGCGAGCCCGTCGCCCGAGGTCCGGTCGCTGGTCGCCCGGTCCTGGCAGCGCGTGCGTGCCCAGGGCGTCGACCCCGAGCACGGCGAGCCCGTGGGCCCGCTCGCGGCCGACGAGGTCGAACGGCGGCGGTCCGGCTCCCCGTTGCAGCGGGTGCTCCCGGAGCTGCGCGCGGCGCTGACCTCGGTGGCCGAGGACGCCCGGCACGTCATGGTCGTGACCGACGCCGACGGGATCCTGCTGTGGCGCGAGGGCTCGAACCGGGTCCGGCACCGGGCGGACGCGCTGGGCTTCACCGAGGGCGCGGACTGGTCCGAGGCGTCCGTCGGCACCAACGCGATCGGGACCGCGCTGGCCGAGGGCGCGCCCGTCCAGCTCTTCGCGGCCGAGCACTTCGTGCGGTCGCACCACGTCTGGACCTGCACCGCCTGCCCGGTACACGACCCGCGGACCGGCGAGCTGCTCGGCGTGGTCGACGTCAGCGGGCCCGCCGAGACGATCCACCCGACGACCGTCGCGCTGGTCGGGACCGCGGTGAAGCTGGCCGAGGCGAGCCTGTGGCGTCAGCACGAGGTCCGGCTGGACGCGCTGCGCGGCGTCGCGGCCCCGCTGCTGTCCGCGGTGCCCGGCGCCGGGCTGGTGGTCGACGACCACGGCTGGGTCGCCGCCGTCACCGGGATGCCGAGCATCGAGCGGGTCGCCGCGCCGCGCGCCGACCGGCCGCTGGCCGTGCACGGGGTCGGGCTGTGCCTCCCCGAGCCGGTGCCGGGCGGATGGCTGCTGAGGTCGGCCGACGGCGGCTCGACGACGTCGGGCGGCCTGACCCTGACCCTGGACCTCGCCGCGGGCCGGCCGCGCGCGGTCGTCGACGGGTCGGCCCGGTGGGTCCACCCGCTCTCCACGCGGCACGCCGAGCTGCTGGTGCTGCTCGCCCGCGCCGGGGCCAGAGGGCTCGACGCGGGCGCCCTGTCCGCCGCGCTCTACGGCGACCGCGACCACCTGGTCACGGTCCGCGCCGAGATGAGCAGGCTGCGCCGCGGGCTGGGCGGGCTGCTGCTCGCCCGGCCCTACCGGATCGCCGACGAGGTCGATGTGCACGTCCCGCCCCTGGCCGGGACGGTGCTCGCGGGCTCGACCGCCCCGGGCATCCGCGCGCTGCTGGAGGCCGGGGGCTGATCAGCTGGTGATGTCCTTGCGGTGGAAGCGCCACGCCGCGAGCGCGAACAGCACCGCGGCCCAGGTGATGCTCCCGAACGCGCCGCGGGTCATGTCCCCCCAGTCGATCCGGCTCGCGAGCAGGTCCGACCAGGCGTTGGCGTAGTGCGTCGGCAGGTAGTTCCGCAGGTCCTCCAGCGCCGTGATCTGGTCGAGGATCTGCGAGACGATGGACGTCATCACGGCGCCGCCGACGGCACCGAGCGGGGCGTCCGTGCTCACCGACAGCAGCAGCGCCAGCCCGGCGACCCACAGCAGGTTCACCGCCACGTAGACGCCGCCGAGCAGGGCGCGCCCGGCCGCGGCCCAGTAGCCCAGGGACTCGCCGGTGGGGCTGACCAGGTCGCCGGTGCCGTAGGCGAGCGTGCCGACGATCAACGCCGTCACCGGGAGGAGCAGCAGCGCCGCGAAGGACAGCAGCCCGGCCACGATCGCCTTCTGCCGCAGCAGCCGCGCGCGGGGTACGGGCGCCGCCAGCAGGTAGCGCAGCGACGACCAGGAGGCCTCCGAGGCCACGGTGTCGCCGAAGAACAACGCCACGACCACCACCAGCAGGAACCCGGCCGTCGCGAACAGGGCGAACACCGCGAAGTTGGTGCCGCTGCCCTTCGCCAGGTCCACGAGGTTGACCGACGTGCCCGGACTGTCGTCGCCGGTCAGCGAGAAGGCGATCCAGAGGATCACCGGCAGCAGCGCGACCAGCGCGAACGTCACCTGCGTGCGGCGCCGCCTGAGCTGGCGGACCAGCTCGACGCGCAGCGGCAGGGTGCGGTTCGCGCGGTACGAGGACGCGGGTGAGCCGTCGGCGGCGAGCAGGCCGACGTGGCCCTTCCGCGTCGACGGGTCGGCGTACCGTGCGTCCCGGTGCAGCCAGTCGGCGCGCGACTCGTGCTCCTTCGGCTGCTTCGTCATGGCGCCGTGTCCTCTCCGACGAGCTGCAGGAACGCGTCCTCCAGGCGGCGGCGCGGTCCGGCGGACTCCACCGAGATCCCGGCCGCGACCAGGGCCTGGACCGCCGAGGCGCGCGGGGTGCCGTTGAGCTCCGCGTGCACCAGGCGGCCGTCGGCGGCGACGTCACGGACGCCCTCGAGCGCCGCGAGGACCTCGACCGCGCGGTCCGGGGCGTCGACGCCGAAGCTGGCCGCCCCGCCGCCCGCGATGATGTCGTCGACCGTGCCGTCGGCGACGACCCGGCCGTGGTGCATGACGACCACGTGCGTGCACGTCTGCTCGACCTCCGCCAGCAGGTGGCTGGAGACGAGCACGGTCCGCCCGCCCTCGGCGTAGCGGCGCAGCAACTCCCGCATGGCATGGATCTGGGGCGGGTCGAGCCCGTTGGTCGGTTCGTCGAGCACGAGCAGCTCCGGCAGCCCCAGCATGGCCTGGGCGATCGCGAGCCGCTGTCGCATGCCCTGCGAGTAGGTGCCGACGCGGCGGTGCACGGACTCGCCGAGCCCCGCGATCTCGAGTGCCTCCTCGAGGTGCGCCTCCTCGGTGGGCCGCCCGGTCGCGGCCCAGTAGAGCCGCAGGTTGTCGGCGCCGGAGAGGTGCGGCAGGAAGCCCGGGCCCTCCACGAACGCCCCGATCCGGGCCAGGACGGGGGCACCGGGACCGACGGGTTCGCCGAACGCCCGGATCGAGCCGGCCGTCGGCGAGATCAGTCCCATGAGCATGCGCAGCACGGTCGTCTTGCCGGCGCCGTTCGGCCCGAGCAGCCCCAGGACCATGCCGGGCCGCACCGTGAACGACACCTCCTTCACCGCGCTGAACCCGCCCTTGTAGGTCTTCGCGAGGCCGTTGATCTCGAGCGGCGGCGCGTCCGCGGCCCCGGCCGGCGGGACCTCCCGACGGCGGCGCAACGCCCCCGCGACCAGCCAGGCGACCAGGGAGAGCAGCAGGACGACGCCGATCCCGACCAGCGGCCACACCGGCACCGTGCTGGTCGTGACGGCCCGGCCGGGCACCACCGGCACGTCGAGCGTGGCACCCTCGGCGAGCCCGATCCGCCAGACCGCGGGCTCGGCGGGGGAGGCGAAGCCCTGGTCGGTCGTGCTGATCGAGACCACGAGCCGGTTGCCGACCTCGATCGGCGCGACGACGCCCGGCAGCGTGATCGACACCCGGGCGGGGCTGCCGTCGGCCGGAACGGCGACGCGGACCGGAGCCACGGCGTTCCCGAGCAGCTGGCGCAACCCGTCCCGGCCCACCTCGTAGGTCTTGGCGAACAGCACCGCCTCCTCGGCGGCGGGCTGGCCCGGCATCCGGGAGACGGTGACGTCGATGCGCGGTGCGCCGGCGACGTCCGTCTGCGAGGTGAGGGCCGGCCCGGTGAAGAGCGCGGACTGACCGGGCAGGTCGGCGGTGAACGCCGAGAGTCGGCTGCCCAGCGAGCCGAGCGCGCCGCCGAGGCCGGGCAGCGAGGTGATCGCCGCCGGGTTCCCGCCCGCCGGGTTGGCGACGACCTGCGGGCCGCCCTCGAGCGACAGCGCCTGGGTCGTGACGGGCGCGGCGCCGGACAGGCCGGGGTAGGCGTCGGCGCCGACGGTGCGGCTCGTCGTGGTGGTCCGGCCGGCGCGGATGCCGCTCTCCACCTCGTAGGAGAAGGAGGCCCCGGGGTCCTCACCGGTGCCGCGCAGGTGGAAGTCGAACCACTCGCCGATCTGGTCGCGGACCGCCTGGCCGGGGGCGCCGCCGTCGTGCCCGCCCGCGTACCAGGCGAGCTTGACCGGTGTGCCGTGCGCAGCGATCTGGCGGGCGTTGGCGTCGGCCTGGTCGAGGCCGAAGAGGGTGTCCTGCTCGCCCTGCACGATCAGCGTCGGTGCGGTGATGCGGTCGGTCACCGACACCGGCGAGGAACGGCGCAGCAGCGCCTCGGTGGCGGGGGAGAGGCGGCCGGTGGTGGCAGCCTCGGTGTAGGCGGCGCAGACCTCGGCGGCGAAACGCCCACAGGTCACGGGCGGCGCGTTCGGCGGGACGGCCGACGCGGGGAGGCCGCCGCCGGTGCGGGCGCCCAGGGCGGAGGCCAGGTCGTCGGTGCCGCCGGTGGTGCTGTTGCCGGAGGCGGTGCCGGAGGCGGTGCCGTCGCCGGTGGTGGAGGTGTCGGCGGAGCCGCTGCCGGAGCGGCTGGCGCCCGGGTCGGTGCCACCGGTGGTGGAGGTGTCGGCCGAACCGCTGCCGGTGCTGCCGCCGGAGCCGGAGCCGCCGGACGCGGCGTCGCCGGAGCCGCCGGCGCCGCTGCCGTCCGTCGAGCCGGTCGTCGAACTGCCGGAGGTGCCGGTGCCGTTCGTGCTGCCGGTGCCGTTCGTGCTCCCGCTCGATCCGGCGTCGTCCCCCGTGGCGCCCGCGCCCGGGCCGGTGCTGCTCGAGCCGGAGGAGAAGAACACCCCGGCCCAGCCGCGCTTGAACACGCCGTCGCCGCCGAAGGTGCCGCGGGCCGGGGTGTCCTCGGGCAGGTCGGTGGGGCCGCCGGCGTTCGGGAAGAGGGCCTGCGACAGGTCGTTCCAGGTGATCACGGGGGCGAGGGCGTCGATCCGGCGGTCGTACCCGGCGAGCAGCAGCGACAGGGCGCCGCCGTAGGAGCCGCCGGTGACGCCGACCCGCGGGTCGCCGGGGCCGTCCTGCTTCACCTCCGGGCGCTGCGCGAGCCAGTCGACGAGCTGCTCGGCGTCGGCGACCTCGTGGTCGGGGGAGTCGAGCGCGATCTGCCCGCCGCTGGCCCCGAACCCGCGCGACGACCAGGTGAGCACGACGTACCCGCGGTCCGCGAGCTGACGGGCGTCGGTGTCGACGGACCGCTTGCTCCCGCCGAACCCGTGTGCGACGAGCACGGCGGGTGCCGGCGTGGTCGCCGGCAGGTAGAGCGTGGTGTCCAGCGAGACGGTGCCGGGGACGCCCGGCCCGCCGCGGACGTCGATGCGCTGGTCGCTCGTCCGGATGTCCGCGGAGGTGGGGGTGGGGGTCGGCGTGGCGCCGGGGACGGTGGCCGCGGCGGCGGTGCCCGGTGTGAGGGCGAGCAGCGCCACCGTGGCGATCACCGCGGTGCCGAGGGCGGAGGTGCGGCGGATCCGCCGCGCTCCGGGGACCGCGCGCGTGCGGGAATGCTCGGGTCTGCGCTCGTCACGCACGGACCGGCGCACGACGGCACGCGCGCCGACGGCGCGGAACAGGCGGGACACCCGCGAACCGTATCCGCGGCGAGCGCCCCACCGCGCGCGGCGCCTCAGGACGCTCTCAGTCGGGAGTATCCGGATCGCCCGATCCGCCCAGTTCAGCCGGCTCGGCAGCACGGCGCCATGGCCGCGCGCTCGTCCGCGGGTGACGAGCCACACGGCCTGAGCGACAGGGCGGGCTCCAAGATCGTCGGATGTGGATCGGGACGGTCGCTCAACGACGTCCGCGCTCCGCAACTCGTGATCTTTGCCGGGATGGCGGGTGAGCGGCGGTGGGAGTCGCGGTGCATCGGCCGCGCTGCTGCGGCTCCTGCACACAAGAGCGTTCCTCGGTCCATGATCGTCGACATTGGAGTGCGACGGTCGTTCTACGACGCCTGTGCTCCACGACCAGTGATCATGGGGGCCGGAGAGCGGGTGGACGGGAGTCGAGGCACCCACCGCCCGACAGCGACGGCTGCACCACGGCCGGTTCGACGAGCCCGGCCGCGCATCTCGCCCGGCCTCGTACCCCTTCCGACGGTCACCCGGTCGTCGGCCTTTCCCGACGCGCCGCGCGGCTTCGGGCACCCGGGAGGATCACCGGGTGACAGTCGGGGTGTGCCCGTGAACCCGGAGGGTGAGACGCCCGATCTCGGCATCCCGCGCCGCCTGGCCCGCGACATGACGATCGCGGACCAGCACGAGTGGATCCGCACCGAGCTGCGGCGCCGGCCGATCACCCGGCGGGCGGCGCTGCGGGGCGGGATCGGCGCGCTCGCGGGGCTCGCGCTCGCCGGCGGGCCGTGGACCGGGGTGGCGCGGGCGGCGGCGGAGACCGGGCTGGTCGGCCGGCACCTCGCGTTCGGCGACGACCCGCGCACCTCCATGGCGATCGCCGGGGAGCTGACCCGCAAGCCCGCCGGGGACGTCCTGCTCGACCTCGGCCTCGACGAGCGCTACGGGGCGAGCGTGCCCGTGGAGCTGCGCGAGCTGGTCAGTCAGGTGCCGCGGGGCGAGGACGTCCGGGGCGGGCAGCAGCTCTTCGCCCATGCGCGCGCCGAGGGGCTGACGGCCGGCACGACCTACCACTACCGCTTCCGCCTCCCCGACGGCTCGACGACGCCCGACGCCACCTTCCGGACCGCCCCGGCGAAGGGCGACCGCACGCCGTTCACCTTCACGGCGTTCGCCGACCAGGGCGTCGCCTCCGAGGACGGCAAGGGCGGCGACGGGAAGGGCGGCGCGGCGCCCCCGAACGCGCTCACCGCGCTCGTCGCGCAGGACGCCCCCGCCTTCCACCTGCTGGCCGGTGACATCTGCTACGCCGACCGCGCCGGCAAGGGTCAGCGGGACGACTCGTTCGACCCGGGCCTGTGGACGCAGTACTTCGCCGCGATCGAGAGGAGCGCGGCGAGCACGCCGTGGATGTTCGCCACCGGCAACCACGACATGGAGGCCGTCTACGACGACGGCGACTCCGGCCACGGCTACGGCGGTCATGCGGCGCGGCTGGACCTGCCGCGGACCGGGCCGTCGGGCTGCCCGTCGGTCTACGCCTTCACCCACGGCTGCGTGGGGGTGGTCAGCGTCGACGCCAACGAGCTCTCCACCGAGATCCGCGCGAACACCGGCTACAGCCACGGCGCCCAGGTCGGCTGGCTGACCGACACGCTCGCGACCTTCCGTGCCGATCCCGACATCACCTTCGTCGTGGTGTTCTTCCACCACTGCGCCTACTCCACGAGCGACTCGCACGCCTCCGACGGCGGCGTCCGCTCGGCCCTCGCGCCGCTCTTCGACCGCTTCTCGGTCGACCTGGCCGTGCAGGGGCACAACCACCAGTACGAGCGCACGGACCCGATCCGCGACGGCCAGGCGACCCGGGAGGCCCCGGACCGGTCCACCGTCCGGCCGGCCACGGACGGCACGACCTACCTCTGTGTCGGCTCCGGTGGGCGCAGGAGCAACGGCTGGCTCGACGGCGGGGGCGACCGGTACCGCGGCCGGGGCGGGGCGGACCGCGAGATCCGCAGCCGGGTGATCGGCAAGGACGGCGACAGGTCGGAGACGGTCGCCTGGTCCCGGGTCCGCTACGCGGGCTACGCCTACCTGCGTGTGGAGGTGCAGCCCGAGGCGCCCGGCCGCATCGCGACGATGCGGGTCCACGCGATCACCGCCGACGGCGAGGAGATCGACCGCGTCGACCTGGCCCGCCCGGTCCCCGGCGTGCCTGCCGTGCCCGGCGCACCCGCCCCGGCGGTGCCGGCGGGCTGGACGCATACCCCGACCGGGTTGTCCGTGCCCGCCGGTTCGTCCCCTTCGTCCCCCTTTCACAGCCTCTGACCGGTGTGGTCGGTCACCCCCGCTGGCGGAGGGTGCAGCGGGGCGGGCAGACTGGACGGGCACCGCAGGGGAGTATCCCGGTCACGGTGGCGTCGTCAGCACGGAGAAGGGCCCGCAGCCCGGGAACGACAATCATGCGGGTCCCGAACCCGGCGCCACCGATCCGCAGCACAGCGGAGGGGAGAGACCTCGGGGCAGTCCCGTGCTGCCCGAGACCCCTGGAGGCTCCCCGCGTGAACGTGCCCGTCTGGCTCTGGTTCGCCACCATCGGCGGCCTGGTGGCCATCATCCTGGCCGACCTGTTCCTGGTCGACCACAAACCGCACGCCGTGACGATCAAGGAAGCCACCCGCTGGGTGCTGTTCTACGTCGCACTCGCCGTGCTGTTCGGCCTCGGCATCTGGTACTTCGCGGGCGGCCAGTACGCCGGGGAGTTCTTCGCCGGCTACATCACCGAGTACTCGCTCTCGGTGGACAACCTGTTCGTCTTCGTGATCATCATGTCGAGCTTCGCGGTGCCGGCGATCCACCAGCATCGCGTGCTGCTGGTCGGCATCGTGATCGCGCTCGTGATGCGCGGCCTGTTCATCGCGGTCGGCGCCGCCGCGATCAACGCGCTGAGCTGGGTGTTCTACCTCTTCGCCGCGTTCCTGGTCTACACCGCCGTGAACATGGTCCGGCAGGGCATGGGCAGCGACGACGAGGAGTGGAAGGAGCCGCGCGTCGTCTCGCTGGTCCGGCGCGTGCTGCCGGTGACCGACGAGTTCCACGGCTCCAGGACCACCGTGAAGCTCGACGGCAAGCGCTGGGTCACCCCGATGCTGATCGTGATGATCGCGATCGGGCTCACCGACCTGCTGTTCGCCCTCGACTCCATCCCGGCGATCTTCGGCCTCACCCAGGAGCCGTTCCTGGTCTTCACGGCCAACGCCTTCGCCCTGATGGGCCTGCGCCAGCTGTACTTCCTGCTCGGCGGGCTGCTCCGGAAGCTGATCTACCTGTCCTACGGGCTGGCGGTGATCCTGGCCTTCATCGGCGTGAAGCTGGTGCTGCACGCCCTGCACGAGAACGAGCTGCCGTTCCTCAACGGCGGCGAGCCGATCCCGGTACCGGAGGTCAGCATCGCCGTGTCCCTGCTGGTCATCGTCGGTGTCCTGGCGATCACGACGGTGGCCAGCCTGGTCGCGGTGCGGCGCCGGCCGGAGCTCGCCGACGGGCACGGCTCGGCGGTCGCGGTGCCGGTGGCGCACACCCGTGAGGAGGCCGAGGCGATGGACCGGCACGACCGCGAGATCGACGAGGAGATGGCCCGCTACGACCGCGAGCACTCCTGACCGCTGACCCGTGCGCGGCACGCGACGCCGGAGCACCGCGCGCCGCACACGGGCACGTCAGCCCAGGTCCTCCAGGTGGACCAGGTCCACCCGCCGCAGCTCGCCCTCCTGCACCGTCGCCGTCATCCACGTGTGGGTGGGCTGACGGCGACGGTCGGTGGGGGAGCCGGGGTTCAGCAACCGCAGGCCGGTGGGAGCCGCTGTGGCCTCGGGACGGCTCGCCACTGTGTTGTCTGGACGGCTCGCCACTGTGTTGTCCGGACGGCTCGCCGTCGTGTCCCACGGGATGTGGCTGTGCCCGAAGACGAGCACGTCGACGTCGGGGAACCGGGCCGCCATCCGCCGTTCCCGGCCCTGCGCCGCACCCGTCTCGTGGGTCACGGCGAACCGCAGCCCGCCGACCTCGAACCGCGCCACCTCGGGGAGACGCTCGCGCAGCTCGGGACCGTCGTTGTTGCCCCACACCCCGACGACCCGGGGCGCCCGCGCCTCCAGCGCGTCGAGCAGCCCGGGGTCCATCCAGTCGCCGGCGTGGACGACGAGGTCGTCCGCGCCGAGCGACTCCACGGCCGCCCACAGCGGCGCGGGCAGGTCCTTCGCCCGCACCGGCACGTGGGTGTCGGAGACGAGGAGCAGGGACGCGGACCCTGCGGAGCCGACCGTCGGCACCGTCACTGCACCGCGAGCAGGTCCACCACGAAGATCAGGGTCTCGCCGCCCTTGATGACGCCGCCGGCGCCCCGGTCGCCGTAACCCAGGTGCGGCGGGATGACCAGCCGGCGCCGGCCGCCGACCCGCATGCCCTGCACACCCTGGTCCCAGCCCTGGATGACCTGGCCGGCGCCGAGGCCGAACTGCAGCGGCTGGCCGCGGTTGTAGGAGGCGTCGAACTCCTCGCCGGTCGAGTGCGCCACGCCGACGTAGTGCACGGCCACCCGGTGGCCGGCCGTCGCCTCCTCGCCCTCGCCCACGGTGATGTCGGTGATCTCGAGGTCGGTCGGGGCCGGGCCGTCGATCGGGTCGACGTCGGGCTTCTGCGGTGCCATCGTCGGGTTCCTCCTGGGTCTCGCGTCGGTCGGGCGCCACCCTGCCAGACCCCCGCCGTCCGGAGGTGGCGCGGGGCCCCGCCCGCCCGCTACGAAGGGATCATGACCACAGCAGCGTCACCGGCGACGACCCTGGCGACGATCACCGCCCTCCACCGGTTCCCCGTCAAGTCCATGCAGGGGGAACGGGTCGACGCGCTCGCCCTGCTGCCCGGCGGGGCCCTCGGCGACCGTGCCTACGCCGTCGTCGACGCCGAGGACGGCACCGTGGCCAGCGCCAAGTACCCCCGGAAGTGGGGCGCGCTCCTGGGTTGCCACGCCGCGTTCGTCGCCGATCCGGAGCCCGACGCCGGCCCGCCGCCCGTCGCCGTGACCTTCCCCGACGGCCGCACCCTGCGCAGCGACGGGCCCGGACTCGACGCGGCCCTCTCCGACCTGCTCGGCCGCGCGGTCGTGCTGTCGGCCGACCCGGCCGCCGGCGCCGAGTTCGAGGAGCAGTGGCCGCGGATCGACGGGCTCGCGCCGCAGGCGTTCATCGACGACACCACCGTCGAGCACAGCGAGGAGGGCGAGCCGGTCAGCCGGATCGGCACGGCCGGGCTCACCCCGACCGACTCCTTCCTCGATCTCGGCGTGCTGCACCTGATCACCGGCTCGACGCTCGGCGCGCTCGCCGAGGCCGCCCCCGGCTCGGTGTTCGACGCCCGCCGCTACCGCCCGAACCTGCTGCTGGACACGGGGGAGGGCCCCGGGTTCGTCGAGGACGGGTGGGTCGGCGAGACGCTCGACGCCGGTGACGCGCGGATCACGGTGACCATGCCGACCATGCGCTGCGTGATGACGACACTGGCCCAGGAGGGCCTGGCCGAGGACCGGGACACCCTGCGCACGATCGCGAGGCTCAACCGGCGCAGCATTCCGGGCATGGGGACCTGGGCGTGCGCGGGGGCCTACGCCGACGTCGTCAGGGCGGGCACGGTCCGGGTCGGGGACGTCCTCGGGCCGGTCTGACCGCCGGACGAGCGTTCGGAAGGCGGGTCGCGGGAGCCGGCGGTAACGTCCGGCGTCGTGCCCGAACGCCCTCACCCCGCCCGCATCGCCTCATGACCTCGGCCCCTGCCCGGAAGGGGACCGAGGAGGAGTACACGCCGGACCCGCGGCGCTGGCGGGCCCTGTCCGTCACACTCGCCGCGGGGTTCATGACCCTGCTCGACGTCAGCATCGTCTCGGTGGCGCTGCCGTCGATCCAGCGGGGGCTGGGCACGGACCCGGCCGGCGCGCAGTGGGTGGTCTCGGGGTACGCGCTGACCTTCGGCCTCGCGCTGGTCCCGGCGGGCCGGCTCGGCGACGCGTTCGGCCGCCGCCGGATGTTCCTCGTCGCGCTCACCGCGTTCGTCGCGTTCAGCGCCGTGTGCGGCGCGGCGCCCACGATCGAGTTGCTCGTGGTCGCGCGGCTCCTGCAGGGCTTCGCCGCAGGCTCGCTCGCCCCGCAGAACTCCGGGCTGATCCAGAGCCTGTTCCGCGGCGCCGAGCGGGGCCGGGCCTTCGGGTTCTTCGGCGCCACGGTCGGCATCTCGACCGCGGCGGGACCGATCGTGGGCGGGCTGCTGCTCGCCGCCTTCGGCGAGCCCGACGGCTGGCGGTGGATCTTCTACGTCAACGTCCCGATCGGCGTGCTGGCCGTGGTCCTGGCGGCGCGGCTGCTGCCGAAGGCGCGCACGGGCGCACGGCCGCACATCGACTGGGCCGGGGCCGGGCTGCTCGGCGGGGCGGTGCTCGCGCTACTGCTGCCGCTGGTGCAGGCGGAGTCGGGTGGGCTCGCGCGGTTGTGGTGGCTCTTCCCGATCGGCGTGGTCCTGGCGGTGGTGTTCCTGTGGTGGGAGCGGCGGGAGGTCCGTGTCGGCGCCGAGCCGCTGTTCGACGTCCGGCTGGTCACCGAGACCTCCGGCTACGCCCCCGGTGCCCTGCTCGGGCTCGTCTACTTCACCGGGTTCTCCGGTGTCTGGATCGTGTTCGCGCAGTTCTTCCAGGCGGGCCTGGGCTACACGCCGCTGCAGTCGGGGCTCTCGGTCACGGCGTTCGCGGTCGGCTCCGCGGTGTCCGCGGTGGTGGCCGGCCGGCTCGTCGAGCGCTTCGGCCGCCGGCTCACGGTGTTCGGCCTCGCGCTGGTCGCGGTCGGGATCGCCACGACCGCCGCGATCCTGGCGCTGGTCCCGGGCGGGAGCGCCGGGATCGCCGCCGCACCCGCCCTGCTCGTCGGCGGGATCGGGGGCGGTTTCGTGATCTCGCCGAACATCACCATGACCCTGCGCAACGTGCCGGTCCGGATGGCGGGGTCGGCCGGCGGCGCCCTGCAGACGGGCCAGCGGGTGGGCGCGGCCATCGGCACCGCAGTCGTCGCCGGGGTGTTCTACGGCGTGCTGGCCGCCGCGGGCCGCTCGTACCAGGCGGGCATCGCGGGCGCGCTGGGTGTGGCCGTCCTGACGACACTGATCGCGCTGGGCGTGGCGATCTGGGACCTGCGCAACGAGCGCCGGCACGCGTCGTGCGTGGGTGCCCCGGACCCCGACGCGCCGGACACCCGCGGCGACGGGGCCACCGCCGACGACGGGACGCCCCACCACATCTCGCACGACTGAGACACGCTCAGGCCGGCGGCGTGGGCACCCCCAGGGCGTCGCGCAGGAACCGCACCTGCAGGAGCAGCAGGTTCTCCGCGACGACCTCCTGCGGCGTCATGTGCGTGACGCCGGAGAGTGGCAGCACCTGGTGCGGCCGTCCCGCGGCGAGCAGCGCCGAGGACAGCCGCAGGGTGTGGGCGGCCACGACGTTGTCGTCGGCGAGCCCGTGGATGATCATCAGCGGCCGGTCCGGCCGGTCCTCGGAGGCCGGGGTGGCGGCGTCGGCGAGCAGCGAGGAGCGCTCGTAGGCGGCCGGCTCCCGGTCCGGGTGGCCGAGATAGCGCTCGGTGTAGTGGGTGTCGTAGAGGGCCCAGTCCGTGACCGGTGCCCCCGCGACGGCGGCGTGGAAGACGTCGGGCCGGCGCAGCACCGCGAGCGCGGCGAGGAACCCGCCGAAGGACCAACCGCGGATCCCGACCCGGGTGAGGTCGAGGTCCGGGTTCTCCACGGCGAGCGCGCGCAGGGCGTCGACCTGGTCGTCGAGCACCGGCGCGGCGAGGTCGAGGTGCACGGCCCGCTCGAACTCCGGGCCGCGGCCGGGCATCCCGCGCCCGTCGACCACGACCACCGCGAAGCCCTGCTCCGCGAACCACTGGCTGGTCAGGTGCGGGTTGCGGGCGGCGTAGACGCGCTGGCCGTGCGGCCCGCCGTAGGGGTCCATCAGCACCGGCAGCGGCGTACCCGGCTCCCACCAGGACGGCAGCAGCAACGCCGTCTGCAGCCGTCGCTCCCCGGCCCGGTGCAGGGAGATCCGCAGGTCGAGGCCCGGCTCGGCGGCGTAGGAGGCGATCTCCCGCTCGCCGCCCGCCGCCCGGACACTGGTCGCGGCCGGCGACGTGAGGTCGGTCGAGGTGCGCACGAACGTGCCCCCCGCGAGGCGGCCGGAGTGCACGCCCTCCTCGGGCGAGGCGGGCACCAGGCCGCCGGCCGCGCTCCACGTCCAGAGCCGCACCGACGCGGGCGTGGTGGAGCCGCTGATCAACAGGGTGTCGCCGTCGACGTCGAGCAGGCTGCGGACCTGGATCTCCGGCGGGGTGACCGGCTCGCCGTCGACCAGCACGCGGTGCGCCCCGTCCCGGTGGGCGAGCTTCACCAGCGCACCGGAGGCGGTGTGCGCGCGCAGGCCGGGGGTGGCGTCGACCCAGACCGGGTCGGTCTCCTCGTCGACGAGCGTGGTGGCGCCGGTCGCCGGGTCGACCCGGAGCATCCGCAGGGCCTTCTGGTCCCGCGGCTGCACGATCACGAACAGGCCGCGGTCGTCCCACAGGACGTCGACCACGTACTCGTCGCGGCCCGCGTCCCACCTGATCGGCGTGCGGCGCCCGTCGAGCCCCACGACCTCGAGGCTCACGGCAGGGTTCGTGGTGCCCGCCGCGGGATACCGCACAGGGGTCGGGGTGCGGTCGGGGTTGGCCGGGTCCGCGATGTGCCACACCGGGACCGCGGACTCGTCGACCCGCGCGACGACGAGGGCGTCGCCCTCGGGGGACCACCAGAAGCCGCGCATCCGGTCGATCTCCTCGGCGGCCACGAAGTCGGCCAGGCCGTAGGTGACGTCGTCGGACTCGGGCACGAGGAGCGTCTCGGTCAGGCGTGCGGCGATCAGGTGCACGTGCAGCGCGCCGCCGGACACGAAGGCGATCCGCGCGCCCGTCGGGTCGAGGCGGGGGTCGATCACCGCGCCGTCGGTCTCGATCAGCCGCGGGGCGAGGCCGCCGGCGAAATCGGCGAGGTAGAGCTTGCCGGACAACGGGAAGACCGCGCGGGTCACGGCCCGGTCCGTCGCGTAGCCGACCACGCCGCCGGCCTGCTCCCGGGCCCGCTCGCGGCGCGCCCGCTCCTCGGCCGGCAGGTCCTCGACGTCGGTGGTGTCGAGCTCGCGGGGATCCGCGGTCAACCGCTCCTCGCCGGTCTCCACCTCGAGGCTCCACAGGCAGGTCACGGGGTCGGTCCCGGCACGGCTGCGCAGGAAGACCACCCGGCCGCCGTCGGGCGAGACGGTGACGCCGCGTGGGGCGCCGAGGGTGAACCGGCGGGTGCGGGCGTGCAGGCGGGGGAAGGACTCGGCGGTGGGCCGGGTCGGCGTGATCGGCTGGCTCACGAGGGGCAGTCTGCCGGACCGGGTCCCCAGGGACCGGACGGCCTTCCCTGCCGAACGACCGGTGGCTGGCAGAGGTGATGGGCCGACACCGGACACGGCTGCTTGCCCTGTCCGGGCGGGTGATCGACGCGGCCACCGCCGCCCGCGCGGGGCTGGTGCCGGAGGCGCCGCCGGCGGCCGCGCTGGACCCGGCCGAGGAGAGGGCGGCGCTGCCGCCGCTCGCCGTGGAGGTGGGCAAGGCGTTCGTCAACCCCCGGGACCGAGGCGGGCTTCGCCGCGGCGGCCGAGGCGGCGGCCCGCTCTTCGGCACCGCCGAGCACCGGGAACGGATGGCGGCCTTCCTGGAACGCCGACCCGCTCGCCCCACCGGGAGGACCGCTCGCCCCGCGGCCCGTCTCCGTTTTGCGTCCGCGGCGTTGGGAATGCATCTGCACCATCGGAGGTGACCGGATGATCAACGTGTACCTCTCGGCCCGCGCGCTGGCCGCGGCGCGGTCGGTGGATCCGGCCGTGTCGCCGGCGGCCGTGCACGCGGCCGTCGAGATCGCCCTGGTCGAGCAGCTGCGCGAGGTCGCCACGTGGTCGCCGGACCGGATCCGGGACCGCGCGGCGCGCATCGAGCAGGACGCGGCGGGCTGACCCCGGCCCGGCGTTCTCAGTTCACGCAGGGCACGGCGGCGGCGTCGATCAGCGGGCGGTGCTGCCACTGGTCCTCGGGTGCCCCGATCGTGGAGGTCGGCGCGGTGCCGGCCGCGGTGTTCTGCATGGCGCTCGGGGTCGGTGAGGCGGTCGTGGTCGTGGTCGGCGTCCTGGTCGGCGTGCTGGTGGGCGTCGGCCCGTTCGCCCGGACCCGCGACGCGTCGGGGTCGGCCGTCTCCGGCGCGGTGCCGTCGGCGCGGGCGTCCGTGAACAGCACCGTGTGCACGAAGTCCCGGACCTGGTCGTCGTCGACCTCGACGGCCACGCCGTCGACGGGGGTCCACAGGTCCGGGCGGAGCGAGGGGACGGTCCGGAACACGACGTCCCCGCCCGCCAGCTGGCCCAGCTGCCCGACGAGCTGTCGCAGGTCCCACCCCGCGTCGACGACGACGTGCCGCGTCACCACCGCGAGCAGGCCGGACACGGTGGCGGGGTCGGCGAGGGTGCCCGCGGCCAGCACCTGGTGGGCCACCGCGGCCAGGAAGGCCTGCTGCCGGGTGATCCGGTCGAGGTCGCCCCCGTCGAGCCCGTGCCGCTGCCGGACGAACGCCAGCGCCGCGGCGCCGCTGACCGTCTGCGGCCCGGCGGGCAGGTCCACCCCGGAGTAGGCCCGGTCGTCGACGGGCTGGTTCAGGCAGACGTCCACCCCGCCCAGCGTGGCCGTGAGCTCGACGAACCCGGCGAGGTTGACCTCCGCGTAGTGGTCCACCGTGGTGCCGGAGACCGCCTCGACCGTCGCGACGAGGTTCGCCCGCCCCGCCTCCCGGCTGCGCCGGTCCAGCTCGACGCCGTTGACCCCCTGAGCCTCGAGGCGCTCCTGCTCGGCGCGGTAGGCGCGGCCGTACGCAGAGTTGATCTTGTGGCGCCCGCTGCCGTCGGCCAGCGGGACGTAGGAGTCGCGCGGAAAAGAGACGGTGACGACGGGGGAGCCCGGGTCGGCCGGGACGCGCACGAGCATGATCGTGTCGGTGTGCAGCTGCCCGCCGTCGTCGCCCGCGTGGATCTCGGCGAGCAGGTCGGGCGGGAGCGGTTCGCCCTGCGCGTCCGTGCGGCTGTCGAGGCCGACCAGCAGCGCCGTGTAGCTGCGGCGCGGCGCCGCCGTCGACCCTGCCGACCCCGCCGGGCCTCCCGCGCGCGCGGCCAGGACCGAGCTGGTGGTGAGGTCCGCGGCAAAGGTCCGGGACATGACCCAGACGTAGCCGGTGCCGGCGAGGACCGCGACGGCGAGCAGCACGACGCCCGTCCGCCCGGCGCCGGCGACCACGCGGCGCAGCGTGCGGGACCGCGACGGCTTCTCCATCCGTTCCTCTCACGCACAGGGACCACTGCACGTCCCGACGCTGCGACCGTCCAGAGGAGAGACACGGCCACCGGGGCCGTTTGCCCAGCGTACGGCCTCGGGCGGGCGCCCGCGGCGGCCGGATGATCAGCTCCACCCGTCCGGCCCAACTCCCGCGGTCACTCCGGCCGGGTGAGGCGGGGGCGGCGCCGGCGGCGCGACGCTGCGCCCGGAACCGCAGGAGGAAGGAGACCGGGATGAGCGATCGTCGGACGGACCCGTCGTGGGAGGACCTCGACCACGGGCTGCTGATCGGGGCGGTGGTCCTGCTGGCCGTGGGCGCCCTCGCCGGCCTGGGCGGGTCGCTGCTGGCCGGGGCGGCCGCGGTCAAGGCGGCCCGCAGCTGGAGCAAGCGGGCGGAGCTACCGCCCGCGGACCTCGCCAGGCTCAAGTGGGCCCAGGCACGGGCGGCCGCGGGCGCGGGCGCGGGCGCCTGGCGCGCCGCGGAACCCCCGCGCCGGGGAGCGGTACCGGTGCCCTGACCAGCGGGAGCGCCCGGGGGGAGGCGCCCGTTCGCCCGCGGCGGGTGAGGCCGGGTTCCCCCGGCCGGACCTAGCGTCGCCGCGTGACGACTCCGGTGCCACCCCCCGCCGCCACCCCGGACGACCTGCCGGGGAACGGGACGCGGCCGCGTGAGCGGGGCCTGCCCCGCGCGCTCGTCGTGCTGCTCGGCGCCGCGGCGGTCGTCGTGGTGCTGGCGGGTGTCAAGGCGGTCGCCTGGCTGATCGCCCCGGCGTTCATGGCGCTGATCATCGTCATCGCGGTGGCCCCCGTCCAGGACCGGCTCAAGCGCAAGGGCTGGCCGGCCTGGGCGACGACGCTCGTGCTCGTCCTGCTGGTCTACGCGGTCCTCATCGTGCTCGCCCTCGGGATCGTCGCCTCGATCGCGCGGCTCGCGACCGAGGTCCCCAAGTACGCGTCGCAGGCCGACGGGCTGGTCACGTCGCTGACCTCCGCCCTCAAGAAGGCGGGGGTGGGGCCCGACCAGCTGAAGCAGGCCGCGAGCTCGCTCGACCTCGGCAAGCTCGCCGGTCTGCTGGGCTCGCTGCTGGACAGCGTCGCCGGGCTCGCGTCGAGCCTCGTCTTCCTCCTCGCGCTGCTGCTCTTCCTGACGGTCGAGGCGGGGGGCGTGCGGGACCGGCTGGCCTCGATCGGCGCCGACCGGCCCGAGGTCATCCGGGCCCTCGGCCACTTCGCCTGGGGCACACGGCAGTACCTGCTGGTCACGACGATCTTCGGGTTCATCGTCGCCGTGCTCGACTCGATCGCGCTGGCGCTGTTGAAGGTCCCGCTCGCCGTCACCTGGGGCCTCCTGGCCTTCGTCACCAACTACATCCCCAACATCGGGTTCGTCATCGGGCTGATCCCGCCCGCCCTGCTCGCGCTGTTCGTCGGCGGACCACAGCTCGCGATCGTGGTCGTGGTCGTCTACTGCGCGCTGAACTTCGTGATCCAGTCGCTCCTCCAGCCCCGGTTCATCGGCGACGCGGTGGGCCTGTCGATCACGATCACCTTCGTGGCGCTGTTCTTCTGGGCCTGGCTGCTGGGCCCGCTCGGCGCGATCCTCGCGATCCCGCTGACCCTGCTGGTCAAGGCCCTGCTCGTGGACATCGACCCGCAGGCGCGGTGGGCGGACGCCTGGCTGCGGTCCACGCCCAAGGAGGCGGAGGAGGCGGCCGCCGACCAGGAGGCGAAGGCCGCGCGCAAGGCCGAGCGGAAGGCCGCGCGCAAGGAGGGCAGGAACGCCCGGAAGGCGCACCGGCACCCCCAGCCGGCCGGCGTCGCGAGCGGGGCGAGCGGCACCGACGGGGAGTCCGCCGCCGTGTCCGGTCCCGCCGAGCCGCCCGAACCGCCGCGCGGCGACCCGAAGGTCACCCCGTGAGCCCCGGTGCGACGCGCGCCGGTGGCTGACCGCGTGCCCGGTGGTCCACTCGTGGGTACCGAGCCGTGAGCGCCGAGGCGCTGGTGCTGGCGCTCTCCGCGGTCCTCCGGCCCACCGCGCTCGCCGCCCTGTTCGCCATCCTGGCGAGCCGGAACCCGCGGCGGCTGCTGACGGCGTACCTGGCGGGCGGGTTGGCGTTCACCCTCGCGGTCGGGGTCCTGGTCGTGGTGCTGTTGCAGGGGCTCAACGCCCGCACCGCGACGACGACGAGCAGGCCGCTCGTCGACGTCGTCCTCGGCGTGGCGGCGCTGGCCTACGCGATCTCGGCCTGGGCGCGGTGGCCGTCGCCCTGGCCGCTGAGCCGGGGGACCGAGCGGCCGCCGCGCGACGAACCGACGTGGATGCAGCGGCGGCTGCAGGGGCTGACGGTGCGCGGGGCCGCCGGGGCGGGCGTTCTCACCCACCTGCCGGGTCTGACCTACCTGGCCGCCCTGAACGCGATCGTGGCCTCGGCCGCGGGCGCGGTCGACCGGCTCGTCCAGGTGGCCGTGTACAACGCGATCTGGTTCAGCACCGTGATCGTGGCCCTCGTGCTCGCGACGCACCGGCCGCAGCTCGCGCGGGAGGTGCTCGAGCGGCTCGTCGCCTGGATCCGGGTGCACCGCCGCCCGATCACCGTGCTCTTCTTCGGCGGGCTCGGCGGCTACCTGCTCACCTCCGGCATCCTCGACCTGGTCGCCCGGACGCCCTGACACCACGCAGCGAAGGCGCTCGGGCGCAACGGGCGTACCACGAACGGGTGGACGCCCGCCACCGGGGTGACCAACCGTGGTTCCACCGACCAGACTGGCCCGCAGGACCGGGGACGCGGGCAGGGGGTTCGACGGGTGAGCACGCACAGGGCGTCGACGAGCGGGAGCGGCGGCTTCCGGGCCGTCGGGCAGAAACCCCCGGTCCCGTACCAGCGGGCCGCGCCCGACGCCGCCCCACCGGCGACCGTGGGGGAGCAGGCGACCCGCGCCGGCTGGGCCCCCGCGGGGCGGCCCTCGCCCGCCCACACCCCGCCGCGCGGCCAGCGCCTGCCCGCCGCGGGCGACGGCCGGGCCCTCACCGTGCTGCGGATCGTCGCCTACGTGCTGACCTCGCTGGCGAGCCTGCTGTTCATCGCGCTCGTGGTGTACGGGTACCTCGTCGTGCAGGACGCGGTGGACACCTTCCCGCGGATCTTCCCGGCGGGGGGCTGACCGGCCTCCGCGGCGGGACGCGGGACGGCCCACGGCACTAGGCTGCCGCGCGTGGACGTCCTGGACGAGTACAGCGGGCACACCGACCCCGGCGGCGCGGCGATCCGGCGGAGCCTGGCCCCGCTCACCATCAGCAAGGTCTCCGTCGGCCCGATGGACAACAACGCCTACCTGCTGACCTGCACCGCCACCAACGAGGCGCTGCTGATCGACGCGGCCGCCGAGCCGGAGCGCCTCGCCGACCTGGTCGGGGCCGAGGACGGCAGGCCCGAGCTGCGGCACCTCGTCACCACCCACCGCCACCAGGACCACTGGCAGGCGCTGGGCGCGGTGGCGGGCATGTTCCAGACCCGGCAGATCGCGCACCCGCTCGACGCCCCCGAGCTGCCGATCCCGATGGACGTGCTGGTCTCGCAGGGCGACAGCGTGGAGTTCGGCGAGATCTCCCTCGAGGTCATCCACCTGCGCGGGCACACGCCCGGCTCGATCGCCCTGCTCTACCGCGGCCCGGACCGCCCGCACCTGTTCACCGGGGACTCCCTGTTCCCGGGCGGCCCGGGCAAGACCTGGTCGCCCGAGGACTTCGCCTCGCTCATGGACGACCTGGAGTCGCGCGTGTTCGGCGAGCTGCCGGACGACACCTGGGTGTACCCCGGCCACGGCGACGACACCACGCTGGGCAAGGAGCGCCCGTCGCTGAAGGAGTGGCGCGAGCGGGGCTGGTGACCTGACAATCGCGCCGCCCGGTCCGAGGGCAGGCGGGGAGCAGGGGTCGCCGCACCGCCGTCGAACATGTGTGCGACAGTGGTCACCTGGTCCGGCGGGCGCGTCGGGAAGCACCGGGCGGTCCGCGGCGTTGAGGCGGAGGGCCGAACGGGATCCGATCGGCGGTCCTGGCGCGGGCGGTGACATCGCCGGCGCGTGGTCGCCCGGCGCATCACGGCGCGCATCCGCCGACCGGGACCCGAGGTCCGGACGGTGGGCACGCTTTCTGTCGGACCCCCGGCCTAGCATCGATCGCGGGTCCCCGGTCTGCCGCGGACCGGGCCCGCCGATCCCCGGTGACCCGTAAGGAGGCGCCCTCGTGGCCCAGGCCCGCACCCCGCACGACGCTCCCCGGCTGGTCGTGCGCGGCGCCCGCGAGCACAACCTGCGCGGGGTCGATCTCGACCTGCCGCGGGACAGCCTCGTCGTCTTCACCGGCCTGTCCGGCTCCGGCAAGTCGAGCCTCGCGTTCGACACGATCTTCGCCGAGGGCCAGCGCCGGTACGTCGAGTCGCTGTCGGCGTACGCGCGGCAGTTCCTCGGCCAGATGGACAAGCCCGACGTCGACTTCATCGAGGGCCTCTCGCCGGCGGTGTCGATCGACCAGAAGTCCACGAACCGCAACCCGCGCTCCACGGTCGGCACGATCACCGAGGTCTACGACTACCTCCGGCTGCTCTACGCGCGAGCCGGCGTGCCGCACTGCCCCGTCTGCGGCGAGGTCATCGAGAAGCAGACCCCGCAGCAGATCGTCGACCAGGTGCTGGCGATGGAGGAGGGCAGCCGCTTCCAGGTGCTGGCCCCCGTGGTCCGCACCCGCAAGGGCGAGTTCGTCGACCTCTTCACCACCCTGCAGGGCCAGGGCTACTCGCGCGTCCTGGTCGACGGCACGGTGCACCCGCTGAGCAACCCGCCGAAGCTGAAGAAGCAGGAGAAGCACGACATCGCGGTCGTCGTCGACCGGCTGTCGGTGAAGCCGAGCGCCAAGCAGCGGCTCACGGACTCGGTCGAGACCGCGCTGCGCCTGGCCGACGGGCTGGTGGTGCTGGAGTTCGTCGACCTCGACGACGAGCACCCGCACCGCGAGCGCCGCTTCTCCGAGCGAATGGCCTGCCCGAACGGCCACCCCCTCACGCTCGACGACCTCGAGCCCCGCACGTTCTCCTTCAACTCGCCCTACGGCGCGTGTCCCGAGTGCTCGGGCATCGGCATCAAGAAGGAGGTCGACCCGGAGCTCGTCATCCCGGACCCCGAGCTCAGCCTGGCCGACGGCGCCGTCGCCCCGTGGAACAACGGGCACACCGCCGAGTACTTCGGCCGGCTGCTCACCGGGCTGTCCAAGGCGGTCGGGTTCCGGATGGACACGCCGTGGCACAAGCTGCCGGCCGAGGCACAGAAGGCGGTGCTGCACGGCAGCGAGGACCAGGTGCACGTCCGGTACCGGAACCGGTACGGCCGCGAGCGCGCCTACTACGCCAACTTCGAGGGCGTGATCCCGTTCCTCGAGCGCCGGCTGGACCAGACCGAGTCCGAGTCGCAGCGCGAGCGGTACGAGGGCTACATGCGCGACGTGCCGTGCCCGGCGTGCAAGGGGGCGCGGCTCAAGCCCGAGGTCCTGGCGGTCACGCTCGCGCACCGCGAGCAGGGCGACCGGTCGATCGCCGAGGTCTCGGCGATGTCGGTGGCCGAGTGCGCCGGCTTCCTCGACGGGATGGTGCTGGACCAGCGGCAGGCGATGATCGCCGGCCGGGTGCTCAAGGAGATCCAGGCCCGGCTCGGCTTCCTGCTCGACGTCGGGCTGGACTACCTCTCGCTCGACCGCGCCGCGGGCACGCTGTCCGGCGGCGAGGCGCAGCGGATCCGGCTGGCCACCCAGATCGGCTCCGGCCTGGTCGGCGTGCTCTACGTGCTCGACGAGCCCTCGATCGGCCTGCACCAGCGGGACAACCGCCGGCTGATCGACACGCTGACCCGGCTCAAGGAGCTGGGCAACACGCTGATCGTCGTGGAGCACGACGAGGACACCATCCGGGCCGCGGACTGGGCCGTCGACATCGGCCCGGGCGCGGGCGAGCACGGCGGCGAGGTCGTGCACTCCGGTCCGGTGGCCGAGCTCGAGGCGCACGACACGTCGCTGACCGGCGCGTATCTGTCGGGCCGGCGGAGCATCCCGGTGCCCGACGTGCGCCGCACGCTCGACCCGGAGCGCAGGCTCACGATCGTCGGTGCGCGTGAGCACAACCTTCGGGGGATCGACGTCGACATCCCGCTGGGCGGGCTGGTCTCGATCACCGGCGTCTCCGGCTCCGGCAAGTCCACGCTGATCAACGACATCCTGGCCACGGTGCTGGCGAACAAGCTCAACGGCGCCCGCCAGGTGCCGGGCCGGCACACCCGGATCACCGGCGTCGAGCAGCTGGACAAGCTCGTGCGGGTCGACCAGTCGCCGATCGGGCGCACGCCGCGGTCCAACCCGGCCACGTACACCGGGGTGTGGGACAAGATCCGCACGCTCTTCGCGTCGACCACCGAGGCGAAGGTGCGTGGCTACCAAGCCGGGCGCTTCTCCTTCAACGTCAAGGGCGGCCGCTGCGAGGCGTGCTCCGGCGACGGCACGATCAAGATCGAGATGAACTTCCTGCCCGACGTGTACGTCCCCTGCGAGGTCTGCAAGGGCGCCCGGTACAACCGGGAGACCCTCGAGGTGCACTACAAGGGCAAGACCGTGGCCGACGTGCTGGACATGCCGATCGAGGAGGCGGCGGAGTTCTTCGCCCCGATCACCTCGATCAGCCGGTACCTGACCACGCTGGTCGACGTCGGGCTCGGCTACGTCCGGCTCGGGCAGCCGGCGCCCACGCTCTCGGGTGGTGAGGCGCAGCGGGTGAAGCTGGCCAGCGAGCTGCAGAAGCGGTCCAACGGCCGCACGATCTACATCCTCGACGAGCCGACCACCGGCCTGCACTTCGAGGACATCCGCAAGCTGCTGATGGTGATCAACGGGCTGGTCGACAAGGGCAACTCGGTCGTCGTCATCGAGCACAACCTCGACGTGATCAAGACGTCGGACTGGGTGATCGACATGGGCCCCGAGGGCGGCTCCGGCGGCGGCACGGTCGTCGCGCAGGGCACGCCCGAGGAGATCGCGGGCACCGAGGGAAGCTACACCGGCCTGTTCCTCAAGGACCTCGTGACACCGGCGGCCCCGGCCCGGCGCACGCGGCGGAAGAAGGCCGCCGCGGCGAGCTGAGCGTCGTCGTCGCGACCGGACGTGCCCGGGACCGCTGCGGTGGTCCCGGGCACGCTGCGTTCGTAGCAGGCGACGCACGGTGAGCGCGTGGGGGGTCACCCACTCGTGTTGCCCAAGCGCGACCGACCGGCATCACCGCCGTAACAGCCGCGAAACCGCAGCGAACCCGGATCTTCCTAGGTTCTGCGGGGCGGCGCGTCGGGGGAACGAGTGTCGACCACCGGCACACCACCGGTGCGCCCGCCGGCCGTCCCGACCCAGGACGCCGACCGTACGTCGGAGGAGATCGCCCCATGACGCTGCTCGTCCCGCCGCCCCACCAGCCCCCGACCGGTCCGGGCCCCAGCCGACGCGGCTTCCTGCGCCTCGCCGGCCTCGGCGTCGGTGTCGGTGCCGCGGGCGTCGCCCTCGCCGCCTGCGGCGGCGGTGGCTCCGGGAGCGCCTCGGCCTCCGGTGCGGCCTCGGCCGCTCCCGGCCAGTACGGCACGCTCGCCCTCCAGCTGTCGTGGATCAAGAACATCGAGTTCGCCGGCGAGTACATGGCGGACTCGAAGGGCTACTACAAGGCGGCCGGCTTCGACTCGGTCGACCTCGTGACCGGCCCGGTCGACAGCGCCGACGCGCTGGTCCTGGCCAAGAACGTCGACGTCGGCCTCTCCGCGCCCGACGCGACCGCCCGCTTCATCACCGAGCAGGGCGCGCCGCTCAAGATCATCGGCAGCACGTTCCAGAAGAACCCGTTCTGCATCCTGTCCATGGAGCAGGGCACCCCGATCCGCACGCCACAGGACCTGATCGGCAAGCGCCTCGGCATCCAGGCCGGCACGAACCAGCAGATCTTCGCCGGGTTCCTCAAGGCCAACGACATCGACCCGGGCAGGGTCCAGCAGGTCGTCGTCCAGTACGAGCCGACCCCGCTGACCGAGAAGAGCGTCGACGGCTTCATGGCCTACACGACCAACGAACCGTTCCTCATCAAGGCGGACGGCTTCACCCCGGTCACCCTGCCCTTCGCGGACAACGGCCTGCCGCTGACCGCGGAGACCTTCGTCGTGCTGCAGGAGACCATCGAGAACGACCGCGACAAGCTCAAGGCGTTCCTGACCGCCGAGATCAAGGGATGGAACGACGCGGTCGCGGACCCGAAGGCCTCGGCCGAGCTCGCGGTCAACACCTACGGCAAGGACCTCGGCCTGGACGTCGCCGGCCAGACCGAGCAGATGCAGGCGCAGAACGAGCTCGTCGTCAGCCCGGACACCCAGGCCAACGGCCTGTTCACGCTGTCCCCGGCGCTGCAGGAGAACATCGTCAAGGCCCTCGGCAACATCGGCATCACCATCACCCCGGCCGAACTGTTCGACCTGACCCTGCTCGACGAGATCTACGCGTCCGACCCGAGCCTGCTCGAGGCCTGACCGGACCGGCACGAGCGAGCAGCGGGAGGAGGCGGCTGTGACGGGGACACACCTCGACCGGCACGCGGGCAGCAGGTCGTCCACCACGGACCCCCGGGCCGAGGCACGGGCGGCCACCGGGATCAACATCCAGGGCTTGGAGAAGGTCTTCTCGATGGGCCGCCGGTCCGTGCAGGCGCTCGCGTCCACGAACCTGGGGACCACGCAGAACTCGTTCCTCTCGCTGCTCGGCCCCTCGGGCTGCGGCAAGTCGACGATCCTGCGCATCCTCGCCGGGCTGGAGACGCCGACCGCGGGGACCGCGCTGATCAACGGCCGGTCGACCTGGGAGATCCAGCGCGACCACCAGCTGGGCATCGCCTTCCAGGAGGCGGCCCTGCTGCCGTGGCGGACCGTGGCGAGCAACATCCGGCTGCCGCTGGAGGTCGCCGGCATCACCCCGGAGCCGGGGCTGATCGACGACCTCGTCTCGCTGGTCGGGTTGTCCGGCTTCGAGAAGGCCAAGCCGGGGCAGCTCTCCGGCGGCATGCGGCAGCGCGTGGCCATCGCGCGCTGCCTGGCCGTGCAGCCGACCGTGATGCTGCTCGACGAGCCGTTCGGCGCGCTCGACGACATGACCCGCCAGCGGCTGAACGTCGAGCTGCTGCGGATCTGGACCGAGCGCCCGGCGACCACGCTCATGGTCACCCACGGCATCGCGGAGGCGGTGTTCCTGTCCGACGTCGTGGCCGTCATGAGCCCCCGGCCGGGGCGGATCGCCGAGGTGGTCGAGATCGACCTGCCGCGGCCTCGGCTGCCGGAGCTCCAGCGCACGCCGGAGTTCCACGAGTACGTCGACCGGCTCTCCGAGATCCTCTTCGGCCGCGGCGGGGCACCCGCCGACGCGCACTGATGGCGGCGCCCGCCGTCTCGCCCGTCAGACCGGCCGCCGCCTCCCCGGAGGAGGGCGGCCGGTTCACCGCCCTCCGCGCGGTGCCGCCGTGGGTGGGCGGGATCGTCGGCGTCGTGGTGATCGTCGCCGTCTGGTGGATCGCGTCGCTCACGCTCTACCAGGGGAGCGGGGCGATCCCGACGCCGCCCTCCGTCGTCGGCAAGTTCTTCGACGCCGGGCAGTGGTCGGCCACCCTGAACAACGCGGGCGGGACGGTCGGCTCGGCCGCCCTCGGTTACCTCTGGGGAAACCTCGTGGCGATCGTGCTGGCGGTGATCGTGCTGCTGGTGCCGCCGTTGGAGGCGCTGGCCAACCAGATCGCCGTGGTCAGCTACTGCATCCCGCTCGTGGCCATCGGGCCGGTGATCGTGATCGTGGCCGGGCGGGACGCGCCGTCGGGTGCGTCGGTCGTGCTGGCCGCGATGAGCTGCTTCTTCACCACCACGGTCGGCTGCCTGCTCGGCCTGCGTGCCGCCCCGCGCACGAGCATCGACCTGATCAGGGCCTACGGCGGCAGCACCTGGACCGCGCTGCGCAAGGTGCAGCTGTTCTCCGCGCTGCCCAGCCTGTTCGCGGCCCTGAAGATCGCGGCTCCGGCGGCGTTCCTCGGCGCGATCCTCGCCGAGTACCTCGGCAGCGGCGGCGACTCGACGCTCGGCCGCGCCGTCATCGCCGCGCAGTCCCAGTCCGACGCACCCCAGCTCTGGTACCTCGCGCTGGTCAGCGGGATCATCTCCGGCCTCGGCTTCGTCATGGTCGGGCTGGTCGCGAAGCTGGTCACGCCGTGGACCACGGGCGCCGACGTCCCGGCAGGAGCGAGATGACCGCCACGCCGACCACTCAGGCGACCACCGCCCCCCTCGGGCAGGAGGCGACCACGGCGGGCGGCGCCGCGACCACCCGGGCGCTGCTGCGCCGCGCCGGCCGGGCCGGGGTCACGATCGTCGTCGCGCTCGTGGTGCTCGGCCTGCTGTGGCAGGCGCTGCTGCAGGTGTTCGACGTGTCCTCGTTCGTCGGGAAGTCGCCGCTCGACGTCGTGCAGTACCTGTTCTCCGACACCCCGCCGCGCGGGGTGCGGCCGGCGTCGATGAGCGCGGAACAGGCGCGGGCGGACAGCTTCGGCGCGCTCGGCACCACGCTGCTCAACGCACTGATCGGCTTCGTCACCGGCATGGTCGTCGCCACGCTGGTCGCGATCGGGTTCGTGCTCTGGAAGCCGGTCGAGTTCGCGTTCATGCCGATCGCCCTGCTGCTGCGCTCCGTGCCGCTGGTCGCGATGGCGCCGGTGCTGCTGCTGATCTTCGGCCAGGGCAAGGTCGGGATCGCGGTCATCGCGGCGATCGTGGTGCTGTTCCCGGTGCTGGTGAACATCGTGGTCGGGCTCAACTCGGCCTCGCCGCAGTCGCTGGACCTCATCACCGTCAACGGCGGGTCGGCCCTGACGGCGCTGGTCAAGGTCCGGATCCCGTCGGCCCTGCCGGAGTTCCTCGCGGCGATGCGGATCTCGGTCCCGGGCGCGATCGTCGGCTCCATGCTGGCCGAGTGGCTCGTGGGCTTCGCGGGCATGGGCGGCGTGCTGTCCGGCTACAAGGGCTCGGGCAACTACGGCGGCGTCTGGACGATCGTGGCCCTCGCCGTGATCGCGTCGATCGTGCTCTACGAGCTGGCGACCATCCTCGAGGCCGCCCTGCTCACCCGCTGGGGCCCGGACGCCGGCGTCAGCGCCGGCTGACGCGTTATGGAACCATAACGCCGTCACAGAGGGTCTGAACAGGCGTTATGGAACCATAACGCCTTCACGGAAGGCCTGAACAGGCGTTATGGAACCATAGTGCGATCAGGGCGGGCGTGCGATCGCGTGAGGGAACCATCATGCGCTCTCAGCCCGGAGAGATCACTCGGCGAGCTGCTCGTACGCGGGCCGGAGCAGGTCGCGGACCTTGTGCCGGCGCACCTCGATCGGCAGCTCCGGAACCTGTTCGAGCAGCGCGCCCGGCTCGGGCTCCGCCGGCGCGAACCGGGTGAGGTCGAGCGGGCCGGCCGCGTAGAAGTCGTCGAGCAGCTCGCCCAGGGGGCGCGCGTCCTCCTCGCCGGTGGGCTCGGGTGCCGCCGTGCTCCCGCGGCGGCGGCGCAGGTTGGCCAGCAGGGTCTCCCGGTCCCGCCCGCGCAGGGTCAGGACCTCGAACGGGTCCGCGTCGAACCGCTCCGCCAGCAGGTAGAACACCGCCGCGAGATGCTTGCACGGCACCGTGGGGTCCGGGCACGTGCAGTCCATCGACAGGTCGCGCTGCGAGGTGGGGAAGAGCGCGAGGCCGAGCCCGGCGAACAGCTCCTCGATCTCCGTCGGCATCCCGCCGGCCAGCAGGGCGGCGGCGTACCACGCGTCGTCCGCCAGGGCCTGCTCGGCGCGCGACCAGTCCTGCTTGCCCCATGCCGGGATCCCGATGCGGACCTTGTACGGGGTCGGCCGGGTGCCCTGCACCAGCGCGACCACCGACCCCGCGTCGACCTCGCAGGACACGATCTGCCCCGAACGCGCGTAGCTGCGGCCGCGGTGCAACCGCCCGCCGACCCCGAGCGCCTCCAGCACGACGAGGAACCGCTTCGACCACCACGTGCGCGCGACCGTGCCGCGGGTGGAGTGGATCTGGATCCCGTTCTCCACGCGCAGCGGGCGCTTCGGGTGGTCCTCCTGCGCCCAGAAGGGCTGGTCACTCATCGGCGACCGCCTCCGCGCCCAGCGCGAACACGGACCGCAGCTCGCCGGTGTCCAGCTCGGTGAGCCATCCCTCGCCGTCGCTGATCACCATGTCCGACAACGCCTTCTTCGACTCGATCAGGGCGTCGATCCGCTCTTCGACGGTGCCGGGGCAGACGAACTTGCGCACCTGGACCGTGCGCCCCTGGCCGATCCGGAAGGCCCGGTCCGTGGCCTGCTCCTCGACGGCCGGGTTCCACCAGCGGTCCTGGTGCACGACGTGGTTGGCCGCGGTGAGCGTGAGCCCCGTGCCCCCGGCCTTGAGCGACAGCAGGAAGATCGACGGGCCCTCACCGGACTGGAAGCGCTCGACCATCGCGTCCCGCTGCTTCTTCGGCGTGCCGCCGTGCAGGTGCAGCACCTCCTGGTCGAAGCGGGCGGACAGGTGCGGCACCAGCATCGACGCGAACTCGGTGAACTGGGAGAACAACAGTACCTTGTCGCCCTCGGCGAGGATCTCGGCCAGCAGCTCCTCCAGCCGCGCGACCTTGCCGGAGCGCTTCCCGATCGGTGAACCGTCGTGCAGCAGCTGGGCGGGGTGGTTGCAGACCTGCTTGAGCTTGGCCATGGCGGCCAGGACGTTGCCGCGGCGCTGGATGCCGACCGAGTCCTCGATCTTCTCCATCATCTCGTCGACGATCGTGCGGTACAGCGAGGCCTGCTCCCGGGTGAGGTGGTACTCCTGCCTGATCTCGATCTTCTCCGGCAGGTCGTCGATCACCGTGGGGTCGGTCTTCAGCCGGCGCAGCAGGTACGGCCGGGTGATGCGGCGCAGCGTCTCCGCGGCCTCCGGGCTGCCGTGCCGCTCGATCGGCACGGCGAAGCGCTGGCGGAAGCGCTCCGGGCTGCCGAGCATCCCGGGGTTGAGGAAGTCCATGATCGACCAGAGCTCGGCCAGCCGGTTCTCCATCGGCGTGCCGGTCAGCGCGATGCGATGCCCGGCGACGATCCGCCGCGCGGCCTTCGAGGGGGCGGCGTTGCTGTTCTTGATCGCCTGCGCCTCGTCGAGCACCAGGCGGTGCCAGGACAGCGCCTCCAGCTCCTCGATGTCCCGGGACGCGGTGCCGTAGGTCGTGACCACGACGTCGGTGTCCGCCAACCGCTCGCGCAGCGCCTCGCCGCGCGGTCGCCCGGGGCCGTGGTGGGCGTGGACGCGCAGGTCCGGGGCGAACCGTGCGGCCTCCCGCTGCCAGGTGCCGACCAGCGACATGGGGCAGAGGATCAGGGTGGGACCGGGCGGGTCCCCGCTGCGTTCGAGGGCCTCGAGGGCCAGCAGCTGGATCGTCTTGCCCAGGCCCATGTCGTCCGCCAGGCAGGCGCCCAGGCCGAGGGACGCGAGGAACGCCAGCCAGGACAGTCCCCGCTTCTGGTAGGGCCGCAGCTCGGCGCGGAAGCCGGGCGGCGGGTCGAGCGGTTCGAGCGTGCGGTCCGCGGTGCCGCCGAGCAGGTCCCCGATCCAGCCCTCGGCCGCCACGGCGGTGATCGGCAGGGGCGTGTCCACCGCGCCCTGGGCCAGGCTCAGCGCGTCGGCCACCGTGCCGGCACCGCGGCGCCCGTTCTGCCGGCGCAGGAACTCCAGGCCGCGGGCCAGCGCGTCGGCGTCGACGCTCACCCACTGCCCCCGGATCCGGACGAGCTTGGCCTTGGCGGCGACGAGCGCAGCGATCTCCTCCTCGTCGAGCTCCTCGTCGCCGGCGGCGAGGGTCCACCGGAACCGGGCGAGCTCCTCCCGGCCCAGCCCACCGCGGGTGACGACGCCCGGCGCCGCCGGCGAGGACACCGACAGGCGCAGCCCGAGCGGGCGCCGCCCGTTCCACCCCGCCGGGAGCTGCACGCCGAACCCGGCCGCGAGCAGGCGCGCGGCGTCCTCGGTGAGGAAGCGGTGCGCCTCGTCCAGCTCGAGGTCGAGCTCCTCCGGCCGGGCCCGGCGCAGCGCGCCGGTGAGCGGCGGGTAGACGAGCGCGGCCCGGCCCAGCTCGGCCAGCAGCAGCTCCTGCGCGGAGGTGATGAGCCGGTCGGCGCGGCCCGCCCACACGTCGTCGGCCGGGAGGACCAGGCTCGGGTCCTCGGTCGACTGCAGCTGGAACTCCAGGACCCAGCGGGTGCCGTCGCCGGTCTGGTCGAGCGGGTCGTCCGCGGGGTCGGCCGGGTCGTGCAGCGTCCCGATCTCGGCCAACCGGAAGGTGGCGCGCGCCGGGCCGGTCTCCTCGGTGGTGACGGCGTCCCACGGGGCGAGCGCGTCGGCCAGCGTGGCGAGCTCCTGCTCGGTGGCCTCGAACCGCGGGTCCGGGCCGTCGAGGGCGGCGAGCCAGGCCTCCGTGGCCGGCAGTGTCTTCGGAACGCGGCCGCGGCGCGGCGGTACGAGGGCGACCGGCGCGTCCGCCCGGGCGAGGCGTTCGCGCACCGCCGCGTCGACCAGCGCGTCGAGCGCGGCGTCGACCAGCAGCTCGGGGGAGTGGCCGGCCGTGTCGCCCGAGCGCCGCTGCTCGGCGCGGCCCACCGGGGGCAGCGCGTCGACCAGCGACCGCCGGGCCACCGCGTCGAGACCCTGCACGACGGGCCGCCATCGTGCCTCGGGTCCGGGCCGCAGCGTGGGCAGGACGCGTCCGCGCGCGGCGAGGTCGTCCGCGAACGCCGCCAGGGCCCGCAGGTGGGCGACGGAGGCGCCGTAGCGCACGTCCTCGGCCGGGTCGGCCAGCTCGCCCGGCTCGACCACGACCGCCGGCACCGTCCACGGTGTCAACGACACCTCGGCCGACCGCCGCCCGGTCGGCCTGCGGCGCACCAGCTCGGGCGACTCCACCGGCCCGCTCGCGCGGGAGGGGAGCAGCAGGGTCAGCGAGGCCTGCTTGCCGGGGTGGATCCCGGCCAGCTGTGACGCCGGCACCGCGAACGGGTGCGGCCGCGCGCTGCGCAGCGAGCGGCGCGAGGTGGTCGCGGGGCGCTCGCCGTCCTCCGCCCAGAGCACGACGCCCCGGGCGGGGGACCAGAGGGCGTGGACGACCAACACGGGATCAGGCTACGAGCCACCCCCGACAGTTCCACACTCCCGGCACACCCCCCGCGAGTCGGCGGTGTCAGGACACCGAACGACACGTCCCGGGCGACGACGAGGTGCAACTCGGTCGCGCGAAAGTGCCGACCCGCGGGGAGGAGGGCGCGGACCGCGAGACTAGAGGGAGTACAGGGGGCGGGCCTCGACCGGGACGAGGTCGACGTAGTCGGGGTGCTTCTCGATCCAGCCCCGGATGAAGGGGCAGTCCGGGTACACCGCGAGCCCCCGGGTCCGGGCGTCGTCGAGTGCGAAGCGGGCGAGCTTGCCGCCCAGCCCCTGGCCCTCGTACATCGAGTCGATCTCGGTGTGCACGAACCTGATCGTGCCGGGCTCCGCCTTGTACTGGGCGAAGCCGGCCAGCCTCCCGTCGACGTGGATCTCGAAACGCGACCACTCGGCGACGTCGAGGATCATGGGTTCGCTCATGCCGGCGATCCTCCCAGAGCCGATCCGCCCAGGCCGCCGTGCGGCACGTACGAGGCGGGGATCACGCCCAACTTCCCCTTCTGGTAGTCCTCGAAGGCCTGCAGGACCTCGGCGCGGGTGTTCATCACGAACGGGCCGCCCCACGCGACGGGCTCGCGGATCGGCCGCCCGCCGAGCAGCACGACGTCGAGCGCCGGGGTGCGCGAGTCCTGCCCGCGGTTCCCGGCCACCGAGATCAGGTCGCCCGGCCCGAAGAGCGCCAGCTGCCCCTCGCGGATCGGCCGGTCGTCCCTGCCCACCGTCCCGGCGCCGGACAGCACGTAGACCAGGGCGTTGAAGTCCCGTCGCCACGGCAGGCGCATCCGCGCGCCGGGGGAGACGGTCGCGTGCATCATCGCCATCGGCGTGTAGGTCGACCCGGGTCCCTCGTGCCCGGCCAGCTCGCCGGCGATCACCCGGATGAGGGCGCCGCCGTCGGGCGTCGTGAGCAGGGCGGCCTCGCGGGCACGGAGGTCCTGGTACTTCGGCTCCAGCCACTTGTCGGCCTTCGGCAGGTTCACCCACAGCTGCAGCCCGTGGAACAGCCCGCCGCTGGCGACGAGCGCCTCCGGCGGCCGCTCGATGTGCAGCAGCCCGCCGCCGGCCGTCATCCACTGCGTGTCGCCGTTGGTGATGTTCCCGCCGCCGCCGTGGCTGTCCTGGTGCTCGAACGCGCCGTCGATGATGTAGGTGACGGTCTCGAAGCCGCGGTGCGGGTGCCAGGACGTGCCCTTCGGCTCGCCCGGCGCGTACTCCACCTCGCCCATCTGGTCCATGTGCAGGAAGGGGTCGAGATCGCGCAGGTCGACCCCCTGGAAGGCGCGGCGGACGGGGAAGCCCTCGCCCTCGTAGCCGCGGGGTGCGGTGGTGACCGAGCGGACGCCGCGGTCGAGGTCGGTGGGACCGGGCTCGGGCACGCGCGGCAGCGCGGTGACGTCGGCGACGGTGACGGCGGGCATCGGGACCTCCCGGGTCGGCGGGCATCTGGTTGAGCTCGCAAGTATTGGCCTCAACCGTGGCCCGTGCCGTGGTGTTCCATCATGGTCCCGTGGAACGACCCGTCCGGCCCGCGACCCTCGACGACCTGCCCGCCGTCGCGGCGGTCTACGCCCCCTACGTCGAGCGGACGGTCGCGACCTTCGACGAGGACGTCCCCGACCTGGAGACCTGGCAGGCCAAGCTCGCCGCGCTCACCGCAGGTGCCCTGCCCTTCCTCGTCGCCGAGCTCGACGGGCGGGTGGCCGGGTTCGCCTACGCCTCGCCCTGGCGGGGCGCCAAGGCCGCGTACCGCCGGACCGTCGAGAACACCGTCTACCTCGCGGAGGCCGCGGCCGGGCGGGGGCTGGGCGGGGCGCTGCTGAGCCGCCTGCTCGACGAGTGTCGTGCGGCCGGGTTCGAGCAGGTCGTCGCGGTGATCGCGGATCCGGGGGGCAACCCGGCCTCGGTCGCCCTGCACAGGCGCGCCGGGTTCCGGGAGGTCGGGATGCTGCGCGGGGTCGGGCGCAAGCACGGACGCGTCCTCGACACGGCGCTCTGGCAGCGCTCGCTCGTCGGCGACGCATGATCGTCGGACGGTCTCGACCCGCCGTCCTGCCCGGGCCAGACTGACCTCGTCGCCCCCGCACCGCGGCGGGGGTCCGGATCCCGAGGGGGCCGCGTGACCGAGCCGACCGTCGTGCTGGAGAAGCTGTCGTTCCTGGAGGGCCCGCGCTGGCTCGAGGGCCGGGTCTGGGTGAGCGACTTCTACACCCACCGGGTGCTCAGTGCCGAGGCCGACGGCCGCGACCTGCGGGTGGAGGCGACCGTGCCGGCCCAGCCGTCGGGGACCGGGCTGCTGCCCGACGGCCGGCTGCTGATCGCGTCGATGCGGGACCGGAGGATCCTGCGCCGCGAGCCGGACGGCACGCTGGTCACCCACGCCGACCTGAGCGGGCTCGCCCGCGGGGTGCTCAACGACATGGCGGTCGACCGGCAGGGGCGCTGCTGGGTCGGGTGCTTCGGCTTCGACCTCATGGCGGGGGCCGACCTGGAACCCGGGCTGGTCATGCGCGTCGACCCGGACGGGACCGCCGAGGTCGTGGCCGAGGAGGTGTACTTCCCGAACGGCACCGTGGCCCGGGACGACACCCTGGTCGTCGCGGAGAGCTTCGGCAACCGGATGTCCGCCTACGAGATCCGGCCGGACGGCTCGCTCGGCGGCCGCCGGGACTGGGCCAGGTTCGGCGACCTGCCGACGACGCGGAACGTGGGGGAGATGCTGCCGGGGCTGGCCGTGGTGCCGGACGGGATCGCCGAGCCCGACGCCGAGGGCGCCATCTGGGTCGCCGACGCCGACCACCACCGGGCGATCCGGGTCCGCGAGGGCGGGGAGATCCTCGACGAGGTCACCGTCGGCGACCTGCAGACCTACGCGGTGGCGCTGGGCGGTGCGGACGGCCGGACCCTGTTCCTCGCGGCCGCCCCGAGCTTCCTCGAGCACGAGCGCCGGGACACCCGGGACGCGGTGCTCCTGTCGACGCGGGTCGAGGTGCCGCTCGCGAGCTGACGGCTAGGGTCGGGTCGTGCCGTCCCTCGACGAGCGCGCGTGCCGGGAGCGGCTCGCGGCGCACCCGGTCGCCCGGCTCGCCACGCTGCGCGCCGACGGCACGCCCCGGCTCGTCCCGATCACGTACGCGCTGGTGGACGGGCTGGTCTGCTCCGCGGTCGACGAGGTGAAGCCGAAGCGGGGGCCACGGCTGGCCCGGCTCTCCGACGTGGCCCGGGACCCGCGGGCCGCCGTCGTGGTCGACGAGTACGCCGACGACTGGACACGGCTGTGGTGGGTCCGGGTCGACGGCACCGTGGCCGTCCACGAGGCCGGTGGCGACGATCCGGCCGACCTGCGCGAGCGGGCGCTCGACGCGCTGCAGGCGAAGTACCCGCCCTACCGGGACGCCCGCCCGCGGGGCCCGCTGCTCGTCCTGACCCCGACGGCGGTCACGGGCTGGTCGGCGCGCTGAGACCTCACAGGCCGCGCAGCCAGCCGGCGACGGCCGCGTCGACGAGGGCGGGGCGCTCCAGGTGCAGGGCGTGGCCGCCGTGCAGGAACAACAGGTCCGTGTCCCCCCGGGCGGCGTCGCGGACGGCCTCGACGTGGACGGCGGTGCCGTAGGGGTCGGCGTTCCCCTGGATCCCCAGCACGGGGCAGCTGATCCCGGCGAGCTCGGGCCGCAGGTCCCAGTCCCGGAAGGCCGGTTCGAGCCAGACGTCGTTCCAGTTGCGGAAGCACACCTCGGCGTCGCGGTGGTGCCGGGCCATCCGCCCGGCCAGGTCGCCGGACTCGAAGGCGCGCTTGGCCTCCTCGATCGCCCGCAGCCCGATCTCCTCCACGAGCACGTGCGGCGCCAGCAGCACCAGCCCGGACACCGGCAGGCTCGCCGCGGCGAGCAGGGCGATCGAGGCGCCGTCGCTGTGCCCCACCAGGACCGGCTCGCCGAGCTCCAGGGCCTCGACCAGGGCCGGGACGACGGTCGCGGCCTCCTCGTGCGCGAAGCGCACGGTGCGCTTGGCGGGTGGCAGGTCCGAGAAGCCGTGCCCGAGGCGGGAGTAGGCGACCGCACGCCGTCCCGTGGCCGCGGCGATCCGCCGGTGGAAGCCGCGCCAGAGCCCCACCGACCCCAGCCCCTCGTGCAGGAACAGCAGCGGGACACCGGTTCCCGGGACGTCCTCGTACTCGTACGCGGCGCCGTCGACCTCGACCCGGTTCACGCCCGGGAGTCTAGGAGCGCGATCAGTGTGCGCGGGGCCACGGTGCGGTACGCGTCCGCGACGAGCTCGGCGATCTCGTCCCAGTCGACCTCGACGTCGAGCCGCACGCCCACCCAGCCCCGGGCGCCGACGTAGGGCGGCCGGAAGAACCGCTCCGGGTCCGCCGCGACCAGCTCCTCCTGCACCCCGGGCGGTGCGGCGCACCAGAAGGCGAGCCGGTCGTCGTGGTGGTGGTCGGCGAACGACACGAACGTCCTGCGAACGAACCAGGTGGGCTCGCCGTGGCTGATCCTCTCGGTGACCTCGGGCAGCGCCAGGCACAGCGCGCGCAGCCGCTCGAGCGGGGTCGGGCCGGCGGTCACGGCGCCACCGGGCGGTAGGTGCCGAAGCACCAGACGTTGCCCTCCGGGTCGGCGACGGCGAACTCGCGGGACCCGTAGGGCTGGTCCGTCAGCCCGTACACCAGCTCGGCCCCGGCGCCGACGGCCTTGTCGTGCAGGGTGTCCGGGCTGTCGGTGGTGAGGTAGAGGACGGCGCGGCCGGTGTCGAAGCGGTCGCCCCCGCCGGACCTGGTGCCGATCAGGACCGCGGTGTCCTCCCAGAACACCTCGGCGTGCCCGACCGAGCCGTCGTCGGCGGTCATGACGGGACCGGGGGTGAGTCCGAGGGTGCCGGTGAGGAACGCGATGGCGGCGCGCGGGTCGTCGTAGCGCAGTGTCACGTGGATGCCCATACCGGAGAACCTAGGAGCCCGCGGCGGGCGTGGCTTGAACGAATGCGCACCGGTAGGCCGTCGGCGTCACACCCGCCAGCGCACGGAACTCCCTGCTCAGGTGCGCCTGGTCGGCGTAGCCGCACTCGGCGGCGACGGCGGCGAGGTCCTGCCGCGGGCCCGGCGACCCGAACGGCCCGCCGCCGACGACCAGCCCGGCGGCGCGTTCGAAGCGCAGCACACGGGCCGCGGTCTTCGGGGCCAGCCCGACCTGGGCGCGGAACCGGTCGAGCAGGTGCCGGCGGCCCCAGCCGGTCCCGGCGGCCAGCTCCGCGATCCCGACCGCCCCGCCCCGGTGTACGAGCGTCCGCCAGGCCCAGGCGACCTCGGGGTCGGGTTCCCGGACCCGCTCGGCGAGCAGCCGCCCGGCGAGGAACGCCTCGACGCGGGCGAACCGCCGCGGCCAGTCCGGGTCCTCCGCGAGCCGCTGGGGCAGCGCCGCGAGGCCGGGGTCGTCGAGCTCGTCGAGGGCGGGGACGGCGCCGGTGAGCTCCGCCGTGGGCCGGCGGAGCAGCACGAACACCCCGAGCGGCGTGAGGTCCACCTGGATGCCGTGCTGGTCGCCGCGGAACTCGGTGCGGACCGCCGAGGTCTGCATCCCGGCCAGGAACGCGTGCGGCGAAGACGGTCCGGCGGGCCCGTCCAGCCGCAGTGGGCCGCCGAAGCCCAGGATCAGCGCGCAGGACCCGACCGGGGCCTGCAGCCGGCGCAACGGCGCTGCGCTGTACTCCCGATAACCCTGCAGGCGGCGGACGTAGCGGCGCAGGGCGGGATGCGGCATCACGGTCACGTACTCGCCCGCCCCCACCGGCCGAGTGTGGCCCGTATCGCCCGGTCGGCGCCAACCCCCATAATGCGCGGATGCACGGGCCGCAGGCACAGCTCGCGGCGGACGTCGTCGCCGACCTGCCGGTCGGGCTGTTCGCGCTCGACTCCACCGGTGGCGTGCTCCTGTGGAGCGCCGAGGCCGCGCGGCTGACGGGCTGGTCGGCGGACACGGTGCTCGGCCGCAACGGCGTCGAGCGCGTCCGACCGCCAGTCGACCTGGCCGCGGCGAGGGACATGCTCGCCCGCGCCCGCTCCGGGCGGGTCAGCGACCCGCTGCCCGCCGTCGTGCCCACCGGCCGCCTCCTCTACGTCCACGCGGCGCCCGGCTCGGGTCAGGTCGCCGTGGTCGGGGTGCTGCAGGACGCCACGGACGCACGGGCCGGCGTCGAGGCCTTCTCGCTGCTCGACGCGCTCTGGCAGAACGCCCCGGTCGGGCTCGCCTACTTCGACCGCGACCTGCGGTACCGGCGGGTGAACGCCGCGGTCACCTCGATCGACGGCGGCACGGCCGACGACCGTATCGGCCGCACCCTCGAGGAGGTCCACGGCGAGACCGGGGCCCGGATCGAAGGGCTGCTGCGCCGGGTCCTCGAGCAGGACCGGCCGCTCACCGAGGCGCCGCTCACCGGGCGGCTCTGGCACGGGCGCGGCCCCGAACAGACCTGGGTGCTCAACTCCTACCCCGTGCACGACCGCGACGGCAGCGTGCTCGGTGCGGGCCTGGTCGTCGTGGACATCACCGAGACCGAGCAGACCCGCCGGGCGCTCGCCGAGCTGGCGGCGGCCCGCGAGTCGCTGCTGCGCCGCTACCGCAGCCTCGTCGACGCCACCTCGGCCGCGGTGTGGATCCGTGAGCCCGACGGCAGCGCGCGCGAGGACTCGCCGAGCTACCGGGTCGTCACCGGGCAGGCCCCGCACGAGTACGCGGGCTGGGGGTTCCTCGACGCGATCCACCCGGAGGACCGCCTGCGCAAGCGGGCCGCCTGGGAGGCGGCGGTCGGGCGGGCACGGGCCGGCGGGGACGCGAGCTTCGAGCACGTCCACCGGCTGCGCACGGCCACGAGCGGGTACCGGTGGTTCCGGTCGCGGGCGGTCCCGGTCCGCGAGGAGGGCCGGCTCGTCGAGTGGGTCGGCACCGAGACCGACATCGACGACGAGTTCCGGTCCCGGCACCGGCTCGACGTCCTGGCCGGGGCGACCCTCGCCGTCAACAAGGCGCTGGACCCGGAGACCGAGCTGCTCGCCCTGGCCGACGCCGTCGTGCCGGAGTTCGCGGACCTCTGCCGGGTCTACCTGGTCGACGAGGCCGAGCCGCTGGGCGCCGGCCGTCCGGTCCACGGGCGCCGCTCCGTCACCCGGGCCGCCCCGGGCCTGCCCCCGGTGCCCGGCGACATCGGCCCCGACGGCGCGGCGCGGTTCGTGTTCGGCGCCGACCACCCGCTGGCCCGCAGCGTGCGGACCGGCCGGCCGGAGCTGGAGCTCGACCCGCTCGACGTCGAGCACTGGGCCGGCACACCCGAGATGTACGCCTGGGCGCGCGAGGTGCGCATGAACTCGCGGCTGGTCGCGCCGGTGCTCTCCGGGGGCAGGGTCATCGCGGGCCTGCTGTTCGCGAGCTGCGGCGAACGCGTGCCCTACACCGCCGACGACCTGGCGCTGGTCACCGAGCTGGCCGCGCGGGCGTCGGCCGCCGTCGAGCACGGGCGGCGGTTCCAGCAGACCCGCCAGGTGTCGCTGGCGCTGCAGGAGTCGATGCTCACCGCGCCGCCGGGCGGGCCCGAGATCGGGATCGGCGGGATCGAGCTCGCCGCCCGCTACCGGCCGGCCGCCGCGGAGCTGCAGGTCGGCGGCGACTGGTACGACGTGTTCCGGCTGCCCTTCGGGGACCTCGCGCTCGCGGTCGGCGACGTCGCCGGGCACGACCTGGCCGCCGCCGCGACCATGGGGCAGCTCCGCAGCATGCTGCGCGCGCTGGCGTTCGACAGCGACGGTGCCCCGTCCGACGTGCTGCGCCGGCTCGACCGGGTCGCCTCCCGGCTCGACGTCACCCGGTTCACCACGCTGCTGCACGGTCGCATCCTGCTCCGTGGCGAGCAGCGCTTCTTCCGCTGGTCCAACGCGGGGCATCCGCTCCCGGTGGTCCTCGGCACCGACGGGGCCGCCCGCTACGCCTCCGGCACCGTCGACGTCGTGCTCGGCGTGGACCCGGACCGGCTGCGCCACGACCAGGAGATCGAGCTGGTGCCGGGCGCCACGCTGGTGCTCTACACCGACGGGCTCGCCGAGCGGCGCGACGACGTCGACGACCGTGGCGCCCGCGAGCTGCTCGCCCTCGTCGAGGCCGGGGCGCACCTGGACCTGGAGGACTTCTGCGACCACCTGGTGGCCGGGACGACCGCGGACACCGGCGACGACATCGTCGTGCTGGCCGTGCGGTACCGGGCCTGAGGGTCCCGGACGGCGCGCGACGTCCGCGTACGCTCCCGGCATGATCGACCCGGTCGCCCGTGCGACGGCCCTCGCCGCGGGCGGACGGGCCCTGCTCGGCATCGCCGGTGCACCTGGCTCGGGCAAGACCACGCTCGCGGCGCACCTGGCCGCCGCCGTCCCGGGCGCGGTGCACGTGCCCATGGACGGCTTCCACCTCGCCGACGTCGCGCTCGACCGGCTCGGACGGCGGGACCGCAAGGGCGCCCCGGACACGTTCGACGCCGCCGGCTACCTCGCGCTGCTGCGCCGGCTGCGCGCGGGGGAGCCCGGCCCGGTGTACGCGCCGATGTTCGAGCGGGACCTGGAGCAGCCGCTGGCCGGGGCGATCGCGGTGCCGCCGGAGGCCCGGCTGGTGGTGACCGAGGGCAACTACCTGCTGCTGCCGGAGGCACCGTGGCCCGCCGTGGCCGCCGAGCTCACCGAGGTGTGGTTCTGCGACCTGCGCGAGGAGCTGCGGGTGCGCCGGCTCGTGGACCGGCACGTCCGGTTCGGCAAGGAACCCGCCGCCGCGGAGGAGTGGGTGCGGCGGGTCGACGGGCCCAACGCCGAGCGGGTGGCCGCGACCCGGGACCGGGCGCACCTGGTGGTGTCCAGCGCGGTGCTGGAGACCCTGGGACCGTGACCGCGTGGCTCGGCCGAGGGCTCAGCGCCAGGGGGCGATACGGGCGCGCCGCGACAACCGGACCTCGCACTCGATGCCGGCCGGGTCCAGGCCCGTGAGCACGGCGATCAGGTCGCGCGCGGCCGACTCGGCGTCGCGCAGGTCGCGGACCGCGGTGGCGGCCTCGATCTCCGGCACGTAGAGCACCAGGGCGCGGTCCGACGGCCAGGCGTCGACCGCGAACCGCCGCGAGCTGCTCACCTCTCCCACGGTAGCCGCGCCCGCACGCGGAGGCATTCAGCCGCAGGGCGTGAGCGAGCAGTCCTGACGCTGGGCCGTCGGCGGGGAGCCGGGGGCCGTCGTCACCGGCGTCTCGTCGCCGAACAGCGGCTCGTCCCGGTCGGGCAGGGCGCCGCCGCCCGGCCGCGGCTCCGTCGTCGGGGTCGCCGGCGGCGCCGCCGGCGGGGGCGGCGGGACCTCGGACGATGCGCTCGGGGGAGCGCTGGGGGTCGGTGTCGCGGAGGGCGTCGCATTGGGGGGCAGGTTCGAGGCCGGCTCGCCGATCGGCTTGTAGGTGCCGAAGCCGTCCTGCTGCGGCTCGTCCGCGACGGCCTGCTTCATGAAGGTCTGCCACACCTCGCCGGGCAGGGTCTTGCCCTCGACCGGGGTGCCCGAGGCCGTGCGGATCGGCGAGTTCATGTCCGTGCCGATCCACACCGCCGTGGCCAGGTCCGGGGTGAAGCCGGAGAACCAGGCGTCGTTGTTCTCGCCCTCGAACCGGGACTGCACCGTGCCCGTCTTGCCCGCGACCGGCCGGCCGATGCCGAGCCCGTCGTTCGGGGCCACGCCGAGCATGGCCTCGATGGTGTTGCGCGCCACCTGCTCGCTGAACCGCCGCTCGCCCTGCGAGTCCGGCGCCTCGTAGAGCACCCGGTCGTCCGCGGTCACCACCTTCGAGATGAAGTGCGGGGCGTGCCAGACGCCGCCGTCGGCGATCGTGGCGTACGCCGAGGCCAGCTCCAGCGGCGTGACCTCCTTGTTCCCGAGCGCCAGCCGGGCGTCGGGGTTGTCCAGCGGGGAGGTGATCCCCGCCGCGCGGGCGGCCGCGGCGACGTTCTCGGGTCCGACCCTGGCCGCCAGCTTCGTGAAGATGACGTTGTTCGAGAGCGTCATCGCCTGCTTGATGTCGCAGCGTGGGCAGTCGGCGCCCTCCGCGTTGCGCAGGCCGGTCTCCTCGCTGCCGTCGAACACCGTGCCGAGGCCGATCGGCGGGTCGTGGCTCAGGGCGGCCAGCACCACGAACGGCTTGAAGGTGGAGCCGGGCTGCTTGCTCACCCGTGCGTAGTCGAGGCCCACGCCGTTCTCGCCGCCGTAGTAGGCGCTGACCCCGCCGGTCCTCGGGTCGATCGCGACCACGGCCGAGCGCAGGTTGTCCGGCTGCCCGTCGAGGGTCTTCTGCGCGGCCTGGACCGCCCGCCGCTGCTGATCCGGGTCGATCGTGGTGGTGATGCGCAGGCCGTCCTGCGCCATCTCCTGGTCGGTGATGCCCAGCGAGTCCAGCTCCGCCTTCACCGCGTTGACGACGTGCCCGCGGCTGTCGGAGAAGGACCCGCTGCCCGGGGCGGCCTTGCGCTGCTGGGTGGCGGGGAAGGTGGCGGCGGAGCGGTCGCCGGGGGAGAGCCACCCCTGGCTCACCATGCCGTCCATCACGAAGTCCCAGCGCTGCACGGCCTTGTTCGGGTCGATCGCCGGGTCCCAGCGCGACGGCGACTGGATCACCCCGGCCAGCAGTGCGCCCTCCGGCACGGTCAGCTGGCCCACGTCCTTGCCGAAGTAGGCCTGGCTCGCCGACTGGATGCCGTAGGCCCCGCGGCCGAAGTAGATCGTGTTGAGGTAGTCGGTGAGGATCTCGTCCTTCGACTTCTCCTGGTTGACCTTCAGCGACACGATCAGCTCCTTGTACTTGCGCCACAAGGAGACCTGGTCACCGACCAGGGCGTTCTTCACGTACTGCTGGGTGATCGTCGACCCGCCGCCGACGCCGCCCCGCAGCTGGTTCCACACCGCGCGCAGGATGCCGGTGAAGTCGAAGCCGGGGTTGGAGTAGAAGCTGCGGTCCTCCGCGGACAGCACGGCCTCGCGCACGTACACCGGGATCTGGTCGACCGTGACCTTGGTCCGGTTGCCCTGCTCGGGGACGAGCCGGGTGAGGTCGGTGCCGTCGGCGAAGGAGATGGTCGCGACCTGGTTGTTGACGGCGTCGTCGGCCGTCGGGACGGAGAACGCGAGCCAGCCGATCCCGAGCAGCAGCAGCGGCAGCAGGACGAGGGCGGCGGCCCCGCCGAGGACGCCCCACTTGACGCGCCGGCGCCGGCGGGCGGTGCGCTGCGCCGGGGTGAGCGGGCGGCGGTGGGCCGACCCGCCCAGGCGGCGGCGCAGCACGTCGAGCGGGCCCTGCGGGCCGGTGGCCTCGGGGACGGGGGTCAGCCCCGTGGCGGTGGCGGTCGCCTTCTTCGGGTCCGGGGTCTGCCACCAGCCGACGCCGGTGCGGGAGCGGCGGCTGCGGGCGCGGGGGACGGCCGCACGGCGGGTCGGCCCGGTGGTCCGCGTCGTTGCCGTCGTGGCGGCCCCGCTGCGCGCGGCGCGAGCGGTGCCGCGGGAGCGGTCGGCGGCGGGCGCCGTGGCGCTCCGCGAGTGGCCGCCGGTGCGCGCCGCGTTGCTGCGGGAGCGGTCGGGCCGCGCGTCCCCGAGGGACGGGATCGACCGCGAGGGGGTGGACAGCGGGCTCGACGACGGGCGCTCGGGCGCGCGCCGCGGCGGGGGCGGCAGCGGGCGACCGGAGACCGGCGGACCGGGGATCGGGCCCGGGCGGCCGGGGAGGTCCGGGCGCACGGGCGGGGGCAGGGGACGGGCCGGCTGGGCGGTGCGGGGACGCGGGTGCTGCGGCGGCGGGCCCTGTCGGCTCGCGCGCGGCGCCGGTCCGTGACCTCCTCCGGGCACTCTCGCTCGTCCTCCCCCGTCGTCCGCCGTCCGTCCCGGCCCGGGTGGCCGTGCGGGACGGCGGCCGGGCCGGCGTCGGCCGTGCGGAGCACCCGGCGAGACCGTTCGGGCCCCGCGCGACCGTCTGGGTGGTCAACGGAGCACCCCGCGGGCACGGTGCGGGCGGAGATCGAACTCACCCGAATGACGGCATCACGGGCGCGTGTCGCGCGGCACCGTCGCGACGGTGCGTGACGATCTCGGTGCCGGACTGGGCCGGACGGATGTGAGCGAGGTGGCGGGGGAGAACCGCGGGCCGGCACGCGCGAGGATCAGGGGGATCGACGGCGATCACGGGAGCGAGGGAGCTCGGATGGGGCGTACCGGCACGGTGGCGGGGATCCTGGGCGTTCTGGCAGCGGCGGGTGCGCGCCGGCCGGTGCTGCGGCGCTGGCCGACGTCGGTGGCCCAGATGGCGGCCTGCACGCCGCGTCGGAGATGCCGGTCGCGGACGCGCTGGCGCACGCCGCGCTGGCGGCCGGCGGGGTCGCGGAACTGGTGCGCCGGCCGCGCGACGCCGGCTCCGTGGCATCGGCGCTGGCGACCGTCGGCACGAACGCGGCCGCGGCCGTCGCGCTGGCGGGGCTGCGGACCGACGCGCGCCGCTCCGCCGTCGTCCTGCAGGAGGCGCTCGCCCCGCTCGGCGTCCGCGGCCTGGACCGCCCGATCCCCGGCGCGGCGCGGCGGGTGCGCGAGTGGGCGCAGGGTGCGGGCCGGTACGTCGTGGCACAGGATGTCGCCTACGGCCCCGAACCCGAGCACCGGCTCGACGTCTGGGCGCGCCGGGACCTGCGCCTGCTCCGCGACGGCGGCCCCGCCCCGGTCCTGCTGCAGGTGCACGGCGGGGCCTGGACGCTGGGCTCGCGCACGAAGGAGGCGGTACCGCTGATGGCGCACCTGGCCGCGCGCGGATGGGTGTGCGTCACGGTCGACTACCGGCTCGCCCCCGCCGCCCGGTGGCCGGCGATGGTGGTCGACGTCAAGCGGGCGCTCGGCTGGGTCCGCGAGCACGTGGCGGGGTTCGGCGGCGACCCGGGGTTCGTCGCCGTGACCGGCGGGTCCGCGGGCGGGCACCTGGCCGCGCTCACCGCCCTGACCCCGAACGACCCGGCCTTCCAGCCGGGGTTCGAGGAGGCCGACACGTCCGTCCAGGCGGCCGTGCCGTTCTACGGGGTGCACGACTTCACCCTCGACGACCAGGGCCTGTGGAACCTGCTCGAGGGCAAGGTCATCGGGACCAGCTACGCCGCCGACGAGGCGACCTACCGCGCCGCCTCGCCGGTGCACCGGGCCAGGCCCGACGCGCCGCCCTTCCTCGTCGTGCACGGCGACACGGACACCGTCGCCGGGGTGGGGCAGTCGCGGCGGCTGGTCGCGCGGCTGCGGGCGGTCTCGCGGGAACCCGTCTGCTACGCGGAACTGCCGCACGCCCAGCACGGCTTCGACGGCCTGCCCACCGCCCGCACCGCCTACACGGTGCGGGCCGTGCACCGCTTCCTCACCGCGGTCCACACCAGGGCGACGACGACGGCGAGGTAGGAGGGTCGTGTCGGGCGGCGGTCAGGGGGAGAGCAGGGCGGCCATCCGCTCGCGCAGCAGGGTGGCGGCGGAGTAGGGCCGGACCATGACGGTCAGCTCCGCGAGACCGTCGGGCCCCTCGCGCAGGATGTCGACGCCCTCCAGCTCGCGGTCGCCCACGCGGGCCCGGAAGACCAGCACGTGCCCGGTCTCCCCGGCGAACTCGTCGGTGTACCGGAAGTCCTCGAACACCTGCACGACGGCCCGCAGGATCGCCCGCAGCGCCTCACGCCCCTCGTACGGCCGGTGGACGATCGGCGAGTGGAACACCGCGTCGGTGGTGAAGAGGTCGGTGGCCGCGTCGGCGTCGCCGCGCTCGACGGCGGCCCGGAAGGCTGCTGCGCTCACGGCCCCATCCGACCACTCCGGACGGTCGGGGCGCCAGGTGGCCGGTCCGGTCGGGGGCGGCGGCCCGGATGTCGGGCCGCCGCCGGCGCAGAAGGTGTGCGGCGTCACCTCCGTCCCGATCACCGCGTGGATCTCTCGCGCAGGGCCGGGCGCGCCGGTGCGCAGGACCGGACACGCCGGGGCGCGGGGCCGTTCGCGCCGAGACCGAGATCCGTGATCGCCGTCGTGCGCGCGCCGCCCCCGGCCACGGCCTGACGGTGCGCGAACGGCCCCCTCGGGGGCGCGCCGTCCGGCCCATCCGCGGCCTCCGGAGGGCGCTGCGGGAATGCGCCGGAAAGGCGCCGGACCAATGGTTCCCTCACCGTGTGAGACACTTTCGCGTGCCCGTTCCGGACAGCGTGATCGACACCCTGGGAAAACTGTCCGGGGTGTCGTACGTCTCGGTTCTGGAGCGCGATTCCCGCACGATTCTCGCGTCTTCCGGCACCGCCGATTCCGGCCTTTCCGCAGACGAGATGGTCGACGCTTTCGACAGCGCGACGGCAGTCGCCGGCCCCCGCGCCGGCACGGTGCGGACCGTCGTGGTGACCGGCAGTCGCGTGGTCCAGCTGCTCGCGCCGGTCCCGCTCGCGGACGGGGCGGCGGGGGTGCTGTACCTCCGGCTCGTCCGGGCGCGGGCCAACCTCGCGTCCGCGCTCCGTGAGGTCGAGGGCGTCACCGGCGGGCGTGCCCGGGGCGCGAGCGGCCGGACGCAGGGCGCCGGGGCCGCCGCGGCCGCCCTGCCCTCCTCGGTCCGCACCGCGACGCCGTCGGCCCTGCCCGGAGCGGCCCTGCCCGGAGCGGCGCCGGGCTCGACCTCCACGGGCGGGTTCCCCGCCGCGCCGGCACCGGCGCCGCCCGCCGCGTCCCCGGCCGGCTCGCGCCGGAGCGTGCTCGCTCCGAGTCCCACGCCGCGGACCCCGCCTGCACCGGCCCTCCCGGCAGCACCGCCGGCGACACCCGCCGCCCTCCCGTCGGCTGCCGTGCTGACGGCACCGCCGGAGCCGGCGGAGGCACCCCGGAGCGGGCGTCCTGCCGGCGCGCCGGACGCCGAGCCGGAGCGGGCCCACAGCGAGGCGGCCGCGCCGGCCACCCGGCGTCCGCAGCCCCGCGAGCCGGCCGACGGGCGGGAAGAAGTACTGGTCAGCAGCCGGTCGCCGTTTCTCGCTGCGGAGTTCCTCGCGGCAGCGCAGCGGGCCCGCCCGCCGTTGCCACCCGATCCGCCGGGCGCGTCCGGTCCCGGAACCGAGCGCGCGCGGGAGGCCGACCGGACGGGGACGCGGAGCCGCCGGGCGGAACGCGATTCACGACCGCGTCCGCCCACCGAGCGCCTCTCGGCGGCTCCGGCCTCGCCCGCACCCCGCCACCGAGGCCCGGGACCCAGGCCGGCGCCCGACACTCCCGCCCCGACGACGCCCGAGGCCGCCGAGGACGTCCCGGACGGCGCCACCGCCACCCGGAACGGGAAAGGAGTGACGCCCGGTCCCGGCGACTCCGCGCCCGTCGCTCCCCTGGACCCGGGTGCCGCCGCCCGCACTGCCGCAGGCCGCCGGCGGGACGTCCCCGAGCGGACCGCCGACGGCGGACCGCGCGGCACCGGGCCGTCGCCGTCGGACGACGCCGCAGCCCCGCCCGCCGACGCCCTGCCCCGCCGCACGGGCGACACCGTGATCCCGCCGCCGCGCGAGCCCGAGGAGGCCGAGCAGGAGCGACGCTGGGCCACGGACCTGCACGCGCTCCGCCGCCTGGCCGACGGCCTGCGGAGGCGGTTGCGCTGATTCCCGGCGGCCGGGTGCCGGAACCGCGCGGTCCGCTCTCGGTCGCCGTTTCTCCGCGCCGCGGGAAATGCACCCCCGGTGCTCCGCGCAACGATTCTGCGATACTCTTCGGGTTCCCCCGTCCCACCTTTCGAAGACCGCCGGAAACCGTTCCCCCGCGACCGGCGGTCGGAGGCACACGATGAGCTCCATCGAGCATTCCCTGGACATGGCCGCCAACATCAAGGGCGCGTTCGCCGTCGCCCTGGTCGACTACGAGAGCGGCATGATGCTCGGGTCCCGCGGCGGCAGCGCCGAGTTCGACCTCGAGGTCGCGGCCCCCGGCAACAGCGACGTCGTGAAGAGCAAGATCGAGGTGACCCAGAAGCTCGGCCTGCGCGAGCAGATCGAGGACATCCTGATCACGCTGGACAACCAGTACCACCTCATCCGCCTGATCCGCGGCCTGCCGGACGAGAAGCTCTTCCTGTACCTGGTCCTCAACCGGGCGCAGGCGAACCTCGCCATGGCCCGGCGTGACCTGCGCGTCATCGAGCAGGAGTTCTACATGTCGCACCCGAACGCCGGCGCCCGCTCGCCGCAGGGCGACAACCAGTACTTCCAGGCCAACGCCCACCGCTGATCGCGGTCCGCGACCGTCCCGATACAAATTCAGGCGTGCTGAGCATCCCCGGCAGTCCCGGAGTCCTGCGCGTCGCGGCGAAGGAGGTGCTGCGCCAGCCGTCCGTGCTGGCGTGCGCCCTCGTCGACGTCGAGAGCGGTCTGACGCTCGACGCGGAGACGGCCGACCGCGCGCGGCTCGACACCGAGGCCGTGGCCGCCGCGCAGGCCGAGGTGATCCGCGCCGCGCAGGCGCTGGCCCAGGTCGTCCGCGGTGCCCCGGCCGAGGTCGTCGTGAAGCAGGGGTCCGCCGTGCTGCACCTCATCCGGCTGCTGCCGGACCCGGCGGGCCCCGGCATCGTGCTCTCGGTGCTGGTCGTGACACCGGAGCGGAACCTGCGCAAGGTCCGGCGCGTGCTGGACCGGATCGACCCGGCGGCCTTCGTGCCGCGCCGTCCGCGGGCGGCAGCGCCCGCCGCTGCGTCGTCTGCGGTGTCGTCTGCGGTGTCGTCTGCGGTGTCGTCTGCGGTGTCCTCGGCGGTCTCCTCCGCGGCGCCCGGGGGCCCGTCCGCGTCGGTCGGGACGGCGAGCACCGCCGGTCCCGTCCCGGCGGCCGCTCCGGGCGCCGTTGCCGGTCCGATCGGTCCGGTACCCGGGCGGCCCGTCGCGGGTCCCGCCCTGGTCGGGAGGGCGGTGAGCCCGGCCGCAGGCCGGGCCGCGGCGGCGCCGGTGCCGGCCTGGGTCGCCCGTCCGGCCGGCACCCCGGCCGGCTCGACACCCCCCGGCCCGGGACCGCACGGTTCGCTGCTCACCGCCCACGGCACGGACGGCCCCGGCCCCGTCGGTGCAGGGCCGGTGGCTTCGGGGCCGGTGGGTTCGGGGCCGGTGGGTGCCGGGTCAGCCGGTGCCGGGCCGGTCCGTGCGGGGTCGGCCTCCGCCCGGGTCCCCTCCACCGGGACGGGCCCTGGCGCGCGCGACTCCCGCGTGCCCGCACCCGTCACGGCGGTCGCCCTGGCCCGGCTCGTGCCGGCGGGTCCCGGCGCCCGCGGGTGGTGTGCCCCCGCCGCCTCGAACGGCGGCGCCCCCACGGCGCACCGTCCGGCCCCCGCCGAGCAAACCGCCCCCGCCGAGCAAACCGCCCCCGCCGACACCGCGCCCACCGACCGTCCTGCGGCCACCGACCAGCCCGCCGACCGCCCCGCCCCGGCCGACCGCCCTGCGGTCGCCGAGAGCGGCCCCGCCGGCCGGAGCGAGGCGCGGCCCGACCCGATTCCGGACGAGCCCGGTGCCGACCTGGCAGGCCTCGCCGACCGGCCCGGCCTGAGCGAGGTGGACTGGTTCAGCCCCGTGACCCCCGGCAGCCCGCCGCCGCTGCGCCGGGTCGTGGCCGAGCCGGAGGAGCCGCACGCGCACGTCGGGCTGCCGCACCACTCCTGAGCTGCGCAGGGGCGGCCGCGCCCGCGGTGCTGAGCCCGGCGGGTGCCAGCGGGAAACCTGTCGGGCCCGACCTCTAGCATCGGGGGGTCAACCCGCACGGCACTCCTGGAGGCACCTCGTGTCCGCTGTACCCGCCCCGCCCGCGTCCGCGCCGATCCTGGTGCCGGCCGGGACGACGGCCGGGGCCCGCGTCCGCGAGGGCGGCCTGCCGACCGGGGGGCCGCAGGCGGTCGTCGTCGTGAAGGACGCCGAAGGGACCCTGCGGGACCTGGCGTGGGCCCCCGAGGCCGACGCCGAGGTCGTCCCGGTCACCGCGGACTCCGACGAGGGCCGCAGCGTGATCCGGCACTCCGCGGCGCACGTCCTCGCGCAGGCCGTCCAGCAGCTGTACCCGGAGGCCAAGCTCGGCATCGGGCCGCCGATCACGGACGGCTTCTACTACGACTTCGACGTCGAGAAGCCCTTCACGCCGGAGGACCTGAAGAAGCTCGAGTCGGCGATGAAGAAGATCATCAAGGCGGGGCAGCGCTTCTCCCGCCGCCGCTTCGACTCGCTCGACGAGGCCCGCAAGGAGCTCGCCGACGAGCCGTACAAGCTCGAGCTGATCGACCTCAAGGGCACGGGCACCGAGGCGGACAGCGAGGTCATGGAGGTCGACGCCTCCGGCGAGCTGACCATCTACGACAACGTCCACGCGCACACCGGCGAGACGGTCTGGTCGGACCTCTGCCGCGGCCCGCACCTGCCGACCACGAAGTACATCCCGGCGTTCTCGCTCACCCGCTCCGCCGCGGCGTACTGGCGGGGCAGCGAGAAGAACCCGCAGCTGCAGCGCATCTACGGCACCGCCTGGGAGTCCCAGGAGGCGCTCGACGCCTACCTGGAGCGCGTCGCCGAGGCCGAGCGCCGCGACCACCGCCGCCTCGGCGCCGAGCTGGACCTGTTCTCCTTCCCGGACCAGATCGGTTCCGGGCTCGCGGTCTTCCACCCCAAGGGCGGCGTGATCCGCAAGGAGCTGGAGGACTACTCGCGGCGCCGGCACGAGGAGGCGGGGTACGAGTTCGTCAACACCCCGCACATCACCAAGGGGCAGCTGTTCCGCACCTCCGGCCACCTCGAGTGGTACGAGGAGGGCATGTACCCGGGCATGATCCTCGACGAGGAGCTCAACGCCGACGGGACGGTCCGCAAGCCCGGCCAGGACTACTACCTGAAGCCGATGAACTGCCCGATGCACAACCTGATCTTCGACGCCCGCGGACGCAGCTACCGCGAGCTGCCGCTGCGGCTGTTCGAGTTCGGGACGGTGTACCGGTACGAGAAGTCGGGCGTGGTCCACGGGCTGACCCGCGCCCGCGGCTTCACCCAGGACGACGCCCACATCTACTGCACCGAGGAGCAGATGGAGGGCGAGATCGCCTCCCTGCTCGACTTCGTGCTGGGCCTGCTGCGCGACTACGGGCTCGACGACTTCCACCTTGAGCTCTCCACCCGCAACCCGGATAAGTCGATCGGGTCGGACGAGGACTGGGAGCGCGCGACCACCGTGCTGCGGAAGGTCGCGGAGGAGACCGGCCTGACCCTGGTCGACGACCCGGGCGGCGCCGCGTTCTACGCCCCGAAGATCAGCGTCCAGACCAAGGACGCCATCGGCCGCAGCTGGCAGATGTCCACCATCCAGGTGGACCTGATGCTGCCGGACCGCTTCGACCTCGAGTACACGGCACCGGACGGCTCGCGCAAGCGGCCCGTCATGATCCACCGCGCCCTGTTCGGCTCGATCGAGCGGTTCTTCGGCGTGCTGCTGGAGCACTACGCCGGCGCCTTCCCGGCATGGCTCGCCCCGACCCAGGTCGTCGCGATCCCGGTCACGGACGAGCAGGTCCCGGCCGTGGAGGAGGTCGTCGCGCAGCTGCGGGCGAAGGGGGTGCGGGTCGAGCTCGACGCCGGCGACGACCGGATGCAGAAGAAGATCCGCACGCACACGCTGCAGAAGGTGCCGTTCTTGCTGCTCGCCGGCGCGCGGGACGTCGAGGCCGGTGCCGTGAGCTTCCGGTTCCGCGACGGCTCACAGACCAACGGCGTGCCGGTCGCGCAGGCGGTCGAGGCGGTCACGAGCTGGATCGCGAGCCGCTCCAACGTCAGCCCGACCGCGGAGACCTTCACCCTGTGACCGGCCCCTCGGCCGGTGTCGCCGCGGGGCGGGGGCCGGCGCGTGACTAGGATCGACGGCGTGTCCGAGCCCGAGCGGGGAGCCCCCGAGATCGAGGGCATCGAGGGGGTCGGCACACCGGACGGGTTCCGCAGGCTGTGGACCCCGCACCGGCTGGCCTACATCAAGGAGGCCGGCGAGGGCGGGTGCCCGTTCTGCCGCATCCCGTCGCTGCCCGACGCGGAGGGCCTCGTGATCGCGCGGGGACGGAGCGTGTTCGCACTGCTCAACCTGCACCCGTACAACCCGGGCCACCTGATGGTGCTGCCCTACCGGCACGTCGCCGACCTCGAGGACCTCACCGCCGCCGAGTCCGCGGAGCTCACGCTGTTCACCCAGCGCGCGATCCGGGCGATGAAGAAGGTCGCGGCGCCGCACGCGTTCAACACCGGGCTCAACCTGGGCACGGTGGCGGGCGGCTCGCTGGCCGAGCACCTCCACCAGCACGTCGTGCCCCGGTGGGGCGGCGACGCGAACTTCATCGCCGTCGTCGGGCAGACGAAGGTGATCCCGCAGCTGCTGTCCGAGACCCGCGAGCTCCTCGCCGGGGCCTGGGAGCCGGACTGGGAGCCGGCCGCCGGCACCGACGGCGCCCCGCGGCCCGACACGGGGAGTGACCGGCCACGGGACTAGGCTGGTCATCCGCACCGCCGACCGCGGCGGGGTGCCGTACGAGACCGGCAGGAGTCGGCCCCACCCGATGCTGAACGTCGTCGCCCGAGTCCACGTCAACCGGGTCACCGACCCGATCGGCCGCGCGCTGGTCGGGCGCGGGATCACGCCGGACGTCGTCACGGTCGTCGGCACCGTCGGCGCGTCCGCGGCCGCGCTGTGGTTCCTGCCGCGCGGCGAGCTGATCGTGGCGCCGTTCGTGATCACGTTGTTCGTGCTGCTCGACCTGGTCGACGGGGCCATGGCCCGGGCCCGGGGCAGGGGCACCCCGTTCGGCGCGGTCCTCGACTCCACGTGCGACCGGATCGCCGACGGCGCGCTGTTCGCCGGGGTCACCTGGTGGTGCCTGGGCGTCGGCGAGGAGCGGACCCTCGGGATCGCGGCGATGACCTGCCTGGTCTGCGCGCAGCTGATCTCCTACGTCAAGGCGAGGGCCGAGGGTGCCGGGCTCGGTGCCGACGGCGGGCTGGTCGAGCGGGCCGAGCGGCTGATCGTCGTGCTGGTGGGGATCTTCCTGCAGGGCATCGGTGTGCCCTACGCGCTGCACGTGCTGCTGTGGGGGCTCGCGGCCGCGTCCGTGTGGACGGTCGGCCAGCGGATCGTGCTGGTGTACCGCAGCGCGCAGGCCCTGGCGGCCCGGTCTCAGGAGCCTCCCTCGTGACCCTCGCCGACCTCGGGTTCACCGCGGCCTGGCGCGCGCTGCCGCGCGTGCCGGCGCCCGTCGCCCAGGTCGCGTTCCGCGTGGGGGCCGACCTGGCCCGGCGGCGCGGGGGCGCGGGCGTCGAGCGGCTGCGACGCAACCTGCGCCGGGTACGGCCGGCGGCGTCGGAGACCGAGCTGGACGGGCTCGTCCGGGCGGCCCTGCGCAGCTACGCCCGGTACTGGCAGGAGGCGTTCCGGCTGCCCGCGCTCGATCCGGGCACCATCCACGCCCGGCACGCGACCACCGGCCTCGACGTGGCGATCTCCGCGATGCAGCAGGGCCGCGGGGTCGTGCTCGCCCTGCCGCACGCGGGGAACTGGGACGTCGCCGGCGTGTACGTGCTGGAGGAGCTGCGCCGGCACGGGCTCCCCGCGGAGATGACCACCGTCGTCGAGCGGCTGCAGCCGGAGGCCGTCTACCGGCGGTTCGTGGGGTACCGGGAGTCGCTCGGGTTCGAGATCGTCGCGCAGGACGACGGGCGGCGCGCCCACCTCGCGCTGACCCGCCGGCTGCGCGCCGGCGGCCTGGTCTGCCTGATCGCCGACCGGGACCTCGCGGGCGCCGGGATCGACGTGCCGTTCTTCGGCGACACGATCCGGCTCCCGTCTGGGCCGGCGTCGCTCTGCGCCCTCACCGGGGCCCAGCTGCACGCCGCGGTGACGTACTTCCGGCCCGGCGGCTGGGGCGCCACGGTCTCCCCGGCGATCGCGGTCCCGGACCGCGCCGCGGTGCCGAAGGCCACCCTGGAGCTGGCCCGGGCCTTCGAGGAGCACATCGCGGCGCACCTCGAGGACTGGCACATGCTCCAGGAGCTGACCCCGGGAAGCCACCGGTGAGGATCGGCATCGTGTGCCCCTACTCGCTCGACGTACCGGGCGGGGTGCAGACGCACGTCGTCGAGCTGGCGCGGGCGTTGCGCGCGCTGGGACACGCGGTCTCGGTCCTCGCGCCGGCCGACGAGGACACCCCGGTCCCGGACTTCGTCACCTCGGCCGGCAAGGCGCTCGGCGTCCCCTACAACGGCTCGGTCGCGCGGGTGACCTTCGGCCCGGTCACCTACGCGCGGGCCCGGCGCTGGCTGGAGAAGAACGCGTTCGACGTCCTCCACCTGCACGAACCCACCACGTTCTCGATCTCCGTGCTGGCCCTGCTCGCCGCCGAGGGCCCGATCGTCGCCACGTTCCACACCTCCACCGAGCGCTCCCGCACCCTGCAGGCCTTCGGCGGGGTGCTGCGGCCGCTGATGGAGAAGGTCACCGCCCGGATCGCCGTCTCGTCGCTGGCCCGGCGGGTCCAGGTGGAGCACCTGGGCGGCGACGCGATCGAGATCCCCAACGGCGTCGACGTCGACCGGTTCGCCGCCGGTCCGATGCTCCCCGGCTATCCACGAACTCCGACGATCGGGTTCGTGGGGCGGTTCACCGAGCCGCGCAAGGGCATGCCGGTGCTGCTCGAGGCGCTGCGGTCGCTGGATGCGCGGCTGCTCGTCGTCGGGCGGGGGGACCCGGCCGACCTGCGGCGCGAGGCCGGCCCGGTCGCCGACCGGCTCGACGTCCTCGGTGCGGTCGACGAGGACACCAAGGCCGCCGCGCTCCGGTCCGTCGACGTCTTCTGCGCCCCCAACCTGGGCGGCGAGAGCTTCGGCATGGTGCTCACCGAGGCCATGGCCGCGGGCGCCCCCGTGGTCGCGAGCGACCTCGAGTCCTTCCGGCGGGTGCTGGGCGAGCCGGAGCCCGCCGGGGTCCTCGTCCCCACCGGCGACGCGACGGCCCTGGCCACGGCCCTGCGCGCGCTGCTCGCCGATCGGGACCGTCGAGTGCTGCTGTCGGCGGCGGGACGGATGCGGGCAGCCGACTTCGACTGGCCGGTCGTCGCGGCGCAGGTCCTGCAGGTCTACCAGGCGGCTGTCGCGGCGGACCCGCGCCAGGTCGTCGCGGGGCGCGACGCCTTCCCCGGGGGTGCGGCGTGAGCTGGCTGCTCGTGCTCCTGCTGCTGGTGGTGGTGGCCGTCGTCGTGGCGGTGACGGTGCTGTGCGTGGCCCGCAGCCGTCGGCTCGACCGGCTGCACCGGCGCACCGACGCCGCGCGCGTCGGGCTCGAGCGGTCGCTGGCCCGGCGGGCGGACGTCGCGATCCGGGTCGCCGAGGTGCTCGGCACCTCGGAGGCGGGTCCCGGCAGCGTCCCGGCGGCGCTCGGCGAGGCCGCCCGCGCCGCGGGGGCGGGCACCGTCCGCGGGCTGCCGCGGCGCAGCGAGGACGGCATCGAGGCGCGCGAGATCGTCGAGAACGCCCTCTCCCGTGCGCTCGGCGGCGTCGACCGGTCGCGGCTCGCCCCGGAGCTGCGGTCCGAGCTCGCCGACGCCGAGCGGCTCGTCGTCCTGGCCCGGCGGGTGCACAACGACGCCGTGCGGGACACCCTGGACCTGCGGTCGCGCCGGCTCGTCCGGTGGCTGCGGCTGCACGGCACGGCACCGCTGCCCGGGTACTTCGAGATCGCCGAGTCCGTCGCCCGGCCGGCCGGTACGGTGCGGCCGGTGGTGCGGCCCGCCGACCCGGTCGGCTGAGGGGTGCGCCACCTGCGGGCGTGACCGGCCGCGCGCGACGCGTACCATCGACGAACGGGCCGCCGACCAGCGGCGGCAGCATGCCCGGGGTCCCGGGAACCGTACCGAGAAGGAGCACCGAAAGTGTCGTCCGAGCAGGCCCAGTCCGACACCGCCGCCGGCACCGCCAGCACCGAGCTCGGCACGGCCCGCGTCAAGCGCGGCATGGCCGAGATGCTCAAGGGCGGCGTGATCATGGACGTCGTCACGCCGGAGCAGGCGAAGATCGCCGAGGACGCCGGTGCCGTCGCGGTCATGGCCCTCGAGCGGG
>NZ_JAJSOK010000051.1 GCF_021283305.1 Pseudonocardia kujensis
ACGCAGGACCTCCGGCGACCCGTCGGCCCGGGGCTCCTCGGGCCGTGACCGCGGGTCCGGCGACCGATCGGCCCCCGGCTCGGGCGCTCGGTCGGCCTCCGGCGGTCGACCGGCCTCCGGCTCCGACCCGTCGGCCTCCTCCCGCGACCGGTCCGGCACCGCCGGCGGGGACACGACCGGCCGCAACCGCTCCGGTGGCTCGCCCCGCGCCGTCGAGCCCCCCGGGCGCGTGCGCCGGACCCCGACCGGCACCGCCCGCTCCGGCTCCCCCACCTCGGCCCGTCGCGCCGCACCCGACCGCGAGGCGCCCCGCACGCCCGCCCGCCGGACCGTCGTCGAGCCGCCTCCGCGCCGGGCCGCCCGGGACGCCGCGCGGGGCACGGGAACGAGCACCGCACCCGCCCGGCCGCCCACCCGCACGCGTCCGCGCACCCCGCCGCCCGCGCCGCCCGCGCCGGCCCGCCCGGCCACGGCCCCGCCGCGGCGTCCGGCCGGCAGTCTCGTCCGCCGGGCCCGGATCACGCTGTGTGTCCTGTCCGTGCTGGTCGTGGCGGTCACCGGCACGGCGTGGGGGCTCTACCACGACCTCACCGCGGGCCTCACGACGACCAACGTCATCACCGGCGGCTCCTCCGGCGGCGACCAGAACATCCTGCTCGTCGGAGTGGACAGCCGTACGGACGCGCAGGGAAACCCCCTGCCCGACGACGTCCTGCGCACCCTGCGCAGCGGCGCCGAGTCCGGGGTCCTCAACTCCGACACGATCATCGTGCTGCACCTCCCCGCCGACGGCGGCAGCGCGACGGCCTTCTCGATCCCGCGGGACAGCTACGTCGACATCCCCGGCTACCGCAAGGACAAGATCAACGCGGCCTACCCGGCCACCAAGGCGCTCAAGGCCGAGGAGCTGGTCAAGTCCGGTGTCTCGCAGAAGGACGCCGACCAGCAGTCGTCGGCGACCGGCCGCACCACGTTGATCGAGACGGTCCAGGACCTCACCGGCCTCACCATCGACCACTACGCCGAGATCAACCTGCTCGGCTTCTACAACCTGACCCAGGCCATCGGCGGCGTCGACGTCTGCCTCAAGGCCCCCGTGGACGACGACTTCTCCGGCGCCCGCTTCGCCGCCGGCCGGCAGACCATCTCCGGGGCGGACGCGCTGGCCTTCGTCCGCCAGCGCCACGGCCTGCCCGAGGGCGACCTCTCCCGCATCCGGCGCCAGCAGGTGTTCCTCGCCGCCGTCGCCGACAAGATCCTCTCCAGCGGCACGCTCACCAACGGCAGCACGCTGTCCGCGCTCATGGACGTGGCCAGGAAGTCGCTGGTCATCGACTCCGGCTGGGACCTGCTCGGCTTCGCCCGGCAGGCCTCCGACATCGCGGCGGGCAACATCGACTTCATGACCGTCCCGACACGGGGCGGCGCGACGAACGAGCGCGGCGACGTCGTGCTGGTCGATCCCGCGCAGGTCCGGCAGTTCGTCGAGCAGCGGACCGCCGAGAAGGAGGAGACGCCGAAGGACGAGGCGCCCGAGACGACGGCCGACGCCCCGGCCGGGGCGCCCACCGTGGACCCGGCGACGGTCACCGTCGACGTCGGCAACGGCTCCGGCGGCACGGGCCTCGCGGCGCAGGTCGCCGACCGGCTGGGCGGGGCGGGCTACCAGCGCGGCACCGTCGAGAACTCGGCGAGCCGCTCGACCTCCGTCGTCCGCTACGCGCAGTCCGACGGCGAGGAGGCCGCCAAGGCCGTGGCCGCCCAGCTCGGCGGGATCGGCGTCGAGCAGGCCGACGGGGTGCGGTCCGGGCACGTCCAGGTGCTGCTCGGGACGGACTTCGCGAACACCACCGCGGCGTCCGCGAGCACGGGCGCCGGCTCCTCGTCCCCCGCCCCCGCTCCGACCTCCGAGGTCAACGCGGGCGGCGTACCGTGCATCGACTGACCACCCCGTGTGAAGGACGTCCGTGTCGCTGACCGCCACCCTGCTCGACCCGATCCTCGCCGCGGCCCCGGCCCGGCCGCTGATCACCTTCTACGACGACGCCACCGGCGAGCGGATCGAGCTCTCCGCGATCACCACGGCGAACTGGGTCGCCAAGGCGGCCAACCTGCTGCGCGACGAGTGCGACGTCGAGCCCGGCGGGACGGTCGCGGTGCTGCTGCCCGCGCACTGGCAGACGGCGTCGGTGCTGCTCGCGGCGTGGTCGTGCGGGGCCGAGGTGGTCGGCGAGCCGGCCGAGGCCGACCTCGTGCTGTGCGACGCCGGGCGGCTCGACCTCGCGCTCGCCGCGCACCCGTCCGGCGGGGTGGTCGCCCTGTCCCTCGACGCGTTCGGCCGCGGGATCGACGGCCTGCCCGCCGGGGTGATCGACTTCGCGACCGAGGTGCGGCTGCACGGCGACGAGTTCGTGCCCTGGGAGCCGGTGCCCGCCGACGCCGCGGCGCTCGACGGCATGCCCGCCTCGGAGGTGGCCACCCGCGCAGCGGCGCGGGCCGCGGAGCTGGGGCTCTCGGCGTCGGACCGGGTGCTGTCGACGCGGGACTGGACCGCGCGCGAGGACCTGGTCGACGGCCTGCTCGCGGTCCTCGCCGGCGGTGCCTCCCTCGTCCAGGTCGCCCACGCCGACGCGGGCCGCCTGGAGCGCAAGTACGACACGGAGAAGTGCACCACCCGCCTGTGAAGGTGCGGGCTGTGAAGGTGCGGGCTGTGAAGGTGCGGGCTCGGCGCCGCGTCACCTCGTGATCGCTGGTCGGGACGCATTATGGTTCCATAACGCTTGCTTCCACCCGTCCTGAGCGCATTATGGTTCCATAACGCGCGAAATCACCCCTTCTGAGCGCATTATGGTTCCATAACGCTTGCTTCCACCCGTCCTGAGCGCATTATGGTTCCATAACGCGCGAAATCACCCCTTCTAGGCGCGTTATGGTTCCACAACGCGCCTAGAGGATGAAGCGGAACAAGGGCGAGTCGGGCGGGATCCGCTCGATCTGCGGGGGTGCCGCTTCCATGCGCTCCAGCAGCGGCTCCAGGTCCGCCGGGTCGCCCAGCTCGATCCCGACGAGTGCGGGGCCGGTCTCCCGGTTGCTGCGCTTGACGTACTCGAACAGCGTGATGTCGTCGTCGGGCCCGAGGACGTCGTCGAGGAAGCGGCGCAGCGCGCCCGGTTCCTGGGGGAACTCCACCAGGAAGTAGTGCTTGCGTCCCTCCCACACCAGCGCGCGCTCGACGATGTCGGCGTAGCGGCTGACGTCGTTGTTGCCGCCGGAGAGCAGGCACACCGTGGCGGAGCCGCGCGGGATGTCCAGCTGCCCCAGCGCCGCCGGGGCGAGCGCGCCCGCGGGCTCGGCGATGATCCCGTCCGTCTGGTACAGCGCGAGCATCTCGACGCAGATCCGGCCCTCGTCGACGGCGTCGACGGCGATCGCCGCGTCGCGCACGATCGGGAAGGTGGTGTCGCCGACCCGGCGCACCGCGGCGCCGTCGACGAACGGCTCGACCTCCGCCAGCGTCGTCGGCTCGCCCTTCGCCAGGGCCGCCGCCATGCTCGCGGCGCCGGCCGGTTCGACGCCGATCACCCGCACCTCGGGGTGCCGTTCGCGCAGGTAGGTGAGGGTACCGGCGAGCAGCCCGCCGCCGCCGACCGGCACGATGACCTGGTCCGGGGGGTCCGCGAGCTGGCTCAGCACCTCACGCGCGACCGTGCCCTGCCCGGCGACCGTGCGCGGGTCGTCGAAGGCGGGCACGAGGGTGGCCCCGGTCTGCGCGGCGTCGGCGGCCGCGGCCGCGGCGGCGTCGTCGTAGGTGTTGCCGACGACCACGACCTCCACGACCTTCCCGCCCAGCCGCGCGACCCGGTCCCGCTTCTGCCGGGGCGTGGTGCGGGGCAGGTAGACCCGAGCGGTGACGTGCAGCCGCGCGCACGCGAACGCGACGCCCTGCGCGTGGTTGCCGGCGGACGCGCACACCACGCCGCGCTCGCGTTCCTCGGGCGACAGCTGCGCGATGAGGTTGTAGGCGCCGCGGATCTTGTACGAGCGGACCGGCTGCAGGTCCTCGCGCTTGAGCCACACCTCGCCGCCGACGGCGTCGGACAGCCGCGCCGAGAGCTGCAGGGGGCTCGGCCCGATCACCGCACGCAAGCGCCCTGCCGCCGCGTCGACGTCGGCGGCGGTCACACTCTGGGCGGGGGCGCTGGTCATCACCCCACCGTAGCCAGCCCACCTGCGGGGCTGGCGCCGAGCCCGCACCGATCCGCGCCGCCGATCACCGTCCGGATCCGGCGTGGGCCGCCGCTGGCCGGAAGCACCCAGGGCGCCGGGCCTTGAGCGCTAGGGAACCATAATGCGCTCAGAGCTCAGGATTATCCGCGTTATGGAACCATAATGCGCTCAGGACGCCTGGTCTCGCGCATTATGGTTCCACAACGCGCCCGGTCAGCGGAGCAGGGAGCGCGCCATCACCATGCGCTGCACCTGGTTGGTGCCCTCGTAGATCTGTGTGATCTTGGCGTCGCGCATCATCCGCTCCACCGGGAAGTCCTTGGTGAAGCCGGCGCCGCCGAAGAGCTGCACGGCGTCGGTCGTGACCTGCATCGCGGTGTCCGAGGCGAGGCACTTCGCCGCCGAGGAGATGAAGCCGAGATTCTTCTCGCCGCGCTCGGCGCGGGAGGTGGCCACGTAGACGAGCTGGCGCGCGGCCTCAACCTTCATCGCCATGTCAGCGAGCATGAACTGCACGCCCTGGAAGTCGGCGATCGCCTTGCCGAACTGCTTGCGCTCCTTGACGTACGCGATCGCCTGGTCGAGCGCGCCCTGCGCGATGCCGACGGCCTGCGCGCCGATCGTCGGGCGGGTGTGGTCGAGCGTGGCGAGGGCGGTCTTGAAGCCCGTCCCCTCGGCGCCGATCATCCGGTCGCCGGGGATCCGGCAGTCCTGGAAGTAGATCTCGCGGGTGGGCGAGCCGGCGATGCCGAGCTTGCGCTCCTTCGGCCCGACCTCGAAGCCCGGGTCGTCCTTGTGCACGACGAACGCGGAGATGCCGTTGGCCTTCTTCTCCGGGTCGGTCACGGCCATGACCGTGTACCAGGTCGACTCGCCGGCGTTGGTGATCCAGCACTTGGTGCCGTTGAGGACCCAGTCGTCGCCGTCGCGGCGGGCGCGGGTCTTCATCGAGGCCGCGTCCGACCCCGCCTCGCGCTCCGAGAGCGCGTAGCTGATCATGGCCTCGCCGGCGGCGATCGACGGCAGGACCTGCTTCTTCAGCTCGTCCGACGCCGAGAGCAGGATCGGGACCGAGCCCAGGCCGTTGACGGCCGGGATGAGCGACGACGAGGCGCAGACCCGCGCGACCTCCTCGATCACGATGCAGGCGGCCAGCTCGTCCGCCCCCTGCCCGCCGTACTCCTCGGGGATGTGGACGGCCTGGAAACCGGCCTTGACCAGCGCGTCCTTGGCCTCGTGGGGGAAGCGGGCCGACTCGTCCACCTCCGCGGCGTGCGGCGCGATCTCCTTCTCGGCGAGCGCACGCACGGCGTCGCGGAGCGCCTCGTGCTCCTCGCTCAGCCGGTAGGCGTCGAAGTCGGCGTTCAGCATCTCTTCTCCCACGTCGGTGTGTCCGGGTCCGCCCACTGTAACGGCACTCCGTGCCACTGGACAACGCTCCTGCTACCCTCCGTGCCATGTCCAACGTCACTCCGCGGCGCGGCCGTTCGGCCGCGGGACGCGCGGAGGTGCGTCGCGACCTGGTCACCGCGGCGGTGGACCTGTTCACCGCGCAGGGCTACGACGAGACGACGGTCGACGACATCGCCGCCGCCGCGGGCGTCGGGCGCCGGACCTTCTTCCGGTACTTCAAGGGCAAGGAGGACGCGGTCTCCCCCGACCACGAGCTCGGCCTCGCCCGGGTCGCCGAGGTCTTCGCGACGGCGCACCCCACGGAGCCGCTGCTGTCAGTGGTGCTGCGGGCCGGGGAGACGGTGTTCGACCTCTACCTGTCCGATCCCGGGACGGCCCGCAAGCGGTTCGCGCTGGTCCACGAGGTGCCCGCGCTGCGCGACCGGGAGGCCGCGATGGTGCACCGCTACCGGCGGCTGTTCACCAGGGAGCTCGCCGCCCGGCTCGCCGGCGTCGAGGACGGGGACCTGCGGGCGGCCGTGACGGGCGCGGCGGTCGTCGCCGCACACAACCAGGCACTGCGCCGCTGGCTGGCGGACGGCGGGACGGGCGAGGGCACCGAAGCCTGCCGGGCCCACTTCCGCAAGGTCGCGGACATGCTGCCGTTGGAGCAGGCACCGGACCTGGAGCAGGTGGCGCGCCGGCTGGAGCGCGCTGCGCGGTCGCTGGAGCGCCGGGCCTGAGACCTCGCCCCTGGCCCACGTCACGGCTCGATACTGCGCTGACGACCCGCTCCTGGACGCACTATGGCTCCACACTGCGCCGACAGCCCGCCCCTGCACGCACTATGGCTCCACACTGCGCCGAGAAGACGCGTTCGGGCTCCGTACTGCGCTCGATCACCCGGACGGGCCCGGACATGGGTGATCCCCGGGCCGCAACCCCGTCGAGCGGGGAGCGCATGCCGAGCTGGACTGGGCTCGGGCCCGGGGACCACCGGTGACTGCCTGGGATTTGCCGGCACCTACCGGCTTCCACTGGCCGTCAGGAAGACGTCCTGTTGGTGCCTAGCGGGCAGCCACCTCACGTGTCCTGTCGCTAATCAACGTCGGACCACCTCCCTTCTCGTGTACCGCCACCCTACGACCGCAAGGCGGCCGCGCGCCACGAATTAGGGGAGTGTGATCAGGGACCCTGGCCGGAGGCCTTCTCGCGCAGCGCCGCGTCCTTCTGCAGGACCATCTCCTCGAGCGAGGCCTGGAAGCCCTCCATCCGCTCGCGCAGCCCGGCATCGGCCGCGGCGAGGATCCGCACGGCGAGCAGGCCCGCGTTGCGCGCGTTGCCCACGGCGACGGTCGCCACCGGCACCCCGGCCGGCATCTGCACGATCGACAGCAGCGAGTCCAGGCCGTCGAGCACCTTGAGCGGCACGGGCACGCCGATCACCGGCAGCGGGGTGGCGGCGGCGACCATGCCGGGCAGGTGGGCGGCACCGCCCGCCCCGGCGATGATCACCTGGATCCCGCGGGCCGCGGCGTCCCGGGCGTAGTCGAGCATCCGCTGCGGGGTCCGGTGCGCGGAGTACACGCCGACCTCGTACTCCACGTCGAACTCGGCGAGCGCGGTCCCGGCGGCCTCCATCACCGGCCAGTCCGAGTCGCTGCCCATGATCACGCCGACGCGGGCGCTCACCGCCGCGCTCCCGTCTCGGTGGGGACCTCGGCGGGCGTGCCCTCGTGCACGGACCAGCCGTCGTCCCACGTCGCGGTGGACAGCCAGTGGGCCGCGAGGACGGCCTTGCGCCGCGTCTCCGCGAGGTCGGTGCCCAGCACGTTGACGTGCCCGACCTTGCGCAGCGGCCGTTCGCCCTTGCCGTAGAGGTGGACCTTGACGTCGGGGAACCGCGCGAAGAGGTGGTGGATGCGCTCGTCGACGCTCATCTCCGGCGTGGTGTCCGCCCCCAGCACGTTGGCCATGACGACGACCGGCGCGGTCATCGTGGTCGTGCCCAGCGGGTAGTCGAGCACCGCGCGCAGGTGCTGCTCGAACTGTGAGGTCCGGGCGCCCTCGATCGTCCAGTGCCCGGAGTTGTGCGGCCGCATCGCCAGCTCGTTGATCACGAGCCCGGAGTCGGTCTCGAAGAGCTCGACGGCGAGCAGCCCGGTCACGTCGAGCTCCTGCGCGATCCGCAGGGCGAGCGACTGGGCCTCCAGCGCGCGCTCCTCGGCGAGGTCCGGCGCGGGCGCGAGCACCTCGACGCATTGGCCGGCCTCCTGCACCGTCTCGACGACGGGCCACGCCGCGGCCTGCCCGAACGGCGACCGCGCGACCTGGGCGGCCAGCTCGCGGCGCATCGCGACGGCCTCCTCGGCCAGCAGCGGTGTGCCGGCGGCCAGCAGCTCGCGGACCAGGTCTCCGTGCGCAGCCCCGGCGGAGCGCGCATCGGGGGAGTCGGCCTCGCGCAGGAACCAGACGCCGCGGCCGTCGTACCCGCCGCGGGCGGCCTTGAGGACGACCGGCCAGCCGTGCTCGGCGGCGAACGCGTCGACCTGCTCGGGGGCGGTGATCTCGGCGAAGGCCGGCACCGGCAGCCCCATCGCCGACAGCCGGCGGCGCATCACGAGCTTGTCCTGCGCGTGCTGCAGGGCGTCGGGGTGCGGGCGCACCGGCACGCCCTTCGCGACGAGCGCCCGCAGGTGCTCCTGCGGCACGCCCTCGTGGTCGAAGGTCACCGCGTCGCAGCCCACCGCGAGCGCCTCGAGGGCGCCGAGGTCGTCCGCCCCGCCGGGCACGACGTCCGGCGCGACCAGGGGCGCGGGCTCGTCGGGCTTGACGGCCAGGACCCGTAGCGACTGACCCAGCCCGATCGCGGCCTGGTGCGTCATCCGGGCCAGCTGGCCCCCGCCGACCATCCCGACGACGGGGAAGTCCCGGCGCGGTGCAGAGGTGCTCACGGTCGGAGGAGCCTACCCACCGACACGCGGCGCACCCGGGCCGGACGCCGGTGCGCTGCGGCGTTCTGGCACGATCGATCGAGTGTCCCTGGTCGAGACGACGCTGGCGCGCATCCCCGAGCCCTACCGCGGCATCGCCATCAAGCACCGGGAACTGCTGAAGTTCGCGGTCGTCGGCGGAGCGACGTGGGTGATCGACACCGTGGTCTTCCTGGTGCTGAAGACCACCGTGCTGGACACCAAGCCGCTCACCGCCAAGGTCCTCGCGGTCCTCGTCGCCACGATCGTGTCCTACGTCATGAACCGCGAGTGGTCCTTCCGGACGCGCGGCGGGCGCGAGCGCCACCACGAGGCGCTGCTGTTCTTCCTCGTGAGCGGCATCGGCGTCGCGGTCTACACCGCTCCCCTCGCCGCCTCGCGCTACCTGTTCCACCTGCAGGTGCCGGAGGTGTCGCTGCTCGGCCAGGAGGTCGCGGACTTCGTCGCCGGGCAGATCCTCGGCACGCTCGTCGGCATGGCGTTCCGCTGGTGGGCCTTCCGCCGGTTCGTGTTCCCCGACGAGAACGTGCGCCGCCAGGTCACCGTCCCCGAGCACGTCGACGAGCTGGGTCAGTAACCCCGGCTCACCAGTCGATCGCGCGCAGGAAGCCCAGCAGCGCGGCGTTCACCTCCGCCGGGCGCTCCTGCTGCACCCAGTGCCCGGCGCCCTCGACCAGGACCTGACCGCGCAGGTCGTCGAGGTGCTCCGCCTGCCGGTCCGGCGGCGTCATCCACAGCACCGGGTCCGCATCGCCCGCGACGAAGAAGCTCGGGGCCGCGACGCGCGCCCCCGCGAGCTCGGGCGTGCGCTCCCAGTTGCGGTCGAAGTTGCGGTACCAGTTGATCCCCCCGGTGAACCCGGTGCGCGCGAACTCCTCGACGTAGTGGTCGAGCTCGGTCCGGTCGAGCCAGCCCGGCAGCGACTCCGGCTGCGGCAGCCGCTCGACGACGCCGCGGCCGTCGTCCGGGCCGATCAGGCTCGTCCCGTCCCCGGCGACCAGCCCGCTGAGCATGCCGCGCATCGTGCGCGCCGGGTCCTTCGCCATCTCCGCGTCGGCCACGCCCGGCTGCTGGAAGTGCAGGATGTAGAAGAACTTCCCGGCCAGCTTCTCCCGCCAGATCTCGGTCGGCGGCCGCTGCGCGCGCGGCACGAACGGCACGCTCATCCCGCACACGCCCGCGACCCGCTCCGGGTGCAGCAGCGCGAGGTTCCACACGACCATCGCGCCCCAGTCGTGCCCCACGAACACGGCGCGCTCCTCGCCGAGGTCGTCGAGCAGCGCGACGAGGTCGCCGGTGAGCTCGTGGATGTCGTAGTCCTCGACCCGCTCGGGTCGCGACGAGCCCCCGTACCCGCGCTGGTCCGGTGCCACCGCGCGGTACCCCTCGGCCGCCAGCGCCGGGAGCTGGTGCCGCCAGGAGTACGCCAGCTCCGGGAAGCCGTGTGCCAGGATCACCGGCCGGCCCGAGCCCTCCTCGGTGACCCGCAGCCGCACCCCGTCGCCCACCTCGACCATCCGCTCCATGCCCGCACCGTAACCGAGCGGGCGTTCAGGGGCCGCACACCGAGCGCGGTCGGGGCCCGATGACGTGCCGCGCCTCTCGCGAGGGGCCCGCGCTCCTCACGCGGCGCGGCTCCGGCAGACCCGTCCCCGTCGTCGGCACCTCCGCCGTGCTCGCGGGACACGGTCAGGACCCGGGCCGCACACCCTCCGGTCGCGCGCCGCACCCGGCCGACGACCTGTGGCCGGGCCGAGCGGGTGTGCGGAGTCCGCCCGGATCGTCTCTCAACGCGGAGTGGCGGCGGGGCGGGGCGGGCCGACGACGTCGTCCGCGCGAGCGGCGGGGAGGAAGATCGTGAAGGTCGGCGGGCGGGGGCGCGACAGCTCCAGCCGCCCGCCGTCGGCCTCGACCAGCGCACGGGCCAGCGCGAGCCCCAGCCCGGTCGACGACTGCACCGAGACCCCGCGGTCGAACACGTGCGGCACCAGCTCCTCCGGGATCCCGGCCCCGGTGTCGCTCACCTCCACGACCAGCGCGTTCGTGCCCTCGCGCGCCGAGATCGTCACGGTGCCGGCGCCGTGGTGCAGCGCGTTGTCGACCAGGGCGCCCACGGCCTCGCGGATCCGCGCGGGCGTGACCCGGGCGAGCAGCCCGTCCGGCACCCGCAGCTTGAGCCGCCGCCCGGCGGACTCGAGCGCGGGCCGCCACTCGTCGGCCACCTCGGTGAGCCCCGAGCGCAGATCCATCGGCTCGGCCCCGGCGGCGCGCGCGGCGCGGGCGGCCTCCAGCAGCTCGTCGAGCACCTCGGAGAGCTTCTCGGTCTGTTCGAGGGCGGCGAGCGCTTCCCGGCGGGCGCTGGGGTCGGGGTGGGTGGAGAGCTCGTCGAGGCGCAGGGTGAGCGCGGTGATCCGGCTGCGCAGCTGGTGCGAGACGTCGCCGACCAGGGCGCGCTCGCGTTGCACGAGGTCGGCGAGGGCGCCGGCGGAGGTGTCGAGAACGTCGGACACCCGGTCCAGCTCGGGGATGCCGTGACGGTGCGGGGCGCGGCGGAAGTCGCCGGCGCCGAGCCGCGCGGCCCGGTCGGCGACGTCGAGCAGGGGGCCGGCCAGCCGGCGGGCCGTGACCGTGGCGACCACCGCGCCCGTGCCCACGGACAGCACCACCAGCAGGATCACGATCACGGTGACCTGCACCTGCTGGGTGCGCATCACCGAGATCGGCTCGGAGAGCGTGATCGTGCCGCCCTGCCCGAAGGGCAGCGACTCGGACAGGATGTCGGGGCTCGCGAGCGCGCCGACCCGCTGCACCGGCGTGCCCGGGACGTCGACCACGAGCTCGCCGCCGTACGGCACCGCGAGCGCGATCGCGGCCGAGTCGATCGGGGTGTCCGGCGGCTTGTCGTCGAGCCGGTCGTCGATCTGCTCGAGCCGCTGGATGAGCTCGGCGCGGGTGAAGTCGTCGACCAGCCGCCAGGTGGTGAACGCCAGCGGACCGCCCAGGACCAGGGCCGTCACCGCGACGACGAACAGGGTCGAGAGGAGGATCCGCCGGCGCACGCGGGGTCAGCCGTGGTTGAAGCGGAACCCGACGCCGCGCACCGTCGCGATGCGCCGTTCGCCGCCGATCTTGCGGCGCAGCCAGGACATGTGCATGTCCAGCGTCTTGGAGGTCTTCATGTCCGGGTCGTTCCACACCTCGCGCAGGATCTCGTCACGGGTGACGACCTGCCCGGCCCGCAGCAGGAGCACGCGCAGCAGCTCGAACTCCTTGTTCGCCAGGCCGACCTCCTCGCCGTCGACGAGGACCCGGCGGCCCGAGAGCTCCATCCGGACGCCGCCCACCTCGACGGTCTCCGGGGTCAACCGGCGCAGCAGCGCACGGACGCGGGCGAGCAGCTCGGCGAGGCGGAAGGGCTTGCCGACGTAGTCGTCCGCGCCCGCGTCGAGGCCCACGACGAAGTCGACCTCGTCCGTCCGCGCGGTGAGCATCAGCACCGGCAGGTCGGGGAAGTCCGGGCGCAGCCGGCGGCAGACCTCGAGCCCGTCCATCCCGGGCAGCCCGAGGTCGAGGACCAGCAGGTCGACGTGCCCCTGCCGGACGGTCTCCAGCGCGGTGGTGCCGTCGGGGGCGACGTCCACCTCGTAGCCCTCACGCTGCAGGGCGCGGGAGAGCGGCTCCGCGATCGCGGCGTCGTCCTCCGCCAACAGGACGGTGGTCACGTCCGCAGAGCTTAGGCCCGTCCGTGTGTGGCACGCGTGGCATGCTCCCCGCCCGTGACCTCCCCCGGGACCGATTCGGACACGCGGGCCGATCTCGCCCTCGCGCTCCAGCTCGCCGACATCGCCGACGCGATCACCCTGCCGCGCTTCCGCGCCGCCGACCTCCGGGTCACGCGCAAGCCGGACCGCACGCCGGTGACCGACGCCGACACCGCCGCCGAGGACGCCCTGCGCGCCGCCCTGGCCGGGCAGCGGCCGGGCGACGCCGTGCTCGGCGAGGAGCGCGGCGGCTCGCTCGACGCGCTGCCGCCGAGCGGGCGCGGCTGGGTGCTCGACCCGATCGACGGCACCAAGAACTTCTCCCGCGGGATGCCCGTCTGGGCGTCGCTCATCGCGTTGACCGAGCACGGGCGGCCGACGGTGGGCGTGGTCAGCGCGCCCGCGCTGGGCCGGCGCTGGTGGGGTGCCGCCGGTCACGGCGCGTGGACCAGCGACCGCCCGGGCGGCGAGGCGCGCCGGATCTCCGTGACGGGCGTGGCCGAGCTGGGCGACTGCTACGTCTCGACCACCGACCTCAACACCTTCCGCGAGCACGGCCTGCTCGACGCCTGGCTCGCGCTCACCGACGCCTGCTGGGAGACCCGGGCCTTCGGCGACTTCTGGCAGCACTGCCTCGTCGCCGAGGGCGTGCTCGACCTGGCGGTGGAGCCCGAGGCCAACGCCTGGGACCTCGCCGCGGTCCAGCCGATCCTCGAGGAGGCCGGCGGCCGGCTCACCGACCTGGCCGGGCGGCCGGGCTTCGCCGGCGGCAACGGCATCGCCTCCAACGGCCTGCTGCACGACGACGCCGTGCGCCTCCTCGGCGCGGGCCCGGGTCCCGCCGAGGGTTAACGTGCGTTCATGCCGGATGCTCCCGAGATCGCCTTCGAGGACCTCACACCGGGCCGGGCCTTCGACCTCGGTTCCGTGACCGTCGACCACGACGAGATGGTCGAGTTCGCCCGCCGCTTCGACCCGCAGCCGTTCCACCTCGACGAGGCGGCCGGCAAGGAGTCGATCTTCGGGCAGCTCGCGGCCTCGGGCTGGTTCACCGCGGGCCTCTGGATGCGGCGCTACGTCGACGAGCTGCTGCTCCGCTCCATCGCGCTCGGCTCGCCGGGTGGCGACGAGATCGCCTGGCCCGCACCGGTCTTCGCGGGCGACGAGCTGTTCGCCTCGCTCGAGATCCTCGAGGCGCGGCGCTCGTCGTCGAAGCCGTGGATGGGCCTGGTCACCCTGCGGGCCTGGATGCGCCGGGGCGCCGCCGACAGCGAGGACGTGGTCTACCGCGGGCGCTTCACCGGGATGTTCGGCTCCCGCGAGCACCCCCGCCCCTGGTCACCGTAGTCACCCGTCCGTCACCGCCCCAGGGCCGCGACGTCCACGGTCAGCTCGACCGGCGCGTCGAGCGTGCCCGTGGAGCGCAGCTCCCCGGTGACCGCGGGCTTGCGCCACGTGGCCGTCGCCCGGGGCGCCGGGCATGAACACCGTGAGCGTCGGGGCCTGCGGGCGCCGACGGTCTGCCGCGCTCGCCGGGAGCCGTCCCCGGACTCAGGCGCCGGACAGCGCCTTGACCACTCGTGACGGCGAGGGGCGGCCGAGCTTGCCCGCCATCCACACGCTCGTCTCCACCAGGGCGTCGAGGTTCGCGCCGTGCCCGATGCCCAGCCCGTCGAGCATCCAGACGAGGTCCTCGGTGGCGAGGTTGCCGGTCGCCGACTTCGCGTACGGGCAGCCGCCGAGGCCGCCCGCGGAGGAGTCCACGGTGGTCACGCCGCGGCGCAGGGCGGCGAGCGTGTTGGCGAGCGCCTGGCCGTAGGTGTCGTGGAAGTGCACGGCGATGGTGTCGACGGGCACGGAGCCGGCCACGCAGGCGTCGATCACGGCCTCGGCGTGCCCGGGGGTGCCGGTGCCGATGGTGTCGCCCAGCGAGAGCTGCCAGCACCCCATCTCCACCAGCCGCCGCCCGACCGCCGCCACCTGGGCCGGCTCGACCGCGCCCTCCCAGGGGTCGCCGAACGCCATGGAGACGTAGGCGCGCACCCGCATCCCGTGGTCGAGGGCCCGCTTCACGGTCGGCTCGAACATGTCGAACTGCGAGTCGAGGGTCCGGTTGAGGTTCTTGGCCGCGAAGGTCTCGGTGGCGCTGGCGAACACTGCGACGTGGTTCACGCCGGCCTCGATCGCGCGGTCCAGCCCGCGGTCGTTGGGCACCAGGACGGGGTAGTCGACGCCCGGGCGACGCTCGAGCCGCTCGAGCAGCTCGGCGGCGTCGGCCAGCTGCGGGACCCACTTCGGGTGCACGAAGCTGGTGGCCTCGAGCGTGGTGAGGCCGGCGTCGGCGAGCCGGGTGAGGAACTCGGCCTTCACCTCGACCGGCACGGCCCCCTTCTCGTTCTGCAGCCCGTCCCGGGCACCGACCTCGTAGATCGTCACGTGCGCCGGCAGGCCCTCGGTCGGCACGGTCATCGGGAGCGCGCGGGGCTCAGGCATCGTCGGCGACCTCCTGGTAGAGCAGCGAATGAACCTTCTCGACGGCGGGGACGTCCGTGAACTCCAGCGGCTCATCGGAGGCCGACTCGATGACGAGCGTCCCGCACCCCAGCATGCGCTCCGCGACGGTGTGCCGGAACTGCACGGTGTTGATCCGCGACATCGGGATGTCCATGCCGCTGCGGGAGAGGACGCCCTCGCGGACGAGCACCCGGCGCGTGGTGACGACGAAGTGCGTGGTCCGCCAGCGCACGAAGGGCAGCACGGTGAACCGGCCCACCAGCACCACCGCGACGACCGCGAGCGCGACCCGGGCGACGGGCGCCCAGGCCTGCGCGCCCACCAGCGCCGCGAGGAACGACGCCGCCCCGACCACCACGAGGAACACCAGCACGGGGAGCACCAGCATCTTCCAGTGCGGCCGGGTGTGGAGGACCACCCGCTCGCCCTCGACCAGCAGCTCGTCCGGATAGGCCACGCACCCACCGTATCCGGGTGATCACGCGTCGGGACGGTCCGCCGGTCGCAGGTGCACGATGTCGCCCGCCGCGATCGCCCGGCGGTGCCCGTCGGGCTCGAGGACGAGCAGGTGGCCCTGCGGGTCCACGTCCTCGGCCATCCCGACCAGCGCCGTGCCGCCGGGCATCTCGACCCGCACCTCGGACCCGAGGGACAGGCAGCCGGCGCGGTAGTCGGCGCGCAGGCCGGACTCGTCGGCGTCGCCGGCGGCGGCGCGCCACGCGGCCTCCCGCTCGGCGAGGTTCCGCAGCAGGGTGACGAGCAGCTCCGAGCGGTCCACCCGGGCACCCTCGGCGGCCAGCGAGGTCGCCGTCTCCGGCAGCGTCCCGGCCGGGGCGTCGACGTTGACCCCCATGCCGAGAACGACGCCCGGCCCGCCGCCGGACACCGGCGTCATCTCGGCGAGGATCCCGGCGCCCTTGCGCCGGTCGTGGCCGAGGAGCAGGTCGTTGGGCCACTTGAGGCCGGACGCGACGTCGGGGGCGACGGTCCTGATCGCGTCGAGCAGCGCGACGCCGGCGAGCATCGGCAGCCAGCCCAGCCGCTCGGCGGGGATGCCCTCGGGCCGCCAGAGCACGCTCACGGCGATCCCCGACCCGCGGGGTGCCTCCCAGGTGCGGTCGAGGCGGCCACGGCCCTTGGTCTGGTGCTCGGTGACCAGCACCGAGCCGTCGGGGGCGCCGGCGAGGGCCTCGGCCATCAGGTCGGCGTTGGTCGACCCGGTCTCCTCGACGACGTCGAGCCGGGCCCAGCGCCCGGCGGGGCCGAGGAGGGCGTGTCGCAGCGCGTGCTCGTCGAAGGGCTGCGGCGCGGGGGTGCTCACCGCCGGAACCTATCTCCGCTCCGGCCGGCCTCCCCGGTCCGCGGTGCGGTGAAGGCGCCCGGCGGTGCGGGAGGCGCGGCCGGTGCGCCGAGCGGCGCGCCGAGCGAACGACGGATGGCCCCGGCCCGCACGCGGATGACCGGCGGGAACGTGACGCAGACCGCTCCGCCGGGCGGCCCGGGCGCGTGACCGCCGGGTTAGGCTCCGCAGCCATGAGCGCTGCAACGGAGCCGATGGGGGACCCGTCGAACGCCTCCGCGTCGATCGAGACAGGCGTCGAGCCGGACGTGCACACGACGGCCGGCAAGCTGGCCGACCTGTACAAGCGGTACACCGAGGCCCTGCCCTCGGAGGCGGCGGCGGAGCGCCAGCACGCCAAGGGCCGGCAGACGGCCCGGGAGCGGATCGACCAGCTGCTCGACCCGGGCTCGTTCGTCGAGCTCGACGCCCTGGTGCGCCACCGTTCGACCAACTTCGGGATGCAGGAGAAGCGCCCCTTCGGCGACGGCGTCGTCACCGGCACCGGCACGATCGACGGCCGGCCGGTCGCCGTGTTCAGCCAGGACGCCACGGTGTTCGGCGGCTCGCTCGGCGAGGTCTACGGCGAGAAGATCGTCAAGGTCATGGACGTGGCCGCCAAGATCGGCTGCCCGGTCATCGGGATCAACGACGGCGGCGGCGCCCGCATCCAGGAGGGCGTGGTCGCCCTCGGCCTCTACGGCGAGATCTTCGTCCGCAACGTCCGCGCCTCCGGGGTGGTCCCGCAGATCTCGCTGATCATGGGCCCCTCGGCGGGCGGCGCGGTGTACTCCCCCGCGCTCACCGACTTCACGGTGATGGTCGACCAGACCAGCCACATGTTCATCACCGGCCCGGACGTCATCAAGACGGTCACCGGCGAGGACGTCGACATGGAGGAGCTCGGCGGCGGCCGGGCGCACAACTCCAAGTCCGGGGTGGCGCACTATCTCGGCTCGGACGAGCAGGACGCGATCGACTACGTCAAGGAGCTGCTCTCCTTCCTGCCGTCGAACAACCTGTCCGAGCCGCCGGCCTACCCGGCCCCGGAGCCGACCGCGGGCTCGATCGAGGACGGCATCACCGACACCGACCGGGAGCTCGACACGATCGTCCCCGACTCGGCGAACACGCCCTACGACATCCGCGAGGTCATCAACCGCGTGGTCGACGAGGGCGAGTTCCTCGAGGTCCAGGAGCTGTGGGCACCGAACATCGTGGTCGGCTTCGCCCGCGTCGAGGGCCGCTCGGTCGGGATCGTGGCCAACCAGCCCACCCAGTTCGCCGGCTGCCTCGACATCGACGCCTCCGAGAAGGCGGCCCGCTTCGTGCGGACCTGCGACGCCTTCAACATCCCGATCCTCACCTTCGTCGACGTCCCGGGCTTCCTGCCGGGCACCGACCAGGAGTGGAACGGCATCATCCGCCGCGGCGCGAAGCTGATCTACGCCTACGCCGAGGCCACCGTCCCCAAGGTCACGGTGATCGTCCGCAAGGCCTACGGCGGCGCGTACGACGTCATGGGCTCCAAGCACCTCGGCGCCGACGTGAACATCGCCTGGCCGACGGCCCAGATCGCGGTCACCGGCGCCTCCGGCGCGGTGAACATCCTGTACCGCAAGGAGCTGAAGGGCCTGGAGGGCGACGAGCTCGCCGCCAAGCGCGCCGAGCTGCAGCAGGAGTACGAGGACACCCTCGCCAACCCCTACATCGCCGCCGACCGCGGGTACATCGACGCGGTGGTCCCGCCGTCGCACACCCGCGGGTACGTGGGCCGCTCCCTGCGGATGCTCGCGACCAAGCGGGAGCAGGGCCCGGCCCGCAAGCACGGCAACATCCCGCTGTGAGCGGCGGCGCGGAGGACGGCGTGGACGGCGTGGACGAGAAGACCCCGGAGGAGCGTCGCGCGCTCTTCCGGGTCGTCAAGGGCGACCCGACGCCCGAGGAGCTGGCGGCGCTGACCGTGGTCCTCGCGGCGGCGGCGAGCGGCGGCGGGGCCGCGCCGCCGAAGCCGCGCGACCTGTGGTCGAACCCGGCGGACCGGGTGCGCCGCCCGCTCGAGGTCGGTCCGGGCGCCTGGCGCGCCTCGGTGCTGCCCCGCTGACCCGCCCCACCGGACCCGAGAACGACGACGGGCCCCCACCCGAGGAGGGTGGGAGCCCGGTCGCCGAGGAGCGGGGTCCGTGACCGAAGACGCGCGCCGGAGACCCCGGCGCGTCAGCCCGCGACGGCCGTGCGCGACAGCGCGTGCTCGACCAGCGCCACCAGCGACCGGAGACTCGAGTCGGCCTCGCGGGCGTCCATCCACAGCACCGGTGTCTCCGGTGCGAGCGCGAGCGCGTCGCGCACGTCGGCCTCGCTGTGCGCGTCCGACCCCGGGAACCGGTTGACCCCGATGACGTACGGGATCCGCCGGTCCTCGAAGTAGTCGATGGCCGGGAAGCACTCGTCGACCCGCCGCAGGTCGACCAGGACGACGGCGCCGACCGAACCGCGCGCCAGCTCGTCCCACATGAACCAGAAGCGGGACTGCCCGGGCGTGCCGAACAGGTAGAGGATCAGCGACTCGTCGACCGTGATCCGGCCGAAGTCCATCGCCACCGTCGTGGTGGTCTTGTCCGGCACCGCGACGGTGTCGTCGACGCCGACCGACGCGGCGGTCATCGTCTGCTCGGTGAGCAGCGGCGGGATCTCCGACAACGACCGCACGAAGGTCGTCTTGCCCACCCCGAAGCCACCGGCCACGAGGATCTTCAGCGGGTAGAGCTCACCCCGATCGCGCACGAAGCCCCTCCAACAGTCTCTCCAGGATCTCGGGGCCGGGGACGCCGTCGCCCCCGACCTGCGGCAGGTGCACCGCCACGTAGCCGGCGTCGGCGAGGTCGCCGACCAGCACCCGCGCCACACCCACCGGCACCTGCAGGGCGGCGCCGATCTCGACCAGCGAGACCGGGGCCGCGGCGAGCCCGAGGATCGTCCGGTACTCCAGCTGCAGGTCGGCCGCGTGCCGGCCCGTGTGCGTGACCGTCACGAGCGCCTCGACGGGCAGCTCCTTGCCGGCCGAGCGGGTCCGCCCGCCGGTGACCGCGTAGACCGGGACGACCCGGCCGCCCCGTCTCGGGGCGGGGTCGTCCGCTGTGCCGTCCCGCACCTCAGCGGCCCGCCGGCGTGCGTGGCGCCGGGGTCAGCGCGTGGCCGACCCGCGACGCCAGCAGGGTCATCTCGTACCCGATCATGCCGATGTCGCAGGCGCGCTCCGCGTGCACCGCGAGCGTCGCGCCGCGGCTGACCGCGGTGACGAAGAGGTAGCCGCCCTCCATCTCGAGGATGGTCTGGCTGACCGCGCCGGAGCCCAGCAGCTGGGCGGTCCCGTTGGCCAGGCTCACGAGGCCGGAGGCCGCGGCCGACAGCTGGTCGCCCAGGGCCTCGCCGACCCCGGGCGAGGAGGCGAGGCGCAGCCCGTCGCCGGAGACGACGACGGCGTTGACGACGCCCGGGACGTCCCGGGTGAACTCCACGAGCAGCCAGTCCAGCCGGCCGGTCGACGTGCTCACGGGTTGGTCCTCCTGTCGGTGACGTGATGGTCGTGCGACCCGTCGGGGGCCTGGTCGGCGACGGCCTGAGCGGCCTGCCGGCTGGCCTGGTAACGGGACAGTGCGTGGGCGGCGTCGGCGCTGGGCGTGGCCGGGGCGGCCGGGGCCGCCGGTGCGGCCGGCTCGGCCGAGCCGCCGCGCAGCTCGGGGGCGAGCGACGCCTGTGGAACCCGGCGCCGCAGGCCGCTGGACCCGGTGGCCGGGGGCCGCGAGCTCTCGGCCGGGGCCGGTCGCGGGGTCGGGATCGGGACCCTGGTGGCGTCCGGGGCCTCCGCATCGCCGGTCCGGCCGACGGGGCCGTCGGCTCGGGCCGTGCCGTCGGTGCGGGCCGGCCGGTCGGTGGCGTGACGGTCGGGGCCGGAGCCGTCGGCGTGCCCGTTGCCGGTGTGCCCGTCGATGCCGTTCACCCCCGTGCTGCCGATGGTCGCCGGACCGCCGGGGAACGCGGCGCCGTCGCCCCCGAGGAGGGCGTGGCCGTTGCGACCGCTGCCGTTGTGACCGTTGCCGTTGTGACCGTTGCCGTTGTGACCGTTGCCGCTGAGGCCGTTCGTGCCGAGGCCATTCCCGCCGAGGCCGTTGCCGGTGTGGGCGCTGCCGGCGTGGGCGCTGCCGGCGTGGGCGCTGCCGTTGGGCCCGTTCCCGTGGCGACCGCTGCCGTTCGGGCCGCCGCCGGGCACGCCGAGGCCGTTCGGGCCGTCGTGCCCGTTCGTGGCGTGGCCGTTGCCGTTCCGGCCGGCGTCGTCGCCGGGAGACCCGGGGACGCGGTCCGCGGGCGCCGGGTCCCACCAGCCCGACCAGTTCCCGCCCTGGGCGGCCGGGATCGGGGTGGGCCGGCTGACCGGCAGCGCCGCCGGGGTGGCCGGCGAGGAGACCGACGGCGTCGGGGCGCCACGGCGGGCGGCCGGGGCCGGCCGGGCCGGGGTCGACCGCGTCGCGGGAGCCGCCGGTGACGGCGAAGGCGAGGACGGCGGTGTCCAGGCCGGGGCGGTCGCGGCCGCGAGACCGGGGAGCGGACTGCGTTCGACGGTCGCGGTCGCCTGGGCACGCTGGGCGTGCTCCGCCGGCGGCTGCTCGTGGACGGCGGTCGCGCGCCGGGTCTGCTCCGGCCCGCTGCCGATGCCCGCGTGCGGGCCGGCCTGCGGGTCGGACACGAACAGCGCCGCGGGGAGGATGACGACCGCGGTCAGCCCGGAACCGGGCGTGGTGGACAGCGAGACCTCGATGCCGTGGCGCGCCGCGAGCCGGGCGACCACGTGGAAGCCCAGGCGCTGCGACACCGACAGGTCGACGTCGCGCGGCCGGATGAGCATCTCGTTGGCCGCGGCCAGCTCGTCGGCGGGCATGCCGACGCCCCAGTCCTCGATCGTGAGGACCTGGCCGCCGATCTCGGCGCGCTGCGGGCGGCTGCGGATCGTGACGGCGGTGTCCGGCGGGGAGAACCGCACGGCGTTCTCGGTGAGCTCGGCCAGCAGGTGGGTCAGGTCGGCGACGCTGTGGCCCGCGACCGCGATCCGGTCGTCGACGGAGAACTCGACCCGCTCGAGGTCCTCGGTCTCGGCGATGGCGGCGCGCACGACGTCGCGCATCGACACCGGGGCCGACCACACGCGGGGCGGCTGCTCGCCGGAGAGGACGAGCAGGCTCTCGGCGTTGCGCCGGACGCGGGTGGCGAGGTGGTCGAGCTTGAACAGCTCGGAGAGCGCGTCGGGGTCCTGCTCCTTCTCCTCGAGCTGGTTGATGATGTCCAGCTGCCGGTAGAGCATCGACTGGTTGCGCCGGGCCAGGTTGACGAGCATGTCCGAGGTGAACTGCCGGCGGCCGATCTCGGCGTCGGCGCGCACGAGCTCGCGGCCGAGCTCCTCCTTCTCGTGCTGCTCGTCCTCCGTGATCCGCCAGAAGATCACCATGCCGACGCACGCGAAGAGCACCGCGCCGGCGTGGATGCCGGCCCACAGCCACGGGTCACGCTGCGCCGCGGGGTGGTTGAAGATCAGCGTCGGCCAGAAGAGCGTCCCGATGCCGTGCGACACCCCGGTGAGCAGGATGTTCCAGAGGAACGGCACCCAGTCCTGGTACAGCGCGATGAAGCCGATGATGATGAAGAAGTGGAAGTGCGACTCGATCGTGCCGTGCGTCACGGCCACGAGCGTGATCGAGCACCACACCAGCCCGGCGCTGATGCACGAGGCCGCGACCCGCTTCGCGTTCACGAAGTGCCCGACCAGCAGGAGCACGACGACGGGGGCGATGCCGGCCCCGAGCACCAGGCCCAGCGGGTTGTCCAGCAGCCACCCGAACAGGAACAGCACGGGGACGTGCGCTGCCAGGATCCACTGCAGCAGTCGGTGGCGCCTGCGGAACGACGCCTCGTCGAGCGTGTTGCCGCGTGGCAGCCAGTCCAGCAGCCTCGTCATTCGTCGGCCACCCACCCTCTCGGTCGCATTCGTCCGGCTCGGCGCGCGCGCCACCGGCGGGCCGCTCACTCTCGGCCCCGGCTCCGCCCGGTCGGTCGTCCGATCGGGTCGGGGCCCGACGAACTACGCACGCGTCGACGGCGGAAGGTACACGGAGCGTGTCTCGGGCATGACTCGATCGGGTGGAAAGCCATGATCGACGGCGTCGAGAATGCCGATCGGCGCGGAATCCGGGCCTTTCGCCCCTCCCCGGGGTGCACGAGACGGGTCCGTTCGGCACAGTGCCGTGCCCGGCTCGGGCCCGTTGCGACCGCCGGGCTCAGACTGTCGACCACTCGCCGCGAAAGAGGTTCATTCGGCGAGAGATCACCCGGGACGGTCGCTGGACCCGGTCCCTGTGAGCCCGCGGAGGCGGTCGATAGACCCTTCGGACGCGTGCGGGGCCGGAGCACCGCGACGGCCACCCGGCGTGGTCACCTGACGCCGGAGCGCGGCGAATTCACCCCTTGGGACCAGCGCACGAGGCACCGGAAGTGACCGTTCGGCGACGCGCTGCGTCCACTTCGGCGTGTCGACGTGCGAAAGCCCGAGCCCGCCGCACCCATGACCACCTGCGACGACGTTCTCGCCCCGGGATCGGGTACCTCCGGCCGGACTTGATCTTCTCGGCCGTTCGGCGTAGTCGATCACGGTCTCGATCGAGGTAACGTGCCTTGCGGTCCACGTGTGGCACCGGGGGGCAACCGGCGCGCGATCGTGGAGACCGCGGCGCAGAGCGGCGCCCGGTCGGCAGTGCTCCCCCACTGGTCGATCACCCGGAGAAGTACGTGAGAATCCTGCTGCTCTGTTCGTCCTACAACGGGCTGACCCAGCGAGTCTGGACCGAGCTCCGCGAGGACGGGCACCACCTCGACGTCCGCCTGGCCCACGACGAGGCCGCGATCCGCAAGGCCGTCGAGACCACGCGCCCCGAGCTGGTGCTCTGCCCGTTCCTGAAGGAGCGGGTGCCCGAGGACGTGTGGCGGGAGCATCGCGTCGTGGTGATCCACCCGGGCCCGCTGGGCGACCGTGGCCCGTCGTCGATCGACTGGGCGATCACGGACGCGGAGCCCGTGTGGGGGGTCACCGCGCTGCAGGCCGTCGAGGAGATGGACGCCGGGCCCATCTGGGGCACGCGGACCTTCCCGATGCCGGCGGAGCCGCCCCGCAAGTCCGCCGTCTACAACGGACCCGTCGCCGACGCCGCCGTGGAGCTGGCGCGCGAAGTCCTGGCCAAGGCGCAGGACCCGACGTTCACGCCGCCCCCCGTCGAGTCGTTCGGCGACGCCGTGATCGGGCGCCTGCGGCCGACCATGAAGCAGACCGACCGGGCCTTCTCCTGGGAGGACCCGACCGACCACGTGCTGCGCCGCGTGCGGGCCGGCGACGGGGCCCCGGGCGTGCGTTCGGAGATCGCCGGCGTCGCGCTCTCGGTGTTCGACGCCCACCGCGGCTCGGCCACCCCGGGCGCGCCCGGCTCGATCGCGTTGCGCCGGCACGGCGCGCTCCTCGTGCGGACCGGCGACGGGGCGGTGTGGATCGGGCACGCCCGCCCCCCGGGCGGGGTGAAGCTGTCCGCCGCCACGGTGCTGGGCGCGGCGCTCGAGGGCGCGCTGGACGAGGTCCCGGAGTCGCTGGAGCGGCCGACCGGTCCGTCGGACGGCTACCGCGAGATCAGCTACCGGCGCGTGGGCCCCGACGGCTGTGTCGGCATCGTGCGCGCCGACCTGTACAACGGCGCCATGTCCGCGGCCCAGGGCCACCGGGTCGCCGCCGCGCTGCGGCACGCGGCCGCGCAGGACACGAAGGTCCTCGTCTTCGAGGGCGGCGAGATCTTCTCCAACGGCATCCATCTGAACGTCGCCGAGGGCCGGCCCGACGGGACGGTGGAGAGCTGGCGGAACATCAACGCGATCAACGACGTGTGCCGCGAGCTGCTCACCTGCACCTCGCAGCTCGTGGTGACCGCGGTCGGCGGACCGGCGGGCGCGGGGGGCGTGATGATGGCCCTCGGCGCCGACACGGTGCTGCTGCGCCGCGGCGCGGTGCTCAACCCGCACTACCGGAACATGGGCCTGACCGGCTCGGAGTACTGGACCTACGCGCTGCCGCGGCGGGTCGGCCTGGCCGACGCCGTGCGGTTCACCCGCGACTGCCTGCCGGTCGGAGCGGCCGAGGCACTGCGCACCGGCCTGGTCGACGAGGTGCTCGAGGGCGACCGTGCGGCCTTCGACGCGCAGGTCGTCGAGCACGCCGTCCGGCTCGCCACCGGCGACGGGTACGCCGCGGCCCTGGCCGCCAAGCAGGCGGCCCGCGAGGCCGACGAGCTCCGCCGGCCCCTGGAGACCTACCGGGTCCAGGAGCTGGCCGAGATGAGCCGGGACATGTTCGACGACCGGTTCGGCTACGCCCGGCTGCGGCACGAGTTCGTGAAGAAGATCAAGGACACCTCCTTCGACGACCCGACGATCGCCCGGTCCGTCCGCGAGGGGGCGCCCGTGGCGGAGGCGGAGCCGGTCGTGGCGGAGATCGCCGGCTGATCGCGAGCGGCTCCACCCCCGGGTGGAGCCGCGGCTCCACCCGGGTTCGACCCGCGGGCCGACGACCTGCGCCGGCTTCCCGAGCAGGCTCCGGGCATGGACTTCGTCTCGGGGAACCCCCTGGTCACCGCCCTCGTCGTCGCGGCGCTGCTCGTCTGGGTCGTCACCCGCCAGCTGGCCGACCGGCCCGTCACGGCCCGGCGCACGATGCTCGTGCCGCTGGTGTTGACGGTGCTCGGCGTGCTGACGCTCCTCCAGGCGCACCCGCCGGTGACCACGGCCGGGCTGGCGCTGACGGGCGCCGAGCTGCTCCTCGTCGTCGGGCTCGGGGTGCTGCGCGGCCGGTCGGTGCGGCTGTTCGTGCGCGACGGCGTGCTGCACCAGCGCGGCGGCGCGGTCACCCTGGCGCTGTGGGTCCTGACGATCGGGCTGCGGATCGGGCTGGACCTGCTCGCCATCCGGCTCGGCGCGGGCGCCCTGGCGTCGGCGACGCTGCTCGCCTCCCTCGGCCTGAGCCTGCTGGTGCAGGGCTGGGTGCTGCGTGCACGGGCCACCACGGTGACGACCGTTGACGGGGCCGGGACCCCGCACGCGAGGATCGGGGGGTGATCCTCGACGCGGCCGGCCCGGGGTCGCGGCCCTCCGCCCTGCGGCGGGCCGCGGCCCTCGTCTGGCTGCCGATCGTCGTGGCCGCGGCCTATCTCGGGCAGCCGCGGTTGCCGGTCACGCCGCTCGCCATCGCGGCCACGGCGGTGGCCTGTCTCGGCTGGGTGGTCATGGCGGCCCGGATCGAGCGGCCGGCCTGGGACGCCGCCGGGCTCGTCGCGACGGCGGCCGGCGGCTGCGTGCTGAGCGTCCTGGCGGGGACCTGGTCCACGTCCGTCACCTTCTGCTTCGTCGCGGTCGGCGCGGCGGGCGCGCGCCTGTCCCGCTGGCCGGCCGTCGCGCTCACCGCCGCCACGTCGCTCACCCTCGCCCTCACGATCGCGAACGGCGAGCTCGTGCCGTCGTTGCTGGTCACGCTGGGGCTGGTCAGCGTGATGCTGATCGGCATGAGCCGGCGGGACGCGCGCCGCCGCGCGGAGGAGCAGGAGCTCGCCCGCGCCGCCGAGACCAGGGCGACCGAGGAACACGCCCGCGCCGCGGCGCTGGCCGAGCGCGCGCGGATCGCCCGGGACCTGCACGACGTCCTCGCGCACTCGCTCTCCGCGCTCGCGGTGCAGCTCCAGGGGGCGCGGCTGATGCTGCAGCGGGACGGCGCCCCGGCGGACACGGTCGCGCAGGTCGAGCGGGCGCACCGGCTCGCGACGGAGGGCCTGGCCGAGGCGCGGCGGGCCGTGCACGCGTTGCGCAGCGGGCCGGTCGACCTCCCCACCGCGCTGCGGGCGCTCGCCGCCGACCATCCCGGCGCCACCCTCGACCTGGCCGACGACCTGCCCGAGGTGTCCGCCGAGGCCCTCGACACCCTCGTCCGGACCACGCAGGAGGCGCTGTCCAATGCGCGCAGGCACGCTCCCGGCGCCCCGGTCACGGTGCGCCTGGGGCAGGTGGACGGGGAGGTCGAGCTCGAGGTGACGGACGTGACCGGGACGCGGCCCGACCCGGGTACCGGCGGCTACGGTCTGGTCGGGATGGCCGAGCGGGCGGCACTGGTCGGCGCCCGGCTGGACGCGGGACCGACGGAGGACGGATGGCGGGTGCGGCTCACCGTCCCGGTGGCGCCATGACCCTGCGGGTGGTGCTGGCCGACGACCAGCGGATCGTCCGGGACGGCCTGGTCACCCTGCTCGGCCTGCTGCCCGGGATCGAGGTCGTGGGCGCGGCCGCCGACGGCGCGGCCGCGGTGGAGCTGGTCGCCGAGCACGCGCCCGACGTGCTGCTCACGGACCTGCGGATGCCGGGCGTCGACGGCGTCGAGGCCACCCGCCGGGTCCGGGCCGAGCACCCGGGCACCGCGGTCGTCGTCCTCACGACGTACGTCGACGACGAGGCGGTGGTCCCCGCCCTGCGCGCGGGGGCCGTGGGCTGGCTCTCCAAGGACGCCGACGCCGAGGCCATCGGCCGGGCGCTCCGCTCGGCCGCCGACGGTCAGACCACCCTCGACCCGGTCGCCGCCGCCCGACTCGTCGGTGGGGCCGCGCCCGCGCCGGAACCGGCACCGGACGCCCTGCCCGACGGGCTCACCCCGCGCGAGGCGGAGGTGCTCACGCTCATCGCCGAGGGCCTGTCCAACCAACAGATCGCCCGCCGCCTGGTGGTCGGCGAGGCGACCGTGAAGACCCACGTGAACCACCTGTTCGCCAAGGCCGGGCTGCGCGACCGGGCCCAGGCCGTCCGCTACGCCTACCGGCACGGGCTCGTGGGCGGCTGACCCGCGACTCGCCGCGGCGGGGGTGCGGCACCACGGGCCGCGCGGAGCGCCGGAGGCGCACCTAGAGTCGGCGCGTGCGTCTGGTGCTCGCCTCCGCCTCCCCCGCCCGGCTGTCCGTCCTGCGCGCGGCCGGTCTCGATCCCCACGTCCGGGTCTCCGACGTCGACGAGGACGCCCTGCTCGCCGCGATCCCCGGCGCCCCGCCGGCCGAGAAGGTGACCACGCTCGCCGGGGCGAAGGCCACGACCGTCGCCCGGACGCTCGACGGGACGGCCGACGACACCGTCGTGATCGGCTGCGACTCGATGCTGCTCATCGACGGCGAGCTGGTCGGCAAGCCGCACGACGTCGACACCGCCCGCACGCGGTGGAAGGCGATGGCCGGGCGGACCGGGGACCTGGTGACCGGGCACGCGGTCCTGCACGTCGTCGACGGGGAGATCGAGCGGGTCGCCGAGGGGCACGCGACCACGACCGTCCGGTTCGGCACGCCGACCGACGCCGAGCTGGAGGCCTACTTGGCGAGCGGCGAGCCGCTCGTCGTCGCCGGCGCCTTCACCCTCGACGGGCTCGGCGGCTGGTTCGTCGACGGGATCGACGGCGACCCGTCGAACGTCATCGGGATCAGCCTGCCGCTGGTGCGGCGGTTGCTGGGCTCGTTGGGGATCTCCCCGACCGACCTGTGGACAACTCCCCCGGAGGACTGACGTCCGGCGCCGACCCACCCGTCTCTCGCCGGACTACGCTCGCGGTCATGGCTCCCACTGACCCGGACCCGAAGTTCGCCGAGTACGCCCACCCGGAGCGGCTGGTCACCACCGCCTGGCTGGCCGAACACCTGGGTGACCCGGACCTCGTCGTCGTCGAGTCGGACGAGGACGTGCTGCTCTACGACACCGGCCACATCCCCGGCGCCGTGAAGGTGGACTGGCACACCGAGCTGAACGACCCGGTGACCCGGGACTACGTCGACCCCGAGGCCTTCGCGAAGCTGTGCGGGGAGCGCGGCATCGCGCGCGAGTCCACGGTGGTGTTCTACGGCGACCGCAACAACTGGTGGGCCACCTACGCGCTCTGGGTGTTCCGGCTGTTCGGCCACGAGGACGTCCGGATCCTCGACGGCGGGCGCACCAAGTGGGTCGCCGAGGGCCGCGAGCTGACCACCGAGCAGCCGAAGCCCAGGGCGGTCGAGTACCCGATCGTGGAGCGGGACGACATCGCGATCCGCGCCTTCAAGGAGGACGTGCTGGGCCACCTCGGCGGCCAGCTCGTCGACGTGCGGTCGCCGGGCGAGTACTCGGGCGAGCTGCTGCACATGCCGGACTACCCGCAGGAGGGCGCGGTCCGCGGCGGCCACATCCCCGGTGCGTCGAGCGTGCCGTGGGCCCGCGCGGCGAACGAGGACGGCACGTTCAAGTCCCGCAGGGAGCTCGCCGAGATCTACGAGGACGAGCAGGGCCTGGCCAAGGACTCGCCGACCATCGCCTACTGCCGCATCGGCGAGCGCTCCAGCCACACCTGGTTCGTGCTGTCCTACCTGCTCGGCTTCGAGGGGGTCCGCAACTACGACGGCAGCTGGACCGAGTGGGGCAACTCGGTGCGGGTCCCGATCGTGCAGGGCACGGAGAAGGGCGCCGTGGACAAGGGCGCCGTGAAGGGTTCGTCGTGAGCCTTCCCCCCGCCCTGGCGGAGCTCGTCGAGGACTTCGAGGCGGTCGGTCCGAAGGACCGTCTCCAGCTCCTCCTCGAGCTCAGCCAGGAGCTCCCCGACCTCCCCGAGCGCTACGCCGACGCGGCGGACTCGATGGAGCAGGTGCACGAGTGCCAGTCGCCGTTGTTCCTCGCCGTCGAGGTCGACGACGACGAGGACCGGCGCGTGCACCTGTTCTTCTCGGCGCCGCCCGAGGCCCCGACCACGCGCGGCTTCGCCGGGATCATGCACACCGGGCTGGACGGCGAGCCGGCGAGCGAGGTGCTCGCGGTGCCGGACGACTTCTACACGGCGCTCGGTCTCACGCAGGCCGTGAGCCCGCTGCGGATCCGGGGCATGGCGGCGATGCTGGCGCGGATCAAGAAGCAGGTGCGCGCGGCCGTCGCGGCCTGAGCCCGCGTTCGCGGGGCCGGGCCCGGAAATCCTAAGCCTTCGTCAAGAACGTTCCGCAGTGGCCTGGCCACCCCCATGCTGTCCTCGTCCCACAGGACGACCGACCGGGGGGTGGTCGTGATGGCGGTCCTCGCCGCACCGGGAGACACCTGGGGCATCGATGGCCCCACCTTCCTGTTCCTCTACGTGGTCCTCGCCCTCGTGGTGCTCGTCGCCGCGGTGCGGGCACGCCGCCGTGTCGCCGGCGCCGGCGCCGGGCGCACCTCGGCCGCGGACCGGGCCGCGCCGCTCTCGGGCCGGCCCCAGGACGCGGCCTACCTGCACGGCGGCCCGGAGCTGGCCGTCTGGTCCGCACTCAGCGCGATGCACCTGTCCGGCACGGTCGCGACCGCCGGGCGCGGCCTGGTCCAGGCCGTCGGCCGGCCGGAGACCCGGGCCACCGAGCTCGAGCGGGCGATCCACGCGACGGCCGTCGCACCCACCGCGCAGCACCGGCTGCGCTACCACGGCCAGGTCGCCGCGGCGCTCGACGCCATCCCGGCGCGGCTGGTCGCCGAGCAGCTCCTGCTGTCCGGGGCCCAGCGCGACCGGATCCGCCGGATCGGCGGCTGGATGCTCGCGGTGGCCGTGTTCGGGCTGGTCCGGATCGTCGCCGGGGTGGCCAACACCCGGCCGGTCGGCTTCCTCGTGGCCGGCACCGTCGTCGCCGCCGTGGTCGGGCTGGTGCTCGTGGTCCGCGTGCCGCAACGCTCGGTCGCCGGGCAGGCGGCACTGGAGTTCCTGCGCGAGAAGCACTCCGACCTGTCGCCGGGCATGAAGCCGGACTGGGTCGCGCACGGCGCCGGTGCCGCGGCGCTCGGCGTCGGGATCTTCGGGATCGGCGCCCTGTGGGCGTCGGACCCCGCGTTCGCCGACGAGCTGGCGGCGCAGAAGGCCGCGGCCGCGACCGGCGGGTGGAGCGGCGGCTACTCCGACTCCGGCGGCAGCAGCAGCTGGGCCTTCGGCGGCGGTGACGGCGGGGGCAGCAGCTGCGGCGGCGGGGGCGGCTGCGGTGGTGGAGGCGGCGGTGGCTGCGGGGGCTGACCGTCCGCGGCTCGTCGCGGCCCGGACCGTCGGGGCGTCGCCGGTGGCCGGCCTCGGCGTCGGCTGGCGACCCGAGATCGCCGGGGTCGTGGCGGGGGTGACCGGGCTCGGGTTCTGCGAGGTGATCGCGGAGTCGCTCGACCTCCGGCACCCCGGCCGTCCGCCTGCAGGTCCGTCTCGAGGGGTGACGGACCTGCGGGAGCGCGGGATCCCGGTGATCCCGCACGGGGTGCGGCTCGGCCTGGGCGACGCGGGGGGTGTCGACCCGGGCCGGGTCGCCCACCTGGCCGCCTGCGCCCGGGCGCTCGACGCGCCGCTGGTGAGCGAGCACGTCGCGTTCGTCCAGGCCGGCGGCCGCGAGGCCGGGCACCTGCTGCCGGTGCCGCGCACCCGCGAGGCGCTCGACGTGCTGGTGAGCGGGGTCCGCCGCACGCAGGCCGAGCTGGAGGTCCCGCTCGCGCTGGAGCCGATCGCGGCGCTGTTCGACTGGCCCGAGGACGAGTACGCCGAGGGCGACTTCCTCACCGAGCTGCTCGACCGCACCGGCGCGCTGCTGCTGCTCGACGTGGCCAACGTCTACGCCAACGCCCGCAACCGCGGGCAGGACCCGTCGGCCGTGCTCGACCGGATGCCGCTCGATCGGGTGGCGTACGTGCACGTCGCGGGCGGGGCGGTGCACCCCGACGATCCGCTCGGGCTCTACCACGACACCCACCTCGACCCGGTCCCGCCGGCCGTGCTGGCCCTGCTCGAGGAGGTCCGCGAGCGGGGGGCCGCCCCGGCCGTGATGCTGGAGCGGGACGGTCGCCACCCCCCTGCCGCCGAGCTGCACGGGGAGCTCACCGCGATCGCGGCGGCGGCGTGGCTGGAGCCGGTCCGGTGAACGCCGGAGCGAACGGTCCCGCGGGCGACCTCGCAGCCCGGCAGGCGGCCCTGGTCGCGGCCCTCGTCGACGGCGCCCCGGACCCGCCCGGCTTCGCGGCCGACCGGCTGGCCGCGACGCGGGAGGCGTTGCTGCGCAAGCGGTCCGGACAGGCCGCCACCGCCTGGCCGTTGCTCGCCGCCGGACTCGGCCCGGACTGGGCCCGCTTCGCCTGCAGCGTGCTCGCCGGGCGTCCGGTCGCGGGGGCGCTGCGCGACGGCTGGGACGTCGCCCTGGCCGCCCGGGCGGCGGGCCGGCTCACCGAGGGCGCCCGCCGCGAGCTCGCCGACCGCGAACGCGTCCTCCGGTACGACGGCGTCCGGCCGCCCCACCGGCGGCCGATCGCCCGGCTCCGCGGCCTGCTGCGGCGCTGATCCACGTTTCGTCGTCTCCCCCCGGGGAAGCTCCGGCGCGGAGAGACGGTCAGCCGTGACCGTTCGATGACGGATGCCACATCCGCTCGCGTTCGGTGTTCGCTGGGTGAACTCCTAGACTCCGCGGTAACCAACGCGCCGACGCAACGGGGGTCGGCCGCGAGCCACGAGGAGACCGAACGTGCCTGAACTGCGCAAAGTTCTCGTCGCCAACCGCGGGGAGATCGCCGTGCGGGTGATCCGGGCCGCACGGGACGCGGGCCTTGCCAGTGTCGCGGTCTACGCCGAGCCGGACCGGGACGCACTGTTCGTGCGTCTGGCCGACGAGGCGTACGCCCTGGGCGGCACCACCGCTGCCGAGTCCTACCTCGACATCGACAAGGTCATCGGCGCGGCCAAGCAGGCCGAGGCCGACGCTATCCACCCCGGCTACGGGTTCCTGTCGGAGAACGCCGAGTTCGCCCAGGCCGTGATCGACGCCGGGATCACCTGGATCGGGCCGTCGCCGGAGTCGATCCGCGACCTCGGCGACAAGGTCACCGCCCGGCACATCGCGATGCGCGCCGGCGCCCCGCTGGTCCCCGGCACCGCCGACCCGGTGTCGGGTGCGGACGAGGTGATCGAGTTCGCCAAGGAGCACGGCCTGCCCGTCGCGATCAAGGCGGCGTTCGGCGGCGGGGGGCGCGGCATGAAGGTCGCGCGCGAGGAGAAGGACATCGCCGAGCTCTACGAGTCGGCGGTGCGCGAGGCGACCGCCGCGTTCGGGCGCGGCGAGTGCTTCGTCGAGCGCTACCTGGACAAGCCGCGCCATGTCGAGACCCAGGTGCTGGCCGACACCCATGGCAACGTCATCGTCGTCGGCACCCGCGACTGCTCGCTGCAGCGCCGTTTCCAGAAGCTCGTCGAGGAGGCCCCGGCGCCGTTCCTCACCGAGGAGCAGCGCAAGACCCTCTACGACGCCTCCAAGGCGATCGTGAAGGAGGCCGGCTACTACGGCGCCGGCACCGTCGAGTTCCTCATCGGCCAGGACGGGCTGATCACCTTCCTCGAGGTCAACACTCGGCTGCAGGTCGAGCACCCCGTCTCGGAGGAGACCTCCGGGCTGGACCTGGTGCGCGAGCAGTTCCGCATCGCCGAGGGCAAGGAGCTCAACCTGCTCGACGACCCGGAGCCCCGCGGGCACTCCATCGAGTTCCGGATCAACGGCGAGGACGCCGGCCGCAACTTCCTGCCGGCGCCGGGCACCGTGGAGACGATCGCCTACCCGGCCGGCCCGGGTGTGCGCGTCGACGCCGGGGTGGAGGCCGGCTCGGTCGTGGGCGGGCAGTTCGACTCGCTGCTGGCCAAGCTGATCGTCTCCGGCTCCGACCGCAACCAGGCCCTCGAGCGCTCGCGGCGGGCGCTGGCGGAGTTCCAGGTCGGCGGCATGGCCACCGTGCTGGAGTTCCACCGGCTCGTCGTGTCCGACCCGGCCTTCGCGGCCGACCGCGAGGAGGACTTCACCGTCCACACCCGCTGGATCGAGACCGAGTGGAACAACACCGTCGAGCCGTTCACCGGCGCGAGCGAGGCCGACGAGGAGGCCGCGCCGCGGCAGAGCGTCGTGGTCGAGGTCGGCGGCAAGCGCGTCGAGGTCTCGCTGCCCGGTGACATCTCCTTCGGCGGCGGGGGCGGCGCCGCGGGCGGTGCGGCGAAGGCGAAGCCGCGCAAGCGCGGCGGGGGCGGTGGCGGGGCCAAGGCCTCCGGCGACGCCGTCACCGCGCCGATGCAGGGCACGATCATCAAGGTCGCGGTCTCCGAGGGCGACACCGTCTCCGCGGGCGACCTGATCGTGGTCCTCGAGGCCATGAAGATGGAGAACCCGGTCACCGCGCACAAGGCCGGCACCGTCACCGGGCTGTCCGCCGAGGCCGGCTCCTCCATCTCGCAGGGCACCGTCGTCTGCGAGATCAAGGACTGAACCGCGGCTGCCGGGCGTCCCTCGCGGGGCGCCCGGCAGCCCGGCCCCGCGCCGATGGAACCCGTCGAGATCAACGCCGGGACCTGGTACCTGCGTGCGCTGCGCGCCGACGACCGGATCACCGACGTCCCCGCCCTCGTCGAGGCCGGCGTGCCCGACGCGCGGGCGCACGTCCGGCTCCGGGCCGCGCAGTGGTCGTCGGGCACGGGGTGTTCGTGGGCGGTCGCCGAGCCGACGACCGGTGAGATGCTCGGCGAGATCGCGCTGACCGGGCTCGACACCGGCACCCCCGAGATCACCTGCTGGGCACTGGAGCGTGCCCGCGGCCGGGGCATGACCGCGACCGCGCTGGGTGCCGTGCTGCGTTTCGTCGCCGCCGGACTCGGCCTGGAGCACGTCCGCTGCGGCGGTTCCGGGCCGGCCGCGGCCCGGCTCGCGGCGCGGTCCGGTGCGCCGGATCTGCTGATCACGGATTGACGTCGCCCTGCGCGTCGGGTTGACTCCGGAGCGCCAGGTTCGACCGTGTTCGGCGCGCCTGCGCTGCACAAGTACACAGCGCCCGACACGCACCCGTGTGATCACCCCACGGGGCCCGGTCCCTCCGCCACGCGGCCAGGACCCCGCGCCGCGGATCCCGCCCGACACGAGGCCACCTCGTCGCGGGCACGTCCTCGACAGCCTCGAGAACCAGGATCCGTCATGCCCCCCGACATCCCGTCCGACCCGACGACCGTGTTCGTCACGACCCACATCCACACCGACGGGCCCATCCCGGGTCCGCACTCCCTGCTCACCCTGACCTCGGCGGCCCACCGCGCCGACGGGGTCCCGACCGGGACGTTCACCGCGAACCTGCGGGAGCTGCCCGGCGCCACCCTGCACCCGGCGTCACTGCAGGACTGGCGCACCCGGGCCGGGGACTGGCTCGCCACCCGGCGGGCCGCGCGTCCGCCGGCCCTCGCGACGATCGCCTACGCCCGCTGGCTGGAGCGGCTTCCCGGCCGCGCGGTGTTCGTCGCGGAGCACGACACGCAGGACTACCTGTTCGTCTACTGGTACCTGCAGCGCTTCGCCGGTGAGTGGCCGTTCGCGGGGAGCCTCTCCGCCGCGGCGTCCCCGATCCGGCCCGCGCGGGCGGCCGAGGCGTGCGTCCTCGCGTCGTGCCGCACGGCGCCCGGCCCCGGCCTCGCCGCGACGGGCTGAGCCGACCCGGCGCCCCCGGTGGACACCGTCCGCCGGGGGCGCCGTCGTTCGGGGCGGCGCGTCGCGGGCACCGTCGTGCGGGGCGGCGCGTCGCGGGCGCCGTCGTCCGGGGCGGCGCGTCGCGGGCGCCGTCGTGCGGGGCGGCGCGTCGCGGGCGCCGTCGTGCGGGTCGCGCCGCGTCCTGGGCATCGTCGTGCGGGGCGGCCCGTCCTGGTCGCCGGTCCGTGCGCGGTGGCGCGTCGCGGGCGCCGTCGCTCGGGCGGCTCAGTCCCGGTGCGGGCGCACCTCCGGGCGGCCCAGGATCGCGCCGCCGACGCCGGCCAGCACCGTCAGGCCGGCGACGATGATCGAGACGAGGCCGAGCCCGCTGAGCAGGAGCCCGACGCCCGCCGAGACGGCGCCGACGGCGAGCCCGGCACGCGGCACGGCGGCACCCTGCAGTTTCGCCGTCACCAGTCGGGCCGCCCCGGCCGTCAGCACGATCGAGAGGATCGCGGCGGCGCCGGGGAAGGAGGGCAGGAACACGAACAGGAGGTCGTCGGCGAGCTGCCCGGCGACCCCGGCCGCGACCACCGGCAGGACCGGCACGCGGGTGGGGACGGGAGTGGTCATGCGTCCACGGTCCGCCGCGCCGCGGGCGGCGGGATCGGGGATGACCCCGAGAACCCCCTGAGGCGGTTCAGTCCAGGTCGCTGTGCTGCATCAGCTGCCGGCCGGCCTCGGTGATCGAGCCGGACAGCGAGGGGTAGACGGAGAAGGTGTGGGCGAGGTCGTCGACGCCCAGCCCGTTCTGCACCGCCATCGCGATCGGCAGGACGAGCTCGCTCGCCACCGGGGCCACGACCACGCCGCCGATCACCACGCCGGTCGCCGGCCGGCAGAACAGCTTGACGAAGCCGCGGCGCAGCCCGCGCATCTTCGCCCGCGGGTTCGTGGCCAGGGGGAGCACCACCGTCCGGGCCGGGACCTCGCCGGCGTCGATCGCGCGCTGGCTGATGCCGACGGTCGCGATCTCGGGCCGGGTGAAGACGTTCGACGCCACCGTGCGCAGCCGGATCGGCGCGACGCCCTCGCCGAGGGCGTGCCACATCGCGATGCGGCCCTGCATCGAGCCGACCGACGCCAGCATCAGCAGGCCGGTGCAGTCACCGGCGGCGTAGATGCCCGGCACGGACGTGCGCGAGACCCGGTCGACCGGGATGAACCCGCCGCGGTCGAGCTCGATGCCGATCTTCTCCAGGCCGATGTCGCGGGTGTTCGGCACGGACCCGACGGTCATCAGCGCGCGCGAGCCGCGGACGACCCGGCCGTCGGCGAGGGTGACGACCACGCCGTCGCCGTCGCGCACCACGGACTCGGCGCGGGCCTTCGGGATGATGTCGACCCCGCGCTCGGCGAAGACGTCCTCGAGGACGGCTGCGGCGTCGGCGTCCTCGCTGGGCAGGACGCGGTCCCGGCTGGAGATCAGCGTGACCTTGCAGCCCAGCTCGACGTAGGCGGAGACGAACTCGGCGCCCGTCACACCGGAGCCCACCACGATCAGGTGCTCGGGCAGCGCCGGCAGGTCGTAGAGCTGGCGCCAGGTGAGGATGCGCTCGCCGTCCGGCCGGGCGGAGTCGAGCACGCGCGGGGTGGCGCCGGTGGCGATGAGGACGGTGTCGGCCGGCAGCTTCTCGACGGTGCCGTCGTGGTGGCGGGCCTCGACGGTGTGCGGCTGGCGGCCGCTCGTCTCGTCGAGGAAGCAGGCGGTGCCGTGGATGATCCGGACGCCCTCGCTCGCCACGCGGGCCCGGATGTCGGCCGACTGGGCCAGCGCCAGGCCCTTCACGCGCCCGTTGACCTTCGGCAGGTCGACGCCGGCGGTGTTGCGGTCGAGCAGCACGCCCAGGTCCTCGGCGCGGTGCAGGTCCACGCGGACCGCCGCGGAGGAGATGAAGGTCTTGGAGGGCACGCAGTCGTGCAGCACGCACGCGCCGCCCATGCCGTCCTTCTCGACGACGGTCACGTCGCTGCCGTGCTGGGCCGCGACCAGCGCCGCCTCGTACCCGGCGGGGCCACCGCCCATGATCACGATGCGGGTCACCGTACGCACGCCCCTCCGAGAGACAGCCGATCCGAGCGGCCGGTCCTGGATCGATCCGACCGGTGCGGACGCCGCCGGGCGCCCGTTCATACCGTACGCGTGTCCGCCGAGCGGTCCCGAGGGACCCGGACGCAGCGGACGCCGTTACCCTGTCCCCCGTGCCGCTGTACGCCGCCTACGGGTCGAACATGGATCCGGGCCAGATGAAGGAGCGCGCCCCGCACTCGCCGATGGCGGGCACCGGGTGGCTGATGGGCTGGCGCCTGACCTTCGGCGGCGAGGACTACGCCTGGGAGGGCGCGCTCTCCACCGTGGTCGAGGACCCGACGTCGCAGGTCTTCGTCGTGCTCTACGACGTCCCGGACCACGACGCCGCCCAGCTCGACCGCTGGGAGGGGGGCGAGCTCGGGCTGCACAAGAAGCTCAGGTTGCGGGTGCAGACCCTCGAGGGCAGCGTGCTCGCCTGGATCTACGTGCTCAACGCGTACGAGGGCGGCCTCCCCAGCGCCCGCTATCTCGGCGTGATCGCCGACGCCGCGGAAGCCGCCGGCGCCCCGGACGACTACGTCACCGAACTCCGCAACCGCCCCAGCCAGAAGAGCGTGTAGCAAGCGGCAGCCCCGCGAGTCGGGAGTTCGGACAGCGCGGGTCGCGAGATCTGACAGCGCGAGTCGCGAGATCCGACAACGCGAGTCGCGAGATCCGACAGCGCGAGTCGCGAGTTCTGGCAGCGCGAGCCCCGAACTGTCGTCTCGACATTGCCGAGGAACGGCCTCCGATCCATCCACACCCCGCTGGGTTTGTCCACAGCGTCGAGGTTCGTCGACGGATGGGCGCTCTACGGCGGCACCGTCTGTGCATGACCACCTCCGAACCCGGGATCCACGGAGCGCGCCGCAAGTCCGACGTTCGTCGTCAGATGGGCGACTCCGCGATGCGGGGTGCGCTGGGCTCCGGCGAACTCCATGCTCAGTGGCGTGGTGTGCTGATTCCCGGGCCCCGTACGGCAGACCCTTACACCGTCGCCGCGGCGGCGTGCTCCTTTGCCGGACCCGTCGCCGTCATCAGCGGCTGGACGGCGACCTGGCTCCACGGGTGCACCGCCGTCGACCCGCTGCCTGTCCACCTCACCGTGCCGTACGGACACTGGTTGCGCGCACGTCCCGGCCTCGTGGCCCACAACGGTCTCCACCTGTCCGACGACACGGTCGAGATCGACGGGCTCCCCGTCCTCGTTCTCGATCGTCTGCTGGCCGACCTGTTGTGCCGGGACCGACCACAGGACGCGCTCGCGGTCCTCGATCAGGCGCTCGCCGCAGTCGACCCCGCAGGACGAGAGGCGTTTCGGCAGCGTGTCGGCGAGCGGATCGCGCGCCGTAGCGACCCGCGCGGACGCCGCAGGACCGCGCGGTTGCTGGACCTCGCCACCGGGCTCGCGTTCTCGCCGGCCGAGAGCCGGATGTTGTTCCGGCTCGTCGATCTGGGCTTCCCGGTGCCGCAGGTCAATCTGCCCGTGCACGACGCGACTGGCGCGGTGTTGTTCCTTCTCGACCACGCCTGGCCGGAGTACCGCATCGCAGTCGAGTACGACGGCCACGAGGCCCACCTCGGGCGCGAGGACGAGGACGCGGCGCGACAGGCCGAACTGGAACGCCGCGGCTACATCGTCGTTCGCGTCCGGGCCGCCGACATGCGTGACCTCAGCCGCGTCGAGCGCGAGCTCGACGCCGCTTTTCGCGCGCGCGGGCTCGCTCTCAACCGGAAGATCGGCACCCTTCAGCCGCGCAGGCACCGAGAGCGGCCCTGACACACGAGACAGAACTCCCGACTCGCGCCGCCAGAACTCCCGACTCGCGCCGCCACAACTCCCGACTCGCGGGTTAGGCCAGGGCTTGCAGGGCGCTGTTCACCAGGACCCGGACGCCGAAGGGGAGGGCGCGTTCGTCGAGGTCGAAGGTGGGCTGGTGGATGTCCTTCATCGGGCCCACCCCGGGCCACACCCCGAGCCGCGCCATCGCGCCCGGCACCTTCTCCAGGTACCACGCGAAGTCCTCGCCACCGCTGGACTGCTCGGTGTCGGCGGCCGCCTCGGGGCCGCCGGTGAGGATCGCCGCATCGCGCAGCATGCCGGAGCTGACGGCCTCGTTGACCACCGGCGGCACCCCGCGGATGTGGTCGATCACGTACCCGACGCCGAGCGGGGCGAGGACGGCCGCGACCAGCGCGCGGAACTTGTCCTCCAGCTCGGTCCAGGTGGCGTGGTCGGCGGTGCGCAGCGTGCCGCGCAGCACGCCGTGCTGCGGGATCGCGTTGGCGGCCTCGCCGGACTGCACCGCGCCCCACACCAGGACGGTGCCCGAGCGCGGGTCGACCTGGCGGGTGAGCAGCAGCGGGAGCTGCGTGATGAGCAGCCCGAGCGCCTCCACGAGGTCGGCGGTCAGGTGCGGGCGGGCGGTGTGCCCGCCCGGCGAGGTCAGCCGGATCTCGACGACGTCGCACGCCGACGTGATCGGCCCGACCCGGGTGCCGAGCCGACCGACCTCCAGCCGGGGGTCGCAGTGCAGCGCGAAGATGCGCTCGACGTCGTCCATCGCGCCGTCGGCCACGACGTCGATCGCGCCGCCGGGCTGGACCTCCTCGGCGGGCTGGAACACCAGCCGCACGCGGCCGGGCAGCGACGGCGCGGAGGCGAGCGCGAGGCCCGCGCCGAGCACCATCGCGGTGTGGGCGTCGTGCCCGCAGGCGTGCATCACGTTGGGCACGGTCGACGCGAACGGCAGCCCGGTCTCCTCGCCGAGGGGCAGGGCGTCGAGGTCGGCGCGCAGGGCCACGCAGCGGTCGCCGCGGCCGACGTCGCAGACGAGGCCGGTGCCGCCGGGCAGGGTGCGGGGCTCGAGGCCGGCGGCCATCAGGCGGCGCGCCACGAGGGCGGTCGTCCGGTGCTCGTCGCGCCCGAGCTCGGGTACGGAGTGCAGCGACCGGCGGACGGCGACGACGTCGGACCGGTGGGCCGTGAGCCACTGGTCCAGCCAGGCCGGGCCGGTGCCCGCGCCGAGGTCGGTGACCACCGGGTCACCGCTGGTCGCGAGCTCGGGGTGCGCCTCGAGCAGGGTCACCGGACATCACCGGCGCACCCCGCCCCTCGAGGGCTCTTCGCTCTGTCCTGCATTGCCCCATGGTGCTCACCCGGTCAGCGGTGTACCAACCCGAAACCGGACGTTCACCCGGTATCCGCGCCGAGGGGTCGGCGCCCGGCGGCGGACGGCGAACCTTTCCGTGACGAGCGGTTGTCGCAGGTTGCGACGAACGGGCGGCCCTGCCGCTCGGCGACGGGAACGGGGCTGCACAGCGTCGTCACCCGGTCACGTGACGTGCCCGTTTGTGCTGGTCCAGGCCCCGTCCGGGTCGTCGGCCGCCGTACCCGCCCGCACGCGCGTGCGGGCCGTCGCCGACAATGGTCGCGTGTCGACGCAGGAAGACGAGCAGCCGGGCCGCGTCGTCGGCGACCGGTACCGCCTCTCCGCGCAGCTCGGCAGCGGGGCGATGGGCACGGTCTGGTCGGGGTACGACGAGGTCCTGCGCCGCCGGGTGGCCGTCAAGGAGCTGAAGGTCCCGCGCGGGATCCCGGAGCGCGAGGCGCTCGGGATGCGCGAGCGGATGCTCCGCGAGGCGCGCGCCCTGGGCGGGCTGTCGCACCCGAACGTCATCACGGTGTTCGACGTCGTCGACGTGGCCGGCGAGCCGCTCGTCGTCCTCGAGATGGTCCCGTCGCGCAACCTCGCCACGATCATCTCCGAGCAGGGCCGGCTGAACCAGCGGCAGGCCGCCGCCGTCGGCTTCGCCACGGCCGCGGCGCTGCGGGCCGCGCACCGCGCGGGGATCACGCACCGCGACGTGAAGCCGGGGAACGTCCTCGTCGCCCACGACGGGCGCATCAAGCTCACCGACTTCGGCATCGCGCGCAACGCCTCGGACGCGCCGATGACCACCGCCGGGCTCGTGCTCGGCTCCCCCGCCTACATCGCGCCCGAGGTCGCGATGGGCGCCGCCGTCACCCCCGCCGCGGACCTCTGGGGCCTGGGCGCCACCCTCTTCGCCGCGGTCGAGGGCCGCCCGCCCTACGACGTCAAGGGCGACCCCGTCTCCACCATCACCGAGGTGGTCGACGGAGAGGTTCCCCGCCCGCGGGAGTACGGGCCGGTCTCCGAGGTCATCGCGGCGCTGATGGTCAAGGACCCCGACCAACGGATGCCGCTCGACGAGGTGCGCCGCCGGTTGCGCCCGCTGCTCGACGACCCGGACGACCCGCTCTACCCCGGCTCCCCGGACGCCCCGACGACCTACTCCGCGGTCGCCCGCCCGGAGGCCGTGCCGGAGCCGCGGGTGGCCGCGTCGGGCCCGGTGCCGGCGTCCGGGCCCTGGGGCGGTACGTACGGCCCCGCCGGTTCGACCCGGCTGCCGGCCGCCGACCCGGCGCCGCAGCCCGCCCCGCGCGGTCTCGCCGCGGCACCCGGCCCGCTCCCCACCCCGACGGGCGCGCACGCCCCGGCCCGTCCGCCCGTCCGCCCCTCGTCGGCGCCGCCGGCCGCACCCGCCCGCCGCCCCACGACGATCGCGATGCCGACGCGCTGGGCGCTGCCGCTGGCCGTCGCGGGCGCGGTGCTCGTCCTGCTCGGCGCCGCCGGCGGCTACGGCCTGGTCCGGACGCTGGCCGGCCAGTCCCCGTCGTCGACCGTCACGGTCACCACCGACCGCAGCCCCACGACGCTGCACTCCGATCCCGCCGGCTGGAGCGTCGCGGTGCCCTCGAACTGGGCGCAGTACCGCGACGGCGACGCGAACCCCGTGGTCCGCTTCGTCTCGGCGGACGGGTCCGAGGCCCTCGCCGTGTGGAGGGCCGGGTCGGAGGACGAGATCGCCGCCGGGCTCACGCCCGCGCACCTCGGCGTCGACGCCGTCGACGCCGGGCCGGCCGAGCCCGTCGCCGGGGCGCCCGCCGGGGTCCGCGAGCTCCGCTACACCACCACCGAGGGCGACCAGCAGCGCACGACGGTCCTGCGCACGGTCCCCGCGGCCGACGGGCTCTGGGCCCTGTCCCTCACCGTGCCCGCCGAACGCGCGGACGAGCGCTCGGCGGCGCTGTTCACCGCGCTCGCCTCGACCTTCACGGCACCGGCCGCCGGGTGATCACCCGTACCCTGCGCGCATGAGCATCGCGCAGGAGGCAGCGCAGGCGCTGGCCAACGCGACCGGGGTGGAGCGGCACGACGTCGCGGTGGTCCTCGGCTCCGGGTGGCGGCCCGCCGCGGACGTCATCGGCGTCGGGTCGGACGTCCCGATGGCCGGGCTGCCGGGGTTCGTGCCGCCCGCCGTCGAGGGCCACGGCGGCACGGTCCGCTCGCTGACCGTCGGTCGCCGGAAGGTCCTGGTGCTGCTCGGGCGCACGCACGGCTACGAGGGGCACCCGGTGGAGGCCGTGGTGCACGGCGTCCGCGCGGCGGCGGCAGCCGGGTGCCGCGCGATCGTGCTGACCAACGCGGCCGGCGGGATCCGGGAGGGCATGTCCGTCGGGCAGCCGGTGCTGATCAGCGACCACCTCAACCTCACGGCCCGCTCGCCGCTGGTCGGGCCGCGCTTCACCGACCTGACCGACCTCTACTCGGTCCGGCTGCGCACGCTCGCACGCGAGATCGACCCCTCGCTCGAGGAGGGCGTGTACGCCGGGCTCCCCGGCCCCCACTTCGAGACGCCCGCCGAGATCCGGATGCTCCGCACGCTCGGCGCCGACCTGGTCGGGATGTCCACCGTGCTGGAGGCGGTCGCGGCCCGCGCCGAGGGCGTCGAGGTGTTCGGGCTGTCGCTGGTCACCAACCTCGCCGCCGGGATGACCGGGCAGCCGCTCGACCACGAGGAGGTGTTGGCGGCCGGGCGTGCCTCGGCGACCCGGATGGGCGAGCTGCTGCGCGAGCTGGTCGCGCGCGCCTGACATGGGCCTGGACCCCGCGCTGCGGGACGCGGCGCTGCGCTGGATCGCCGACGACCCCGACCCCGACACCCGCACCGCGCTGCAGACGCTCCTGGCCGCCGCGATGACCGGCGCCGACAGCACCGCACTGGCCGACGCCCTCTCCGGTCCCCTGCGCTTCGGCACCGCCGGGCTGCGCGGCGCGGTGCGGGCCGGTCCGGCGGGCATGAACGTCGCCGTCGTCCGTCGCGCCACCGCCGGCCTGGCCGCCTGGCTGGTCGAGCGGGGAGCGCGGGGCCGAGCGGTCGTCGTCGGGCGGGACGCGCGGCACGGGTCGGAGGCCTTCGCCCGCGAGACCGCCGGGGTGCTGGCCGCGGCCGGCTTCGTGGTGCACGTCCTGCCCGGACCCACGCCGACCCCGTTGCTCGCCTTCGCGGTGCAGCAGCGCGGGGCGGCGGCCGGGGTGCAGATCACCGCCTCGCACAACCCGCCGCAGGACAACGGCTACAAGGTCTACCTCGGCGCGGCCGTGAGCGACGCCCCCGGCGCCCAGCTCACCACGCCCGCCGACGCCGAGATCGAGGCCGCGGTCGCCGCCGCCCCCGCGGCCGTCGCGATCCCGGCCGACGGCCCGACGACCGTCGACGACGTCACCGCGGAGTACCTGGACCGGGTCGCCGGGCTCGGCACCGCGGCCACCGGCCTGCGGATCGCACTCACCCCGATGCACGGCGTCGGCGGGGCCACCGCGGTGCACGCGCTGGCGCGCAGCGGGTTCACGGACGTCCACGTCGTCGCCGAGCAGGCGACGCCGGACCCGGACTTCCCGACCGTCGACCTCCCGAACCCGGAGGAGCCCGGCGCCACCGACCTCCTGCTCGCGCTGGCCGCGCGCACGGGCGCCGACCTCGCCGTCGCCCTGGACCCCGACGCGGACCGCTGCGCCCTCGGTGTCCCGACGCCCACGGGGTGGCGGATGCTCACCGGCGACGAGACCGGAGTCCTGCTCGGCGACCACCTCCTGCGCCGCCGCAGCGGCCTGGTCGCGACCACCGTGGTGTCGAGCTCGATGCTGGCGAAGGTCGCCGCCGCCCACGGCGCGCCGTCCGCGGAGACGCTGACCGGCTTCAAGTGGATCGTCCGCGCCGGCCCCGGCCTCGTGTACGGCTACGAGGAGGCCCTCGGCTACTGCGTGGACCCGGAGGCGGTGCGGGACAAGGACGGGATCGCCGCGGCCGTCGTCGCCGCCGACCTCGCGGCCGGGCTGAAGGCCGCCGGGCGGACCCTGCTCGACCGGCTCGACGAGCTGTCCCGCGCCCACGGGGTGCACCGCACGGTCGGCATCTCGGTGCGGATGCCCCCCACGGAGCGCGACGCCGTGGTGGCCCGCCTGGGCGGCGCGCCGCCGGAGGGCTGGAGTGCGGACCGTCCCGCGCCGGACGTCCTCCGGCTCCGGGGGGACGGCCTCCGGGTGGTCGTGCGCCCCTCGGGCACCGAGCCGAAGCTGAAGGCCTACCTCGAGGTCGTCGAGCCGCCCACCGACGACCTGGAGGGCGCCCGGGCCCGCGCCGACGAGCGGATGGCGGCCCTCCGGGAGGAGATCACGGCCCTCATCGGGTAGGACGGGGCTCGTGGCAGTCCTGCTGATCGTGCACCACACGCCCTCGCCCGCCACCCAGGAACTGCTCGACGCCGTGGTCCGCGGCGCCAGCGACCCCGAGATCACCGGGGTGGAGGTGCGCCGCCGGGCCGCGCTGGCCGCGACCGCGTCGGACCTGCTGGAGGCCGACGGCGTGGTGCTCGGCACCCCCGCGAACATCGGCTACATGTCGGGCGCGCTCAAGCACTTCTTCGACCAGGTCTACTACGTCTGCGGCGACGACACCCGCAAGCTCCCGTACGGCCTCTACGTGCACGGCAACCAGGGCGTCGAGGGAGCGGTGAAGGCCGTCGGCACGATCGCGTCGGGCATGGGCTGGGAGCAGGTGGCCGCGCCGGTGGAGGTCATGGGCGCGCCCGACAAGGCGGCGCTGGAGGCGTGCTGGGAGCTGGGCGCGACGGTGGCCGCCGGGATCGGCGACTGAGGCTCAGCGACCCGCGGGGCCCACCGGCTCGACGGGTGCCGCCCGCCGCTGCGCCAGCCAGCCCTCGATCTCCGTGGTCCACATCGCGGCGATCTTGCGGTAGCCGCCGGCGTTGGCGTGCAGCCCGTCGGCGAAGTCCCCGGGGGCCAGCAGCGTCGAGGTGTCCACGAACTCCACGGAGTGCCCGAGCGCGCGGTGCCGGGCGACGACCCCGGGCGTCAGCCGGGCCAGCTCCGCGCGGTCCTTCGCGTGCGCGGACAGCGGCGCCCAGATGCCCGCGACGATCACGTGGGTCTGCGGTGCGGCGGCGAACACCTTGTCGAGCAAGGTGTCGAGCCTCGCCGCGGCGACGCCGCCCTTCGCCCCGGAGTTCACGTCGTTGGTGCCCATGTGCAGCAGCACGACGTCCGGGTCGGCCTCCGCCACCCAGGCGCCGACCGCCGGGATCATCTTGGCCAGCGTCCAGCCGGAGTGCCCCTCGTTGTCCGGGTCGGCCATCCCCGCCGGGCCGTCGTGGCGCGAGCCCACGTAGTCGACGCGGATGCCGTCACCGGTCAGCTCGGCGAACAACGGCCCGCGGTAGCCGGCGGTGCCGGGACTGCCCACGCCCTCGGTGCTCGACGCGCCCAGCGGCATGACCCGCAGCGCCGCCTTCGGCCCGGCGCCCTCACCCGCCGTGCGCACCCCGGGGGGCGTGCCGCCCTCGTCGGCGGGGATCCCGGCGACCACCAGGCCCGCGACGAGCATCGCGGTGAGCTGCAACGGAACCCGCCAGCGGAGCCCCCCGACCCAGCCGCGCACGCCGACCTCCCGCCCGGGCGCGCCACCGGTCGGCGCGACCCACGTGGAGATCTCCCGAACGGTGCCGGGCGTTACTCGTCCCCGGAGATCGACCCGGTTCCGGTTCGTCACACACCCGTGTCCGGTCCGTGACCGCAGCGTGAACGGGCGGGACCCCCGGGAGGAGAGGTAGCCTCCGCCGGTGCCCCGGCCCAAGGTCCACGACGACGTGTTGCGCGACAGGCTGCGCGCCCGGGCGGCGGAGCTGCTGAGCGCACACGGCGTGACCGGGCTGTCGCTGCGCACCCTCGCCGCGGACGTCGGGACGTCGACCACGGCGGTGTACGCGCTCTTCGGTGGCAAGCCCGGCCTGGTGAAGTCCCTGGTCGACGACGCGTTCCGGCGCCTGCGCCGCACGCTGGCCGCCGTGCCGCCCGCGGGCGACCCGGCCGAACAGCTCGTCGCGCTCGGCGAGGCCTACCGCGCCGACGCCCTGGACGACCCGCACCTCTACGACGCGATGTTCGACCGCGACCAGCTCGACGCCGAGTCGCGCGAGCTGCAGGAGGCGGCGTTCGGCCCGTTGGTCGAGGCGGTGGAGCGGGCCGTCGACGCGAAGGTGCTGCGGCACGACGCACACCCGCCCACGGTCGCGCTCGGGCTCTGGTCGGCGCTGCACGGGCTGGTGTCGATCCAGCTGCACGCGCACACCCCGGACGCGGTCGACGACCCGGCCAAGGGCTTCCCGGTCGTCCTGCGCGCGGTCGTCGACGGCTGGCGGGCCTGACCCCGCCCGACCGGACCCGGCTCCGCTCAGACCGCGCCGAACTGGCGGTCGCCCGCGTCGCCGAGGCCGGGGACGATGAACGCGGAGTCGTTGAGCCGCTCGTCGATCGAGGCGGTGACCAGCCGGACGGGCAGCCCGCTCGCCTCCAGGGTGCGCACGCCCTCCGGTGCGGCGAGCACGCACACCGCGGTGACGTCGTCGGCACCGCGGGCCGTGAGCAGCTCGACGGTGTGCACCATCGACCCGCCCGTGGCGAGCATCGGATCGAGCACGAACACCGGCCGCCCGACGAGCGAGGCCGGCAGCGACTCCATGTACGGGGTCGGGCGGTGGGTCTCCTCGTCCCGCGCCACGCCGACGAACCCCATCTGCGCCTCGGGGATCAGGTTCTGTGCGGCGTCGACCATGCCGAGGCCGGCGCGGAGCACCGGCACGAGCACGGGCGGGTTCGCGAGCCGGTACCCGGTCGTGCGGGCCACCGGGGTGTGCAGCGGGAACTCCGCCACCTCGAAACCGCGGGTCGCCTCGACGATCAGCAGCAGGGTGAGGTCGCGCAGTGCGGCGCGGAAGGCCGCGTTGTCCGTGCGCGCGTCGCGCATCGTGGTGAGCCGAGCCCTGGCCAGGGGGTGGTCGACGACCCGCACGTCCATGGCCGGACAGTAGCGGGCGTCGTACCGGTTCCTCAGGGCTGCTCGCGGCCCGGCGTCGCGCTCGTCCACCGCCAGCGGCCGTCCGCACCGGGCCGGGCGACGATCCGGTCCTCCAGCACCGGGTCGCGCTCGTGCTCCAGGCAGCCGGTGGCGGCCCAGCAGTCGATCCGGATCTCCGGGGTGTCCCCGCCCGTGGCGTCGAGCCGCAGGAAGCTCTTCAACATCGGCGGGCGGTCGGTGTCGTAGAGGACCGAGGTCCAGTTCTCCGAGCGCCCCTTCGGCCCGCCCAGGACCCGCTCGGCCGCCCGCCGCGCCCGCGGCGTGATCTCCGCCGGGGGAGTGCCGGTCCGCGGCGGCGCGATCCCGATCCGCTCGGCCATGATCGTGGTCGCGTCGGCCGGCGAGACGACGGCGGTGCCGGTCCCGAACCGGCGCAGCGCGTCGTAGCGGCGGCTGAAGTGCGCCAGCGAGTCGCCGCGCAGCGGGTAGCAGCGGAAGTCCTCCTCGGAGCACTCCGGTGCCAGCGCGTCGACGTTCGGGATGGGGTGGGTGGCGGAGAGGTAGGCACCGCTGCCGCCCGCGACGAGGTGCAGGATCTCCCGGCCGTCGGCCAGCCGGACGGGGTAGCGCTGGTAGTTGTGGTCGTCGCCGCCGACCACGGCGACCACGGACGCGCGCGGGTCGCGCACCAGCTCGGCCACCGTGCCGCCGCCCTCGATCGGGCACGGGTGGTGCTCGGCGTAGGTGATCAGCGGCTTGCCGGTGAGCACGACCGTCGGCCGGTCGGCGGCGAAGAGGGTGTCGCGCAACCACTCCCCCTGGTCCCGGTCGAGGCCGCCGCGGATCCCGGTGTCGATCAGCACCAGCAGGACCGGGCCGGCGTCGATCGCGCAGTAGGGGCCGGGCTGGACCGCACGCTGCCGCTCGGCCGGGCGCCACGCCCGCGCCGTCTCGAGGTCCGCGGTGCGCCCGCGCGGCCCGCGCCGCCACAGCAGCCCGCGCAGGAACGCCTTCCAGCCGGAGCCCGGCACCGCGGGGGCGCGCTCCTCCGGCGGGGTGCCACAGAACCAGCTCATGAAGCCGGTCAGGCCGTCGTACCAGTCGTGGTTGCCCGGCAGGCCGTAGATCGGGCCCGGGAGGTCCGCATAGGGGCGGGCGTGCTTGGCCGCGTACTCGCGCAGCCCGCCGGCCGGGTAGATCACGTCGGAGACGACGACCGCGAGATCGGTGTCCCCGGCGACCCGCTGCAGCACCGGCACCACGCAGTACTGGGACGCGTCGCCCTCGCCGGGGTCGCCGAGCAGCGCGACGGCGATCGCGTCCCGCCCGGCGAACCGGTCGACGAGGCGGTCGGGGTCGGGGCCGCGCCGCGCGTCGAGCCGGCGCAGCCACTCCCGGCGCATGTCGTCGGTGGGGTCGCCGAGGAACCGGACCAGCCGGTCGTTGCGGGACCGCCACAGCGGGCCGGGCCGCAACCACGACATCCGCGCGCCTCCCGGGACGGCGGCGATCCCCGTGCCAGGATGCTCGCAGCCGTAACCGGTGTTGGCCTCGTCCAGCCGGGAGGGGTCGTGCACCCGGTGATCGTCGCAGGGCCGCCGTCCCCCTCGACCACCCGCCGGTCCGGGTGGGGACGACCGGCGTTTCGTCACGCTGCGTGCCCCTGCGCGCGCCCTGTGCGGCCGTCCGCGCGACGTCGTGTGCACCGCGCGGTCGACCCTCGATCCGGTCCCCCGACCACCCTGGGCACACGAGCAACCATGATCGACTTTTCGGGCCGCTCGTCGATCACACGGCGTGCCCGGCGCACCGAGGTGACACCAGTGATCAACTGGATCGTGCGCGCATCGCACCGGGCTCCGCACCGGCCGTGACCACAGGTGCCATTTATCTGACCCGAACGGGTGGTATGGCACGAACACTGTCACGCCGGAGCCGTCGCCGACGCTGTACTAGGTGACAAGGAGGTGATCCGGTGCCGGAGAACACGACTTCGGACGAGCAGACCCTAGTGGCTGCCGCCGAGAAGCTCACCCAGTGCGACGGGTACGTGGTGCTCGCCGTCGACCCGCAGACCGGGGAGGTGGACGCGCACGGGCCGTTCGACGGGCTGACCGCGACGGTGAAGGCCGACCAGCTGCGGCGGGACTTCGACCGCGGCGGTCTGGAGGACGTCACGGTGGGCGTCGTCCGTCTGCACAGCTCGACCTGACGATCCGGTCCGGCACCGGCCGCCCGCCCGCCCGCGGGCGGGTCCCCCGGTTCCCCGGCCCGTGCGGAACCGCCCGGTCCGACCGGGCGCCACGCTCCCCCGACGCTCCCCTCACCCAGGCGACCCGGCCCCGTACCGGGTGCACTCCCCCGGGACCGGTTGTCGGGTTCCTCCCGGCGTGGTGACGTCCCGGAGAGCCGGGCACCGTCGCGCACGACGCGTCGTCGGGGCGGCACCCGGGTGCCGCCGCTAGCATCGCCGCGTGGCAAGCGACATCGTCCCGATCCAGCTGTCCCTCACCGAGGGCGACCTCGTCACCCTCTGGGCGCCGCGGTGGCGCGAGGACGGCGAGGAGTGGGAGGCCTTCCTCGGCGACGACGACGCGGTGTTCGCGTTCCCGGAGATCGCGCAGCTCGCCGCGTACGTCCGCACGGAGACCGACCACGACCTGGCCGACCATCCGGCCTGGTCGGTCGTGCCCACGCTGACCGTCGCGGAGCTGACCCCCGAGGAGACCCGCCGCTTCGACGTCATCGGCGTGCCCGAGCTGGTCGCCGAGGAGCCGGACACCTGGACGATCGGCGAGCTCGCCGAGATCACCGAGATGGTCCGTTCGTTCGCCGACGTCTGCGACCTCGAGGAGGTCACGGCCGTCCTGGACTCCGCCCCCGGCTTCGGCCTGCTGAACCAGGGCACCCTCCCGTTCGCCGGGCGCGAGGGCCGGCGGCTGTGGACCCAGCTCGCCCAGACCGTGCAGGACCACTGGGACTCCGTGGTCGACGCGCTCGACGCGCTGATCGCCACTCCCGAGGTCGACGCCCGGGCGCTCGCCGGCGCCGAGAAGGAGGCCGAGGCGCTCGCCGCGCGGATCGCCGAGGCCGAGTCGGCGCTCGACCTCGACGAGGGCGACGACACGGACGACGAGACCCTCGAGGAGGCCGCCCGCGAGCGCGCCGACGAGGAGGCGATCACCGAGCAGGTCGCCGAGGACGAGGCCGAGCTCGAGGAGGCCGAGGCCGAGGGTCCGGTCGGGTTCTGGGAGGAGATCGGGATCGACCCGATCCGGATCACCACGTCCGACGGCCGGTGGGTCACCCTGCGCTGCTACCTCGACGACCGGCCGGTCTTCCTCGGCTCCGGCGGGCGCGTCGACGTCTTCGACTCCGAGCGGGCGCTGGCCCGCTGGCTGGCCGACGGCGGCAAGGACGACAACGACCTGGTCGCCGCCTCGACGTGGCAGGAGGTCCTGGACAGGGCCGCGGTCGGCGAGCTCGACGTGGTGGTCGACGACCTCAACGACTACGTGCTGGTCGGGATCGACGACGACATCGCCGAGGGCACCCTCGAGGTCGACCCGACCCAGCTGGAGCTGGCCACCGAGCTGGTGCTCGACGTCGCCGAGTGGGCGGGCGACCCGGAGCCGGCCCGCGCGCTCGCCGAGTCCGAGAGCCTCGGCTGGCTCGTCTCCTTCGTCATCCGGCCCAACCCGACCCGGCTCGCGCCCAGCCCGCCCTTCGACACCGAGGCCGCGCGCTGGCGGGAGCTGGTGCACGCCACCGAGGCCCAGCTGCACCGCCGCTGACCCGGGCGGCCGCCCCTCACGCGGTGAGCGCGTCGTACCCCGGCTTGATCACCTCGTCGATGAGCGCGAGCCGCCTGTCGAAGTGCAGGAACGCGCTCTTCATCGCGTTGATCGTGAGCCAGCGCAGGTCCTCCCACCCCCAGCCGAAGGTGTCGACGAGCGCGGCCATCTCCGAGGTCATGGAGCAGCCGGACATCAGCCGGTTGTCCGTGTTGACGGTGACGCGGAAGCGCAGGTCGCGGAGCAGGCCGATGGGGTGGTCGGCCAGGCTGGTCGCGGCGCCGGTGTGCACGTTCGACGTCGGGCACATCTCCAGCGGGATCCGCATGTCCCGCACCCACGCCGCGAGCCGGCCGAGCTCGGCCGTCCCGTCGGACCGGACGGTGATGTCGTCGACGATCCGGACGCCGTGCCCGAGCCGGTCCGCCCCGCAGAACTGCAGCGCCTCCCAGATCGACGGCAGCCCGAACGCCTCGCCGGCGTGGATGGTGACGTGCGCGTTCTGCTGCCGCACGTAGTCGAACGCGTCGAGGTGCCGGGTGGGCGGGAAGCCCTTCTCCGCGCCGGCGATGTCGAACCCGACCACCCCGGCGTCCCGGTAGCGCACGGCCAGCTCGGCGATCTCCTGTGACCGGGCGGCGTGCCGCATGGCGGTGAGCAGGCAGCGCACGGTGATCCCGCGCCCGGCGGCCCCGCGGTCGAAGCCCTCCAGCACGGCCTGCACGACGCCGTCGAGGTCCAGGCCCCGCTCCACGTGCAGCTCGGGGGCGAACCGGATCTCCGCGTACACCACGCCGTCGGCCGCCAGGTCCTCCGCGGCCTCCTGCGCGACCCGTACCAGCGCCTCGCGCGTCTGCATCACCGCCACCGTGTGCCCGAACGTCTCCAGGTACCGTTCCAGCGAGCCGGAGTGCGCGGCGCCGAGGAACCACCCGGCCAGCTCCTCGGGGTCGCGGGTGGGCAGGCTGTCGTACCCCACGGCGTCGGCGAGGGCCACGACGGTGCCGGCCCGCAGGCCCCCGTCGAGGTGGTCGTGCAACAGGACCTTGGGGGCGGAGCGGATCGAGTCCGCGGTGAGCGGGGCTGCCACCCGGGCACCGTATACCCCCTCCCGACCAGGCCGGATCGGGCGAACACGGCCGGTCGGGTGCCACCCGGTCGGCCTAGTGGTGACTCCGTGTCAGGCGGTTTCGCGGGCTCGCTACCCTCAGTGCAGCGTTCCCCGCTCCCCCATCCGGATCACAGGAAGCACCAGCGCCAATGAGCGATAACTCGACGATGTCGTTCGACCGGATGCGCGGCATGCTCATGCGCGCGGCCGAGATCCGCGACTCCGAGCAGCAGCAGATCTTCGACTCCCTCGACGAGATCCACGCGCGGCTCTCCGCCCTCGACGCCCTGGGCACCGTCCGCAAGCGGCTCACCGAGCTGCCGGACCGCACCGAGGTCGGTGTGCTCGCCGAGCGCCTCGACGAGACGGTCCAGAAGGTCGACGCGCAGGAGGCCGTGCTCGCCTCCGTGCTCCGCGCGATCGAGGGCCTGCCGGACAAGCTCGCCAAGCCCTTCGCCCAGCTCGACGGCCGGCTCGACGGCATGGCCGGGCGCCTCGAGGGTGTCTCCGGCCGGATGGACGGGCTCGACGACCGGCTCGGCGGCCTGCACAAGCGGCTCGACGACCTGGACAACCGCCTCGACCGGCACGAGATGCGGCTCGACGCGATGCCGAACGCGGTCGCGACGCCGATCAAGGAGCGTGTCGACGGCGTCGAGAAGATGGTGCGCGAGCAGCTCGACGGGGCGCTCCGCTCCCTGGACGAGTCCAACGAGGGCGTGCGCAACCTGCTGGGCGACACCAGCGTCGGGCTGCACCGCCGGCTCGAGGACCTCGCCGGGCGGCCCGCGGTCGACCCGACCGAGGCGCTCGACTCGCTGGCCGAGCGGCTGGAGATCCTCGCGGGCCGGCTCGAGGCGGTGGCGGGGCGGGTCGACGCCGTCGAGAGCGGGCTGGGCGAGAAGCTCGGCGAGCTCACCGGCGCGGTCGACGAGAAGATCGCCGCGTTGGGCAGCTCGGTCGACGGCAAGCTCGGCGACCTCGACTCCGTGCTGCGGGCCCGCCCCGACACGACATCGGTCACCGCGCTCGTCGCCAAGGCGAACGAGGAGTCCGAGCGGCGCAACGCCGGTCAGCTCGACGAGGCCATGGCCACCTTCGCCGAGCTCATCCTCGGCCGCGGCCACGGCGGTCCCGCGCCCACCCCGCCGCCGCCCCCGCGCCCGGCGCAGCGCCGGTCCACCCGCAGCCGCGCCACGGTGAAGAGCTCCGCCAACGGGCACGCCCCCGGCACGGACGCCACGGACGACCCGGACGACTGAGTCCCGCCCGCCCCCGGGAGCCCCCGCCGCACGCCGCGGCGGGGGCTCCCGCGTTCTCGAGGGCGCTCAGGGAGTCCGTGCGGTGGCCGACGCGAAGCCCAGCCAGGTGTGCCGGTTGCCGGCCCAGCACCAGCCGACCTTGGGTGCGTCGCGCCGTTCCCTGCCGTCCCGCCCGGTCCCGTTCGAGATCCAGAGCGCCGGGGTGCGGGCGTCGAGCCTGCCGTTCGGGCGGCGCAGGCGGGAGCCGATCGTCATGAAGCAGGCGTTGCGGACCAGCACCTCGGGGTCCTGGAGGACCCACTGCACGCCCTCGGCGAGCAGGAGCGGCGTGCGGCCGGTGCGGGCGAGCTCGGGGTAGACCTCGTCCGGGCTCCGGTCGGCGAGGTCGTCGCCGCGGTCGAGGCCCTCGAGGAGGTAGACGGGCGCGTCCGGCACGGCGACGTCCGGCAGCGGGCCGAAGTCGTCGACGTCCGTCATGTCGGCGACCACGAACCCTGCCCTGCCGCCGCGCCGCAGCAGGGGCGCGAGGGCGGACGGCGCGGCGCCCGCGACGACGAGCAGGCCGGGCCGGTCCGGCAGGGCCTTCGCGGCGATCCGCAGCTCCTCCGCCGTCAACGGCGCGGTGGCGTCGAGCGAGACGAGTCGGTCGACCTGGGCGGCGACAGGGGGCAGCACGGGACCTCCGGGGATCGGCGACGGCACGTGCCCAACGCGGGTGCGTCCCGCCGTGTTCCCGGCCCCGGCCTCCCGTGCCTCGGGTTCCGTGCCGCGGCTCGTGCGCCTCGGGTTCCCGGCGTCAGCCGCGGCGGAGGGGGGCCGGCAGGCGGCGCCAGAGCGGGTCGAGCTCGGCCAGCCTGAGCAGCTTCATCCCGACCAGCAGGAGCGGCGTCGCCACCACGAGCGCCACGGCCAGCACCAGCCAGGCCGAGCCGGCCGAGTCGTCGCCCACCCCGGCCTGGACCGCGCGCCCGGCCAGCCAGGCCACGAGCCCCGCGGCGATCGAGGCCGCGAGGGTCCGCCAGAGCGTCGAGAGCACCTCCCGGCTGCGGACGTGCCCGAGCCGGCGGGCGATCACGAACTGGCCGAGGACCGCGCCGACCACGAACGAGAAGCTGTTCGCCGCGACCAGCCCGAGCACGACGTCCTGCGGCGCCAGGAACACGGGGCAGAGCAGCAGCAGCGGGATCTTCACGACCACGATCACCAGCATGATCAGTGTGGGCGTGCGGCTGTCGGTCATCGCGTAGAACACCCGCAGCTGCAGCAGTGTGATCGCGTACGGCAGCAGGCCGAAGGCCGACCAGGCCAGCGCGGTGCCGAGGCGGGCCGCCCCGCCGCCCGCGTTGCCGGCGCCCAGGGAGAACAGCGCCAGGCCGACCTCGGTGCCGAAGAAGGTCAGCAGCACCGAGATCGGGACGAGGAACACCGTCGACAGGCGGCTGCCGAGGGACAGGTCGGAGACGACGTCGTCGAACCGGTTCTCGGCCGCCGCCCGGCTCATCCGGGGCATCAGCGCGGTGAGCAGCGAGACCCCGAGGACGCCGTACGGGACCTGGAGGAGCAGCCAGGCGTTGGAGTAGATCGCGTAGGCACCGGGGTCCGAGGCGGTCGCGACCCGGGTGGTGACGATCAGACCGGCCTGCCCCACCAGGACGTACGCGATCACCCACAGCGCCAGCCCGCCGGCCGAGGAGAGCCGGCGGTCCCAGCCCCAGAGCGGCTTGAGGGGGATGCCCACACGGTGGACGGCCGGGAGCATCACGAGTGCCTGCACGGCGATGCCCAGCGTGGTGCCGACGCCCAGGACCAGCAGCTTCGTGTCGCCCATCCGCACCGGGTCGAGGCTGATCTCCCCCGGCACCATGGCGTAGACGACGAGCACCGCCAGCATGACGACGTTGTTCAGCACGGGCGCCCAGGCGAAGGCGCCGAACCTCCCGCGGCTGTTCAGGATCGCGCCGAACAGTGCGCCCATGCCGTAGAAGAAGATCTCCGGCAGCAGCAGCACGGCGAGTGCCGTCGCCAGCTCGGGGTTCGCGTTCGCCGTGGTCTGGCTGCCCATGTACAGCGCCACCAGCGGTTTCGCCGCGAGCATCGCGACCACCGTGGCACCCAGCAACGCCACCCCGGCCATGGTGAGCAGGCGCCGGGTGTAGGCCTCGCCGCCGTCCGCGTCCTCCTTCTGGGCGCGGATCAGCAGCGGGATCATCACGCTGGTCAGCACGCCGCCGAGGAGCAGCTCGTAGACGATGTTCGGCAGCGTGTTCGCGACCGTGTAGGAGCTGTTGACCAGGCCGAACGACAGCACCGCCGCCAGCGCGATCTGGCGCAGGAAACCGGTGACCCGGCTCGCCAGGTTCGCGACCGCCATCAGCGAGCTCGACCGGGCGAGCGACTGTCCCTTCGGCGGACCGGGCTCGGCCTTCGCCCCGGCGCCCCGGCCGTCGACGGGCGCGATCACGTCGGTCGGCCGGGCGAGCGGGGCCATCAGCTCGGTGGGGTCGTCGAAGTTGCTGCCGGGCACGCGCTGCCACGGCGGCGGGACGGGCCGGCGCTGCGGGCCCCGGGTCACGGCGGCGGGGCGGGGGTGCTGCGCCGCGGGGCCGCCGTGGACCGGGGCCGTCGCGTCGGGGTCGGGCGGGCGCGGGCCGCCGG
>NZ_JAJSOK010000052.1 GCF_021283305.1 Pseudonocardia kujensis
CCGACCAGGTCCTCGATGTCGACGCCCCGGTACCGCAGCGCGCCGCCGTCCTTGTCGGGTTCGGCGATCTCGGTCCGGAAGGCGACGTGTCCTTCGAGGCCGGACTTGAAGCCGGGCGGGGGCGGGGGAACTTCTGACACCGGGGTCTCCTCACGTGTCGCGCACCGGCGACCGTCGCCGGGTGGCGCCGTCGGCCGGTGTCCCTGCTGCGCGCGGGTCCGCGCGCGTGTTCGCCGTCACCCTGCCTCTCACCAGCGTGGGAGCACAACGGACCGCTCAGGTGTGATCGGTCACCGGACCCGAACGGAGGGTGTCGTGCGGCCGGACCGCCCACCTACCGTCGGGGGCCCACGAGGAGGTGCGCATGACCGAACTGACGCTCGCCGCCATGCGGGTCGACTACGGCGCCGGAGGATTCGACGTCGATCAGCTCGCCCCGACCTGGCACGAGCAGCTGGCGCGCTGGCTGGCCGAGGCCGGCGAGGCCGGTGTCGCCGAGCCCAACGCGATGGTGCTGGCGACGGCGGACCCGGAGGGCCGCCCGTCGTCGCGCACCGTGCTGTGCAAGGGGCTCGACGAGCGCGGTGTGGTCTTCTACACCAACTTCACCTCTGCGAAGAGCCGCGACCTGCGCCAGTCCCACGCGGCCTCGGCGACCTTCCCCTGGTACGCGCTGCACCGCCAGGTGCACGTCCGCGGCCTGGTCCAGCAGACCAGCTACGCCGAGGCCGACGCCTACTGGGCGACCCGGCCCCGCGGCTCGCAGCTCGGCGCGTGGGCCTCGGCCCAGTCCGTCGTGGTCGGCGACCGGGGCGTGCTCGACGACGCGCTGGCCTCCGTCGAGCGCCGGTTCGCCGACACCGAGGCCGTCCCCCGGCCGCCGCACTGGGGCGGCTGGCGGATCGTGCCGGACGAGGTCGAGTTCTGGCAGGGCCGCACCAACCGGATGCACGACCGGCTCCGGTTCGTGGGCGACCGCGACTCGCGGACGTGGAAGGTCGTGCGACTGGCGCCGTAGCCGCCCGGTTCGACCCCTGGTGTCCGGTTCGGAGCCCGACGGGGCGCCGAACGTGTCGGACGGGCGTGGTACCTGTGGAAACGTGAGTCGTCCCCGTCGGGGTCCGGGCCCGGACCAGCCCACGGATCCGCTGCCCGCCGAGCCCCCGCGGCCGGCGCCGGAGCCGCCCACCCGGCCCGCCCGCGACCCGCGGGCGGACCCGTTCACCGTGCCGGCGCCCGGTCCGGCCGACGCGAACACCGAACGCCTGACCACGGGCCCGGACGCGCCGACCCGGCAGGTCCGGGGCGCGGGCGACGGCGACACCCGCCGCGTCCCGGTGGACCCCGACGCGACCACGGCCCAGCTGCCCGAGGGGCGCACCGTGCGCACCCGGCTGGCCGGGCTGGCCCGGAACACCTTCGCCGACACCACACCGCTGCGGACGCCGGCCTACCGGCGGCTGTGGGTGGCCGGCGTCGTCACCACGATCGGCGCGCAGATGTCGGTCGTCGCCGTGCCGACCCAGATCTACGCGCTCACGGGCTCGTCGGCCTACGTCGGCCTGACGGGGGCGTTCGGCCTGGTCCCGCTGGTGATCTTCGGGCTGTGGGGCGGCGCGATCGCCGACGCGGTCGACCGCCGCCGGATGCTGCTGCTGACCGGCACGGGCATCGCCGTCACCTCGCTCGCGCTGTGGGTGGTCGCGGCGAGCGGGGTCGGCAACGTCTGGGTCGTGCTGGTGCTGTTCGCGCTGCAGTCGTCGATGCTCGCGATGAACCAACCCGCGCGGGCCGCCGTCATCCCGCGCCTGCTGCCCGCGGCCCAGCTCCCCGCGGCGAACGCGTTGAACATGACCGTGGTGCAGCTCGGCGCGATCGTCGGGCCGCTGCTGGCCGGCGTGCTGATCCCGGTCGTCGGCCTGGGCACGCTCTACCTGTTCGACGCGATCTTCCTGCTGGCCACCCTCTGGGCCACGTTCCGGCTGCCCGCGGTGCCGCCGCAGGCCACCGGGGAACGGGCGAAGGCGGGGCTGCGGCAGATTGCCGACGGCTTCCGCTACGCCGCGCTGCACAGGATCCTGCTGGTCTCGTTCCTGGTCGACGTCATCGCGATGGGCTTCGGCATGCCGCGCGTGGTGTTCCCCGAGATCAGCCAGACCGTGTTCGGCGACCCCCCGGGCGGCGGCTTCGCGCTGGGCCTGCTGTTCGCGGCGATCCCGATCGGCATGGTCGCGGGCGGGGTGTTCTCCGGGTGGTTGCAGCGCGTGTCCCGGCAGGGCGTCGCGGTCACGGTCGCGATCTGCGTCTGGGGCGTCGGCGTCGCCTTCTTCGGGCTCACCTCCTCGCTGTGGCTCGCGGTGATCGCGCTGGCCGTCGCGGGAGCGGGCGACCTGGTCAGCTCGGTGTACCGGAACTCGATCCTGCAGTCGGTCGCCACGGACGAGATGCGCGGCCGGATGCAGGGTGTGTTCGCGGTCGTCGTGGCCGGCGGGCCCCGGCTGGCGGACCTCTGGCACGGACCGGCGGCCGCGGCCGTCGGGCCCGGGGCGGCCGCGTGGATCGGCGGGGTCGCCGTCGTGGTCGTGACCGTCGCGGTGGTGTTCCGGTTCCGCGAGTTCTGGGACTATCGCGTGCCGCTCGACACCCGCCGGTGACGGCCGGTGAGGACCAGGGGATGCCGTCCTACCCTCGGGGGACCACCATGAACCCGGGCACCGTAAGAACCGTCCTGCGGAGTGATCCTTACCGCCTCGGGACGTGACGCGGATCCGTCGAACGGTACGGATGCGCCGTGGCGCACTAGCGTGGCGTCCAACGCAGAAGAAACGAGTGTGAGAGGGAACCTCCACATGGCTGACGAGTCCGCCGGAACAGACACCGCCGTCCTCACGTACCCGGGCGGCGAGCACGAGATGCCGATCAAGGCGCCGACGGAGGGTGCTTCGGCAGTCGACGTCAGCAAGCTCCTCGCGAAGACCGGGATGACGACCTTCGACCCCGGCTTCACCAGCACGGCCGCCTGCGCCTCCGCGATCACCTACATCGACGGCGACGCCGGCATCCTCCGGTACCGCGGGTACCCGATCGACCAGCTCGCGGAGCGGTCGACCTTCCTGGAGGTCAGCTACCTGCTGATCTACGGCGAGCTGCCCACCCAGGCGCAGCTCGACAAGTTCACCACCGACATCAGCCGGCACACGCTGCTGCACGAGGACCTCAAGGGGTTCTTCGACGGCTTCCCGCGTGACGCGCACCCGATGCCGGTGCTGTCGTCGGCGGTCTCGGCGCTGTCGACCTTCTACCAGGACTCCCTGGACCCGTTCGACGACGAGGCCGTCGAGCTGTCCACGGTCCGCCTGATGGCCAAGGTCTTCACCATCGCGGCCTACGCCTACAAGAAGTCCGTCGGCCAGCCCTTCCTCTACCCGGACAACTCGCTGGGCCTGGTCGAGAACTTCCTGCGCATGACCTTCGGGTTCCCGGCCGAGCCGTACGAGGTCGACCCGGTGATGGCCAAGGCCGTCGACACGCTGCTGATCCTGCACGCCGACCACGAGCAGAACTGCTCGACGTCGACGGTCCGGCTCGTCGGCTCGTCGCAGGCCAACCTGTTCGCGTCGATCTCCGCCGGCGTGAACGCGCTGTTCGGCCCGCTGCACGGCGGGGCGAACCAGGCGGTCCTCGAGATGCTCACCCGCATCCAGGACGTCGAGGACGGCAACGTCGACGCCTTCGTCGAGCGGGTCAAGAACAAGGAGAAGGGCGCGAAGCTGATGGGCTTCGGGCACCGGGTCTACAAGAACTACGACCCGCGCGCGAAGATCGTCAAGCAGAACGCCGACGAGGTGCTCAAGGCCCTCGGCGTGACCGACCCGCTGCTCGACATCGCGATGAAGCTCGAGGAGAAGGCCCTCGCCGACGACTACTTCGTCGAGCGCAAGCTGTACCCGAACGTCGACTTCTACACCGGCGTGATCTACCGGGCCATGGGCTTCCCGACCAAGATGTTCACGGTCCTGTTCGCGCTCGGCCGGCTGCCCGGCTGGATCGCGCACTGGCGGGAGATGATGGGCGACCCGGCCAACAAGATCGGCCGCCCGCGCCAGCTCTACATCGGCGCCACCGAGCGCGACTACACGGAGATGTCCTCCCGCTGACGCCTCGCCCGTTGCACGAACGGCCCTGTCGTCGGGCAGGGCCGTTCGCGTCCCCGGCGGGTGCGTGTTCGGCGCGCGGGTTCGCCGGGCCGCCGTTAGCGTCGGCCCATGTCCGAGCGCTCCGTCGTCTGGTTCCGGCGTGACCTGCGGGTCGGCGACCAGCCCACCTTCCTGGCCGCGGCGGACTCCTCGGACGAGTCGCTCGCGCTGTTCGTGCTCGATCCCGCGCTGACGGGGCCGAGCGGCGCGGCGCGGTTGACGTTCCTGTACGGCTGCCTGCGCGAGCTCGACGCCGCCCTCGGCGGGAAGCTGCTGGTCGTGAAGGGGGACCCGGCGGACGTCGTGCCCCGGGTCGCCGAGGGCGTGGGCGCCGGCGCGGTGCACGTCGCCGCGGACTTCGGGCCCTACGGGCACCGCCGCGACGAGGCCGTCGAGAAGGCCCTGTCCGGTGCGGGCCGCGAGCTCGTGCGCACCGGTTCGCCCTACGCCGTCGCGCCCGGCCGGGTCCGCAAGTCCGACGGCGACCCCTTCCGCGTGTTCACCCCGTTCCGTCGCGCGTGGACCGACCACGGCTGGCGCGCCCCCGCCGACACCTCCGCCGCGACCGTGTCCTGGACGGACCCCGCGGACGAGAAGGGCGGGCCGCGGGCGGTGCGGATCCCCGACGACGTCCCGGTCGAGGCCGCGCTCCCCGCGCCCGGCGAGGAGGCGGCCCTGCGGACCTGGGCGGACTTCCTCGACGACGGCGTGGACCACTACGGCGACGACCGCAACCGTCCGGACAGGCCCGCCACCTCGCGGATGTCGGTGTACCTGAAGTACGGCTGCGTGCACCCGCGCACGCTGCTCGCCGACCTCGGCTGCAGGCGGTCCGCGAGCGCCGACACCTACCGCACCGAGATCGCCTGGCGGGAGTTCTACGCGGACGTCCTGTTCCAGCGGCCCGACTCCGCGCGGAAGAACTACGACCGCGCCTTCGACGCCCTCCCCCTCGCCTCGGGCCGCACGGCGCAGGAGTCCTTCGAGGCCTGGAAGGAGGGCCGCACCGGCTTCCCGATCGTCGACGCCGGCATGCGCCAGCTGCGCGCCGAGGCGTGGATGCACAACCGGCTGCGGATGGTCGTGGCGTCGTTCCTGGTCAAGGACCTGCACCTGCCGTGGTGGTGGGGCGCGCGGCACTTCATGCAGCTGCTGGTCGACGGCGACCTGGCCTCCAACCAGCACGGCTGGCAGTGGACGGCGGGCAGCGGGACGGACGCCTCGCCGTACTTCCGGGTGTTCAACCCGGTCACGCAGGGGGAGAAGTTCGACCCGGACGGCGACTACGTGCGCAGGTACGTGCCGGAGCTGCGCGGGATCGTGGGCAAGGCGGTGCACCAGCCCTGGGCGCTGCCCGACGGTGTCCCGGCGGGCTATCCCGAGCCGATCGTCGACCACAAGGCCGAGCGGCAGGAGGCGCTCGCCCGCTACGAGCGGGTCAAGCAGGCGCGGTCCTGACGTCCGGCACGATCGGGCCGTGAGGGCCGGGGCCACCGACGTGGCCGACGGGTGAACTCTAGGGTGTGGCCAGCACCGACGAGGGGAGCCCGGAATGGCCGACCGACGGAACCGCAGGCGCGGCGGAATCCTGCTGCTCGGGGCGGCGGGAGCGGCCGGGGCAGCCGGTGCATGGGTGCTCTGGCGGCGTTGCGGCGCGGGCCGGCCGGTGCGCGACCAGTGGGCACGCGCCGTCGCGACCCCGTCCGCGGCGGAGGCCGGGCGGGAGTCCGTGGCCGTCGGTGCCCGCGGAGGCGCCGCCGCGGTGAACGGGTCGGGCACGGTGAAGGGCTCGGGCACGGTGAACGGCTCGGCCGCGAACGGCGCGCTCCACAACGGTCGCGCTCCGGAGAGCCTGCTGCCCGGGACCGAGACCCCGATCGGCGACCGGCCGGCCCCGGAACCCCCGGCCGAGAAGCCCGGGCCGCCCGAAAGGCCGGCGCCGACACGGCCTGCGACGTCCGAGAGGCCCACCGAGAGGCCCGCCGAGAAGCCTGCCGAGAAGCCCGCGCCGCCGCCCCGGGCGACCTCTGAGGAGCCCGCGAAGCCCGGCCCGGAGGAGCAGCCGCCCGCGGCCGAGGAGGTCGTGCCCGACGGCCCCTACGGTCCCGGCTCCGCGGCTCCGCTGCCCGACGGCTCCGCCCCGAGCCCGGACTTCACGATCAAGGGCAACGCGACGTCGATGCTGTTCCACCCGCCGTCGAGTCCGTACTTCGGCCGGACCAAGCCCGCGGCGTGGTTCCGCACCGCCGAGGACGCCGAGCGTGCGGGCTTCACCGAGTGGAAGCCGAAGCCCCGCCCGAGCTGAACGCCGAACATCCACGTACGGGCAGCAGAACGTTCGACGATCGACCGTTCCCCTGCCCGGATGCGGATCATCGCGACCGACCGGCGCCGAGCACCGCCGCCACCAGCGCCGCGAGCAACGCCAGGGCGGCCGCACCGAGACCGGCCGCGAACGCCGTGTCGGTCGACGCCAGCAGCACCGCCAGCCCGACCGCCCCTCCGACGTACTGCGCGGTCGCCACCAGCGCCCCGGCCACGCCCTGCCGCGACCCCGGGACCGCGGCGGCGGCCGTCCGGAACACCGCGGGGAAGGCGATGCCGGCGAAGAGGGCCCAGACGAACCCGGGCAGCATCGTGGCGTAGCCGCCGAGCCCGAGGGCCAGCACCGCCAGCGAGACGCCCAGCCCCGCCATCCCCACGACGAGCGTGCGGCCGGCCCCGATCCGCGCCGCCAGCCGCGGGAACACCCACCCCGCCCCGGCCATGCTGAGCGCGCTGAGCGGCAGGTACGCGGCGCCGGCCTGGAGCACCGTGAAGCCCAGGACGTCCTGCAGCTGGGTGGTGATGAGGTAGTACGCCGTGCCGACCGCCCCCATGAACAGCAGCGCGGCGAGGGTGGGCGCGAGCAGTGCCCGCGACACCCGCGGCAGCAGCGGCTCCGGCGCCCGGCGCTCGACCAGCAGGAACGCCCCCAGCAGCACGACGCCGAGGCCCACCACCGCCGACCGGTCGACGATCCCGAGCACGAGCAGCGTCGAGCCGACGGTGGCGAGCGCGGCGCCGAGCAGGTCGAAGGGCCCCCGCACCCGCGGGCCGTCGGCGGGCAGCAGCACGGGTGCGAGCGCGGCGGCGACCAGCGCGACCGGCACGCCGACCAGCAGCACCGCCTCCCAGCCGAAGGCCGAGGTCAGCAGCCCGCCGCCCGCGGCACCGACCGCCGCGCCGGTGCTCCCGGCCACGCCCCACACCGCGAACGCCCGGTTGCGCTCCGGCCCCTCGGCGAACCCGACGGCGAGCAGGCGCAGCGTGGCGGGGGTGAGCAGCGCGGCCCCGATCCCCTGCACCGCCCGCGCCGTGAGCAGCCGGCCCGGCGTCGTCGCGAGCCCGCCCGCGAGCGAGGCCAGCCCGAACAGCACGAGCCCGGAGACGAACACGCGCCGCGCCCCGAGCCGGTCGGTGGCCCGCCCGCCGAGCAGCAGCAGCCCGCCGAGCGCCACCGTGTAGGCGGAGACGACCCACTGCAGCCCCTCGGCGTCGAAGCCCAGGTCGTGGCCGATGCTCGGCAGCGCGACGAACACGATGTCGAAGTCGGTGGCGACGAGGAACTGGGTCACGGCCAGCAGGACCAGCCGGGCGCCCGTCCCCGCCCGCCGGGCCTGCGGTGCTGTCATGACGGCCTCCCGTGGTGCACGATCAGTAACGGAGGTCATGCTTCGTCACGGGTTGCGAGCAGGGAAGAAGGCACTTTCATGTCCCAGGGGAACACCGATGTGCCCCATGCGGCGCTGCAGGCGATCTGTCCGCTGAACGAGGTGCTCGACCGGGTGAGCGGGAAGTGGGCGATCGGCGTGCTCACGCTCTGCGGGGCCGAGGGTGTCGTCCGGTTCACCGAGTTCGAGCGCGGTATCCCGGACATCAGCCGGCGGATGCTGACGCTGACCCTGCGCAACCTCGAGCGGGACGGTCTGCTGACCCGGACCGTCCACCCCACCGTCCCGCCCAAGGTCGAGTACCGGCTCACCCCGGCGGCGCACGAGCTCACCGAGACGCTGTCCCTGCTCACGGACTGGGCCAAGCGTCACCAGGCCTACGTCCATGCCGCCCGTGCGGAGTACGACGCCGCCCACGTGTGACCCGGCCGTCACCCGCAGCGGCGAGACTCCGGGTCATGGCCGAGCGTTCGGGACACGTCGTCGTCTGCGGAATCGGAGCCGTCGGGTTCCGGACCGTCGAGCAGCTGCACGCCGCGGGGATCGAGGTCGTGGTCGTCGACGGCGGCGACGAACCGGAGCCGGTCACCGAGCACCTCCTCGGGGTCTGGGAGGTCCCGCGGGTCACCGGCCGCCCGCGGGACGCCCTGGTCGAGGCCGGGGTGGAGCGGGCCGCAGCGGTCGTCGTGGTCCCCGACGACGACCTGGTCGCCACCGAGACCGCCCTGCTCGCGCGCCGGCTCGCCCCCGCGGCGCGGCTGGTCGTGCGGGTGGCGAACCGGGCCGTCGGGCGGGCGCTGGCCGAGGTGACCGGCCGGCAGAGCGTGCTCGACGTGGCGGCGCTGTCCGCACCGTCGGTCGTGGAGGCGTGCCTCGGGCAGCGTCCCCACCCGGTCCAGATGGGTGACCGGGTGTTCGTGGTCGCGACCCTGGAGGCGCCGCGGGCCGGCACCCTGCGGGCCCTGTTCGCCGACCTCGCCCCGCTCGCGGTGGCCGGCGCCGGCCGGGAGCAGGAGATCTGCCCGGGGCGCGACCACCGCGTGCCGGCGGGCGCGCGCGTCACCCTGATCGGCACCGCGGAGCAGTTCGCGGCCGCGGGGACCCCGGTCGAGCCGGTCCCGGCCACCCCCGCCCGGATCGGGGCACGGTCGTCCGGGGCGGTGCGGGCGGTGCGCCGGGACGAGGAGGGCGGCCGGGCGACGGTGCTGACGGTCCTGCGCACCCTGCTCGCCGAGGCCGAACGCCCGTTGAAGGTCACCGCGGGTGTGCTGCTCCTGCTGTTCGCCGCCTCCGTGTTCGTGCTGCGGTCGGGCTACGTCAAGGCGGACGGCTCGCACATGACCTGGGTCGACGCCGTGTACTTCAGCGTCGAGACCATCGGCACGGTCGGCTACGGTGACTTCTCCTTCGCCGAGCAGGCGACCTGGCTGCGCGTCTATGCGATCGGGATGATGTTCCTCGGCGTGGTGCTGGCCGCGGTGCTGTTCGCGCTGCTCACCCAGCTGCTCGTGAGCAGCAGGATCGAGCGGTCGGTCGGGCGGCGGCGGATCGGCGCGATGCGCGGGCACGTGATCGTCGTCGGGCTCGGGGCGGTGGGGATCGGGGTGCTGGAGGGCCTGCTCGCGGCGGGCGCCCGGCCGGTCGTCCTGGAGCGCGACCCGGCGAACCGGCACCTCGCGCGCGCCCGCGAGCTCGGCGTCCCGGTGGTCACCGGCGACGCGACCGACGCCGCGGTCCTGACCTCGGTCAACCTGCGGGAGGCCGCCGCCGTCGCTGTGCTGACCAGCGACGACCTCGTCAACGTCGAGGCGGGCCTCGCCGTCCGGGACCAGCTCCGTGACCGCTGGCCCGTGGTCCCGGTGGTGCTGCGGGTGTTCGACGAGGACCTGTCCGCGGCGGTCGAGGAGGGCTTCGCCTTCCGGTACGTCCGCTCGACGGCGGCGCTGGCCGCCCCGTGGTTCGTCGGCGCCGCCCTGGGGCTCGACGTGCTGGGCACGTTCTACGTCGACCGCACACCGTTCATGGTCGGCCGGCTGCGGGTCGGCGCCGGGCTCGACGGCGTGGCCATGCGCGAGCTGTCCGCCCGGACCCGGGTCGTCGCCCTGCACCGTGCGGACGCGGGGACGCTGGAGCACCCGCCCCGCCGGGACACGCGGTTCGCCACGGGCGACGAGGCGTACGTCGTGGGCCCCTACTCCGAGCTGCTCGCCCTGCTGCGTCCCGCGGGCCAGACGTCGGCGCCGTAGCCACAACGGGCCGAACCTCCGTCGACCCCGCCTCCGGCCCGCACGACCTCGCCGGCTCCTGACCGCTCCCGGGAGCCCGGACCCCGAGCTCAGACCTCCGAGCCGTCCGGCATGGAGATGCCGTAGCCGCGGATCTTGCGGTAGATCGTGGCCCGCGACATCCCGAGCCGCCGGGCGGCCTCGGCCTTGTTGCCGTCCGTGTCGAGCAGGGCGTCGACGATGGCGTCGCACTCGATCGCCTCGAGCGGCGTGAGCACCCGGCGGGTGATCGCCCGCGTCTCGGGCGGGAGGTCCTCCGGGCGGACCGTGCCGGTGCGCCGGCGCGCGACGACCTTGCGCAGGACCTGGTAGAGCTGGTCGACGTTGCCCGGCCAGCGGTTGCGCATCAGCACCCGCATGGCCTCGGGCGAGCAGTGCAGGTCCGCGCCCCGGGTGAGCCGCGCGAGCAGGTACGGCACCAGCTCGGCGACGTCCTCGATGTGGTGGCGCAGCGGCGGCACCTCGATGCTGCGGGGGAAGCACCCGAGCAGCTCGGTGAGCTCGGGCGAGTCCGGCTCCGACGTGCGCGACCGGGTGGCGACCACCCACTGCCGCTCGGGGTCGGTCGACTCGCGGTAGGGCTCGAGCGCGTCGGCCAGGGCCAGCGCGTGCTGGGGGGAGAGCGCGTCGAGGTGCTGCAGGACGAGCGTCCCGCCGCCGGTGTGCAGCTCGTCGGACACCTCGGCGATCCACCGCGGCCCGCAGTGCACGGCGTCGAGCACCCGCACGTGGCCTGCGGGGGAGTGCAGCTGGTGGGTGGCGCGGGCCAGCGTGGTCCGCCCCGACCCCTTCTCGCCCTCGAGGACCAGCCACTCGTTCATCCGGAAGTGCCGGTCGACGGCCTGGGCGCACTTCGTCCACAGCGCCCCGGACCCGACGGCGGCCGGCAGCGCCGTGGTGATCGACGGCGTGGACGGGCGCCCGTGCAGCGGCGCCCGCGACACGAGTTGGACCTGCAGGATCCCACCGGAGAGCCCGCCCTCGGCCCAGCTCGGCCGGCACTGCACCCGGGCCGTGGTGCCGCTGGGCAGGTCGACGAGCAGCTGCCGGCGCCGCCCGCTGCGGATCGCGTCCGTGGCCTCGGCGAGCAGCGGCACCTGGTCGGACGGGTCGATGAGCTCGCGGGCCCGGTCGTTCATCATCAGCAGGTCGTCGCTGACGGCGAACACGGCGCCACGGCCGCGGCGGCACGCGGACAGGTAGTCGTGCATCAGGGTGAGCTCGCGCCGCCCGGACTGCTCGAGCAGCGTCTCCTCGATGCGACGCGCGATGGTCACGGCGGTCGCCGCCATCATCGCGCTGGCCTCGTTGCGCCAGCAGGTCAGGTCCAGCACCCCGAGCAGCTTCCCGTTCACGGGGTGGTGGATCGGCACGCCCGCGCACGCCATGTCCTCGAGGTGCTCGACGTAGTGCTCGTGCCCGAACACCTGGGCGGGCGCGCGTCCCTCCAGCGCGGTGCCGATGCCGTTGGTGCCGACGTACTGCTCGGCGTAGCTGAAGCCCGGGGCCAGCCAGATCCGGTCGAGGTGGCGGCGCAGCGCGCTGTCGCCCGTGCGCCGGTCGATGACCACGCCCTCGTCATCGCAGAGGATCACGCTGACCGGCTCGGTGGCGAACTGGTCGGCGATGTCCTCGATGACGGGCCGCGCGGCGCGCATGAGCGGTGTGTCCGGTTCGGCGTCGCTCTCGTACGGCAGCTCGAGGTGGTCGCTCGGCACCGAGAACTGCCGCGAGCGCGTCCACGAGGCCAGGATCGGCGCCCGCACGATGCTCGGGTCGGGCTCCTCGAAATGGAGGAACGCCTCGCGGGCCACGGCCACGCGTTCGGCGGCACGGCCGACCACAGCGGGGCCGACGGGCACGGGAGAGCGGCGCTCGGACGCATCCTCGCCGTCCGGCGCCTCGTGGTGGATGGCGCGTTCGTTCTGCTCGACCAACCGGTTGCCCTTCTCGGAGCAGCTGTGGTCCGCGGTGGCGGCGCAGCCGGGATCGGCCCGGACGGTACCGCCCGGACTCCGACCACGCTAGAGGCGGACCGCCGGACCCGGAAGGGGCTGGTCAGCCCCACACCGTCTCATATTGAGACCGCAGGTCAGGGGGGTCGGCGGTGTGATTCCTGGCACGAGGCGAGCTGTGACGGGGCGCACTCCCGGCACCGCACGGCCCACCTCGGGCACAGAGCCCGACAGCGTCGCGGGCTCCCGCGCCGGCCGGCGGCGTCAGCTCTGTGCGCTCTCACCCCACCACCGTGAGGAGACGACGTGAGTCGGCAGAGTTTGGCGAAGGCTCACCAGAAGATCCAGGAACTCGCCTGGGAGCCGCAGTACCACGAGCCGTACATGAAGTACGGAACCGACTACACCTTCCGGAAGGCCGCGAAGAAGGACCCGCTCAAGCAGGTCCTGCGGTCCTACTTCCCGATGGAGGAGGAGAAGGACCACCGCGTCTACGGCGCGCAGGACGGGGCCATCCGCGGGAACATGTTCCGTCAGGTCCAGGAGCGTTGGCTGGAGTGGCAGAAGCTGTTCCTGTCGATCATCCCGTTGCCCGAGATCTCCGCGGCGCGCTCGATGCCGATGCTGTTCCACGCGGTCCCGAACCCGGAGCTGCACAACGGCCAGGCGATCCAGATGATCGACGAGGTTCGGCACAGCACGATCCAGCAGAACCTCAAGCGCCTGTACATGAACAACTACATCGACCCGGCGGGCTTCAACAACAGCCTGCGGAACTTCCAGACGGACTACTGCGGCACCATCGGCCGCCAGTTCGCGGAAGGCTTCATCACCGGTGACGCGATCACCGCGGCCAGCATCTACCTGACGATCGTCGCCGAGACGGCGTTCACGAACACCCTGTTCGTGGCCATGCCGGCCGAGGCGGCGGCCAACGGCGACTACCTGCTGCCCACGGTCTTCCACTCGGTGCAGTCCGACGAGTCGCGGCACATCTCCAACGGCTACGCCACGCTGCTCATGGCGCTGTCGGACGAGGACAACCGCCAGCTGCTCGAGCGCGACCTGCGCTACGCGTGGTGGAACAACCACCGCGTCGTCGACGCCGCCATCGGCACCTTCATCGAGTACGGCACGAAGGACCGCCGCAAGGACCGCGAGTCGTACGCGGAGATGTGGCGCCGCTGGATCTACGACGACTACTACCGCTCCTACCTGCTGCCGCTCGAGAAGTACGGCCTGGTCATCCCGCACGACCTGGTCGAGGAGTCCTGGAAGCAGATCTGGGAGAAGGGCTACGTCCACGAGGTCGCGCAGTTCTTCGCCACCGGTTGGCTCGCCAACTACTGGCGCATCGACGGCATGACCGACGAGGACTTCGAGTGGTTCGAGTACAAGTACCCGGGCTGGTACGACAAGTACGGCAAGTGGTGGGAGAACTACAACCGTCTCGCCCTCCCGAACGGCCACAACGCGATCGTGGCCGAGGACGTCGACTACGTGTACCCGCACCGCTGCTGGACCTGCATGGTGCCCTGCCTCGTGCGTGAGGACATGGTCATGCAGGAGGTCGACGGCCAGTGGCGCACGTACTGCCACGAGGTCTGCCGCTGGACGGACGCCGAGGCGTTCCGCCCGACGTACCAGGGCCGCGAGACCCCGAACATGGGTCGCCTCGTGGGCCACCGCGAGTGGGAGACGCTCTACCACGGCTGGAACTGGGCCGACGTGGTGAAGGACATGGGCTTCGTCCGCGACGACGGCAAGACCATGACCGCGCAGCCGCACCTGAACCTCGACCCGAAGAAGATGTGGACGCTCGACCACATGCGGCGCATGCCGCATCTGCAGAGCCCGAACGTCCTGCTGAACGAGATGACGGACGCCGAGCGCGAGGCGTTCAAGGCGGACTACAACCGCCAGGGCCCGGCCGGCCGGCCGGCTCCCAAGGACGCCTGAGCGCGGGTCAGGCGAGGGGGGAGGACCGGGTCCTCCGGTCCTTCCCCCGCTCGGGTGCGACCCCGCCCACCGGCGGGCCCACCCGGCAGTACGTCGCACCCGCGGGCCAGGGGTCTCCCGCGACCGTCACCGTCCACAGTGGAGTGATGGTGGGCCCCGCCCGCGGGTGCTGGCCAACCGAGACGAGAGGTGGTCCTCCCCTTGGGCGAGAAACACGTGGTGCGCTTCGAGCCCGTCGGCATCGAGATCGAGGTCGACGAGGGTCAGACGATCTTGCGCGCCGCCGCCGAGAACGGTGTCCAGCTCATGCACGGCTGCAAGGAAGGTCAGTGTGCGGCCTGCAAGTCGTTCGTCCTCGAGGGCGAGGACATCGAGCTCGACAGCTACTCGACGTTCGCGCTGCCGGACTACGAGAAGGAGGAGGGCCAGACCCTGCTCTGCCGGGCGCACGCCTACGAGGACCTGGTCATCGAGCTCCTCAACTACGACGAGGAGATCATCCGGGGCGGACTGCCGCTGCGTCGGGGCGTGGTCGAGGTGCTGTCCAACGAGGCGGTCACGCACGACATGCGGCACCTCGTCGTCAAGCTCCTGGAGCCGGACGAGATCAAGTTCTTCCCCGGCCAGTACATGGACTTCGTCGTCCCCGGTACCGAGGAGACGCGGTCCTTCTCCATGGCGAACACCCCCAACCGCGAGGGGATCTACGAGTTCGTCATCAAGATCTACCCGGGCGGCCTGTTCTCGGAGCACCTGGCGGACAAGATCCAGGTCGGGGACCGGCTCGAGGTGGAGGCGCCCTTCGGGACCTTCACGCTCCGGGAGAACCGCACGTCGAACCTGATCTTCGTGGGCGGCGGGGCCGGCATGGCCCCCGTGCTCGGACTGCTGCGGTCCATGGCCGAGCGCGGGGTCGAGCGCAAGGCGACCTTCTACTACGGGGCCCGCACCGCCCGCGATCTCTGCTTCGAGGACGAGCTGCACGCGCTCGCCGAGAAGATCCCCGACTTCCGCTACGTGCCCGCCCTGTCCGAGCCGGCGGAGGGCGAGCCGTGGGAAGGCCACACGGGCCTGATCACCGAGGTGGTCCAGGCCCTGGAACCGAACCTGGAAGGAGCAGATGCCTACGTCTGCGGTCCGCCGCCCATGGTCGACGCGGCGATCGCGACGCTGACCGCACTGGGCGTGCGCGAGCAGAACATCTTCTACGACAAGTTCACCACGACCGGTGAGCAGGAAGGCGAGGACGGGCAGTGACCACCACAGAGAGCAATCCCTCGACCCCGACCGAGCGCAGCGTTCCGAAGCCCGTGTTCACGGACGCCGAGGCGGGTGCGAAGGAGTTCCCCGACTCGAGCCCCGCCGCTCGGCGCTACAACTACTTCAACCCGGCGAAGCGCAAGCAGACCCACTACGAGGACGTGACCGTCGAGGTCCAGCCGGACCCGCGGCACTACCTGTCGCAGGGCTGGATCTACGGCTTCGCCGACGGGAGCAGGGGCTACCCGCTGCACTGGACGAAGCTCAAGGCCTGGGGCGTCGACGAGCCGGAGCCGCCGCGCGGCGTCGGCACGGGCTCCATGCACGTCCAGAACTGGCCGGCACACGGCTGGCACGAGTTCCGCGACCCGAACGAGGAGTGGGAGCAGAGCCTCTACCGGTACAACGCCAACGTCGTCCGGCAGCTCACCCAGAACGTCGAGAACGCCCGCAACGCCAAGGCCTTCGACCTCTGGACGCCGAACTGGATCCGCTTCGTCGAGCGCAACGTCGGCGCGTGGATGCACATCGAGCACATCCTCGGCCTGTACGTCTTCGCCGCGAACGAGCGCTCCGGCCCGACGAACATGCACAACACGGCGATGGCCGTGAACAGCACGCGCAAGATCCGCTTCGCGCAGGACCTCGCGCTCTACAACCTGACGCTCACCGAGGAGATCGACGGCTTCGACGGCACCGCCCACCTGGAGGCGTGGAACTCCGACGCCGAGTGGCAGGGCGCCCGGAAGGTGTGCGAGGCCCTCACGGCCGTGCAGGACGACTGGGGCGAGGCGATCTTCGCCGCCAACGTCGTGTTCGAGCCGCTGATCGGCGAGCTCTTCCGGTCGAACCTGGTCATGCAGTCCGCCGCCGGCAACGGCGACTTCGTGACGCCGACCGTCATGGGTGCCGGCGAGTTCGACTACGCCCAGCGCGACCTGCGCTGGACGATCGCCTGCTTCGGCCCGCTGAACGAGGACCGCGAGTTCGCCGACCACAACAAGGGACTCATGCAGGGCTGGCTCTCGCACTGGGTGCCGCAGGCCCTGGAGGCGGCCCGCACGATGCAGCCGATGTGGTCGCAGGCCGACCACAAGCCCCCGAGGTTCGAGGACGCCCTCGACCGTGCCAAGAACCGGTTCGCCGGCATCTGCCGGGACCTCAATCTCGACACCCCCGAGGAGCTGAAGCAGTGACCGCCTTCAAGACCTCCGAGAGCCCGTTCAAGGCCGACAACACCGCGTCGAACATGTGCGGCTTCACCCTGATGAACAGCCAGGTCGGGGTGCTGATCGCCAATGTCCTGCGCCGGCTCGACAACGTCAAGGTGCAGGACCTGCCCTCGATGATCCGGGTGGACGGCCAGGGCAAGTTCGAGCTCGTCTACGCCGACGTCGACGAGGAGGCCGGCGAGGAGGAGGGCTGGTTCAACGCCGCCGAGTTCGAGGAGGCGATGTCCACCCACTACGGCCGCATGGTCCACCTCGACGACAAGACGATCATGTTCGCCAACCCCGAGGACGCGGCCGAGTACATCGACTTCGACCTGAAGCCGGTCTCGTAACCACCTCCGCTCCTCACCCCCGCGGTGGCGGCGGCTCCGTCGAGGGCCGCCGCCACCCGCGGGCTGTTGATCCGCACCCGCGCGGCTGACCAACGCAGTTCTCGATAGTCCGGGAGGACCGAAGTCATGGCCAAGGAACTCAAGTTCGGCGTGGACGCCCGAAGGGCGCTCCAGGCCGGGGTGGACCAGCTCGCCGAGGCCGTCAAGAGCACGCTCGGCCCGAAAGGCCGTAACGTCGTCCTGGAGAAGATCACCGGCACGCCCGAGGTGACCAACGACGGCGTGACCATCGCCCGCGAGATCCACCTGCGCGACCCCTTCGAGAACATGGGCGCGCAGATCCTCAAGGAAGCGGCGATCAAGACCAACGACACCGTCGGCGACGGCACCACCACGGCGACCGTGGTGGCCCAGGCCATCGTCCGCGAGGGCATGAAGGCCATCCAGTCCGGCGGGAACCCCGTGCTGGTCAAGCGGGGCATCGACCTCGCCGTCGGCCGGATCGTCGAGAAGCTCGCCGCCGTGGCGCACCCCGTCGACTCGCTCGAGCACCTGTCCCGCGTGGCCGCCATCTCGGCGAACGACGACGAGACCATCGGCTCGGTCATCGCCAAGACCCTGCACACCGTCGGCGACGACGGCGTGATCTCCGTCGACGACGGCCCGGTCCTCGGGCTGAGCGTGAACTTCGTCGAGGACTTCGAGTTCGACAACGGCTACGTCTCGCCCTACCTGGTCACCGACCCGGGCTCCATGATGGCCGTCCTGGACGACCCGTACATCCTGCTGTCCGCCGAGAAGATCACCGACGTCCGGCAGCTGATGCCGGTGCTCGAGAAGCTCATGCGCGACCCGCGGCCCCTGGTCATCGTGGCCGAGAAGGTCGAGGGCACCGCACTGCAGATGCTGGTGCACAACCACGTCAATGGGCACCTCAAGGTCACCGCCATCCAGGCGCCCGGGTTCGGCGAGAAGCGTATCCACCTGCTGGAGGACCTGGCCGCGCTGACCGGCGCCAAGGTGCACTCCAAGGCGTCGAGCTTCGCGCTGGAGCAGATGACGACCGAGCACCTCGGCCGGACCACGCAGGTCCGGGCCACCAACGAGCAGTGCGTGTTCATCGGCGGGCACGGTTCGAAGGAGGCCGTCGAGCGGCGGCTCTCGCAGCTGCGGGCCGAGATGGCGCGCGCGACGATCGGCACGGACGAGGACTGGCTCAACGACCGCATCGCCCGGCTCTCCGGCAAGGCCGCCATCATCTCCGTGGGCGCGCCGACGAACGCGGAGCTCAAGGAGATCCGGCACCGCGTCGACGACTCGCTGCAGGCGACCCGGGCCGCCATGGCCGAGGGCATCGTCGCGGGCGGCGGGTCGGCGCTGCTGCACGCCGAGTCCGCGCTCGACGGGCTGGACGTGGACGGCGACTACCGGATCGGCGTCGAGATCGTGCGGGCCGCGCTGTCCGAGCCCGTGCACCTGATCGCGTCCAACGCGGGGTACGACGGCGCCGACGTCGTCAAGCAGGTCACCGACCTGGGCGTGGACGAGGGCTTCGACGCCCTGCAGGGCCGCTTCGGCAACATGGTCGAGATGGGGATCATCGACCCCCTGCGGGTCGTGCGCTCCGCGCTGCAGAACGGCGCCTCCGTGGCCGGCCTGATCCTCACCACCAACTCGCTGGTGGCGGAGGAGCAGACGCCGTGGAACAAGGCGCTGATGACGGAGTTCGGGCCGCTCGACGAGGGCATCCCGCAGCCCAGCCCGGACTCGTCGACGCCGCAGTCCCTGGGCCTCGGCCCGTCGGTGGGCTGAGCCGGCCCCCGCATCATGGAACCATAATGCGCGAAAGCGAGTCGCTGGAGCGCATTATGGAACCATAATGCGCGAAATGCCGGTCCGAATGCGCACTATGGTTCCGTAACGCGACGGGAGAGGCGCGGTGTACGAGGTCGGCGGGGAACGCTACGTCGTCGTCGACGCCCACGTGCACGCGTGGGACGGCAGCCCGCACAACCAGGCGGGCCCGGCGGGCGAGCAGTTTGTCGCCGACCTCCACCACCGGCACCGCGTCCTCGACCGGACCCCGCGACCCATTCCGTTCGACGAGTTCGCCGCGGTCGGGGAGCGCTCCCTGGTCTCCGACCTGCTGGGCCGGGGACACGTGGACCGGGCGGTGCTGCAGCCGCTCGGGCTGGGGTCGCTGTTCGTCCTCGGGTTCGCGCCGTCGGCCTGGTCCGCGGAGCTCGCTGAGGGGCTCGCCGGCCGGTTCGCCGTGACCGGTGAGCTCGATCCCGCCGACGAGGGCGGCCGGCGCGGGATCGCCGCCCGGGTGCAGCGGGAGGACCTCCGCGGCCTCTCCCTGACGTCCGGGACCCGCCCGGAGGCCCGCCTCGAGCTCGACGACCCGGCCCTGCGCCGGGCGCTCGGCCGGGTCGTCGAGCAGGGGGGCGCCGCGGTGGTGCACCTCGGCGTCGGGGCGGTCGCACATCCGGCCGCGGGGGCTCCCGTCTGGAGCCACGGCGGCGTCCCGGACCGGCCCACGGGGTCGGGACGCATCCGCGCCCGCTGGCCCAGCTGGGCCGAGCCGGTGCGCTCGGGGTCGGCGCTGCCGGTCCGGGAGCGGGACACCCGGCCGGCCCCCGCCGGGCGCATCGATCCCAACCAGGTCCGCGTGCTGGTCTCGACGCTGCCGCGGGTGCGCTTCGTGCTGGGTTCGGGCTGGCTGCCGACACCGGTGCTGACCCGGCTCGCGCAGCTGCCCGGCGTGCACGTGCTGCTCACCGAGGTCCTCGCCGGCCTGCGCACCCACCCGCGGGAGGCGGGGGAGGCGCTCGACGCGCTGCTGGCCGCCTTCGGACCGCAGCGGCTGCTGTTCGGCAGCGGCTATCCGCTCGTCCGACCGGAGCGGCTCGTCGAGGAGACGGCGTCGGCGCTGCTCGCGCGGGGGCTCGGACCCGCCGCCGTACAGGGTGTGCTGGGCGCCAACGCGGCCCGGCTCTACCGGCTGCCCGTGCCGGAGGCGCTCGTCGCGCACTCCGTCGCCCGCGCACGCTGACGGCACCCCGTCACGCCGATGGCCCGGACCCCGAGGTGGGGGCCGGGCCGTCGGTGCAGGACGGTCAGGACCCGGCGCGCCCGCCCTTGCCCGGGGTCGGCGCCCCGGCCATCGCGGGCGTGCGGTCGGGCACGAACTTGTCCGTGCCCGGGATCCGCGTCGGGTGCGCCAGCGAGACCCGCGCCGTCTCCGGCATGACCAGGATCGGCACGATCGCGACCACCGCGGCGCCCATCAGGTAGAAGGCCGGGATCAGGTCGTTGCCGGTCCCGGCGATCAGCGCGGAGACGATCAGGGGCGCGGTGCCGCCGAAGGCCGCCGTCGACGTCGAGTAGCCGATGGAGAAGCCGCCGTACCGGTTGCGGGTGGGGAACATCGCCGGCAGCGCCGACCCGATCGTCCCGAGCATGAGCAGCAGCAGCCCGCCGACGATGACCAGCCCGACGATCACCGGGAACACCGACTTCTGGCCCAGCAGCAGGAACGCCGGGATCGCGAGCACCAGGTAGCCGATCGCCGAGGCGAGCAGCAGCGGCTTGCGGCCGACCCGGTCGGACAGGGAGCCGACCGGCGCGATCAGGGCCATCATCACGATCATCACGCCGATGAGCACGAGGAGCGACTCCGTGTCGCTGATCCCCAGCACCTGGGTGAGGTAGGTCGGCATGTAGGTCAGCAGGATGTAGTCGGCGACGTTGAGCAGCACGACGAAACCGATGAGCTGCAGGATCTGCGGCCAGACGTTCGCCACGACCTCCTTGAACGGGCTGGTGGTCGTCTTGCCCTCGGACTCGGCGGCCTGGAAGCACGGCGTGTCCTCGAGCTTGCTCCGCAGCCAGAAGCCGATGAGGCCCAGCGGGCCCGCGACGAGGAACGGGATGCGCCAGCCCCAGCTCTGCAGGGTCTGCTCGTCGAAGCCGAGCTGCACGGCGGTGGCCAGGACCGCACCGAGGATGGTGCCGCCGAGCGTGCCGAACTCCAGGAACGAGCCCCAGAAGCCGCGCCGCCGGTCGGGGGCGTACTCGGCGATGAACGTGGCCGCGCCGCCGTACTCGCCGCCGGTGGAGAAGCCCTGCACCAGCCGGAAGAACAGCAGCAGGACGGGCGCCCAGATGCCGATCGTGGCGTAGCTCGGGATCAGCCCGACGCAGAAGGTCGAGCCGGACATCAGCAGGATCGTCAGGGCCAGGACCTGGCGGCGGCCGAACCGGTCGCCCAGTGGGCCGAGGACGATGCCGCCCAGTGGTCGCAGGACGAACGGGATCGCGATGCCCGCGAAGACCAGGATCGTCCCCGCCGCCGGGCTGGCGTCGGGGAAGAACACCTGCTTGATCACGGTCGCCAGGTAGCCGTAGACGCCGTAGTCGTACCACTCGATCGCGTTGCCCATGGCAGCGCCGGAGACGGCCCGGCGGACGGTCTTGGTGTCCGCCTCCTGCACCCCCGGCGTCGCGTCGCCGCGTTCGCTCATCACGCCTCCTGCCCCTCGGTTGCGGAACAACGCTAGGTGAGGTCGACATCGCGTGCAGGACGTGGCGCCGGGACGACCAGCCGCTAAACCTGCCGCGGCGGGTCCGTACCGGGGAACCCGTCCTGCTCTGAGAGGGCGGTCACGGGCCCGCGTCCGGCTACGCGCGGTGAGGTGCGCTCCACCGTTCGACGGGGCGGAAGCCGTGGGTGGGAGCGGTCCATACGTACGTCCAACACGATCGTCCGTCGGGGGTGGCGACGCGGACACGCACGTAGCCGGGGCCCTCGAACCGGTCGAGCCGGGGGAGGAGCGCGGCGGGATCGCGCAGCGGGACGAGGTGGCCGGGCACCCCGCGACCGGCGTCGCGGAGCATCGCCGGGTAGCCGAGACCGGTGTCGAGCAACGTCCCGGGGACCGTCACCGGTTCGGCAGGCCCGGCGGCGGCCCCGGCGAGCAGGTGCCAGGAGCGTGCGCCGGGCTGCAGGGTGCCGTAGACGAAGAGCCGGGCGGGCCAGGAGTCGGGAACCGGTGCGCCGGCCAGCGTGGTCGCGTCGAGCCCGTCGGACGGCGCCTGCTCGCCGCGCAGCACCCGGGCCGCGGTCTGCGGGAGGTCGGTGCAGCGCACCGGCTCCCCGTCGACCAGCAGCGGGCGGCGGATGCCGGCCCGCCCGAGGTAGGCCAGGACGTCGTCGAGCAGGGTGCCGTCCTCGGTGCGCACCTCGCCGGTGCGGACGCGGGCCAGGCGGTACCGCCCGGACGAGCGGCCCTCGCAGACGTCGAGCACCGCCACCTGCTCGGGCGTCGCGAACCACACCGAGTGCTCCTCGACCAGGCCCGGCCCGGCGGCCAGCACCGCCGGCCGCTGGTCGTCGACCACGCGCAGGCCGTGCGCCCACACGGCGGTGAGCCCGGTCGTCCGGGCCCGGAGCACGACGACGGGCCCGCCCAGTCCGAGCTCGCGGCGCAGCCAACCGATCTTGGCGGGGTTGCGGTTGGAGCCGTAGGTCAGCAACGGGACCCGGGCGGCGAGCGGGGGCGCACCGCGGCCGGCGAGCCAGGCGTCCAGATCCGTGTCGCCGACCCGCCAGGACGAGCGGGCCGACGGGTCGGGGGCCAGTGCGAACCCGCCGCCGTCGACGTGCACGAACGAGCGGTCCGGCACGACCCCCGGGTACGGCGCGGCGGGGTACGCGGCGTCGGGGAAGTCGGGCATCCCCCGCAGTATGGGGCCACGTCGTGCCTCGTGGCCGCGATGACCGCCATGACCCCGGGTGCCGCCCCGGCCGGATCTGAGAAGGTGCAGGCGTGTCCTCCACCGTCCCGCGGGACCTGCCGCCCACGATCACCTGGGAGCGCGACCGGATCGTGCTGGTCGACCAGACCCGGCTGCCCGAGGTGCACCGGGTGGAGGTCACGACCGTCGCCGGGCTGGTCGACGCCATCCGGCGGCTCGTCGTGCGCGGGGCCCCGGCACTGGGCGTCGCCGGGGCGTACGGGGTGGCGCTGGCGGCCCGGAACGGCGGCGACCTGCGCGAGGACGCCGAGCGGATCGCCTCCGCCCGGCCCACGGCCGTCAACCTGCGGCGGGGCGTCGAACGGGCCCTGGCCGCCCCGGACCCGTTGGCGGCCGCGCACGCCTTCCGGGACGAGGACGTCGCCGCCTGCCGCGCGATCGGTGCCCGCGGCGCCGCCCTGCTCGGCGAGCTGTGCGGCGAGCGCCCGTTGCGGCTGCACACCCACTGCAACGCCGGGGCCCTGGCCTGCGTGGAGTGGGGGACCGCGCTCGGGGTGGTGCGGTCCCTGCACGCCTCGGGGCGGGTCGAGCTGGTGGTGGCCGACGAGACCCGGCCCCTGCTGCAGGGCGCGCGCATCACCGCCGTGGAACTGCAGGCGCTCGGCGTGCCGCACCGGGTGGTGGTCGACGGCGCCGCGGCGTCCGTGATCGCGCGGGGGCTGGTCGACGCCGTGCTGGTCGGGGCGGACCGGATCGCCGCGAACGGCGACGTCGCCAACAAGATCGGGACCTACCCGCTGGCCCTCGCGGCGGCGCGGGCCGGGATCCCGTTCGTCGTCGCGGCCCCGGAGACCACGGTCGACGCCGCGACGCCCGACGGCGCGGCGATCGAGATCGAGGAGCGCGACGCCGCCGAGGTCGTGGCCGGGGCCGACGCCTGGAACCCGGCCTTCGACGTCACGCCCGCGGACCTCGTGACCGCGATCGTCACCGACACCCGCACGTGGCGGCCCTGAGGAGCCGGCGATGCGGACCGCGGCCTTCCGGCTGATGCTCGCCGTGACCGTCCTCGGGTTCGGCGGGCACGCCCTGCTGCTCCCGGTGCTGCCGCTGTGGGTCAGCCGCGCGGGCGCGGGCGAGTTCGGCGCCGGGACGACGACCGGGGTGCTGATGGCCACGACGGTCGCCACCCAGCTCGCGGTGCCCGCCCTGCTGCGGCGCGTCGGTTACCGGGTCGTGCTGGGCGCGGGGCTCGTGCTGCTCGGGGCGCCGACGCCGTTCCTGCTGCTCACGGCCGAGCTCGGCCCGGTGCTGCTGATCTCTGCCGTGCGTGGGATCGGGTTCGGGCTGCTCACCGTGGCCGGCAGCGCGCTCGTGGCGGAGCTGGTGCGGCCCGCCGAGCACGGGCGCGCGTCGGCGCGGTACGGGTACGCGATCGGGATCCCGCAGCTGGTCCTGCTGCCGCTCGGCGTCGCGACCGTCGACCTGCTCGGGTTCACCGGCGTGTTCCTCGCGGCCGGGATCGCGCCGCTGCTCGGGGCCGCCGCCACCCCGTTCCTGCGGGCCGGCCGGCCGTCCGCCGCCGAGCCGCGCGTCCAGGACCCCGCGGAGCTCGGCGCCGCCGTGGTCCGGAGCCGGCGCAGCGGTGTCGGACCGATGGCCGCGATGCTCGCCTGCTCGGTGGCCCAGGGCGGCCTGGTGACGTTCCTGCCGCTGGCCGCGCCGTCGACGACCGCGGCGGCTCCGCTGGCCCTGTTCGCGGTCGCGCTCGGCGGCGTCCTCGGCCGTGGGCTCGCCGGCGGGCTGGTCGACCGGCACGGGCCGGGTCGGCTGCTGCTGCCCGGCACGCTGCTCGCCGCGGCGGGGATGGGGGTCGAGGTCCTGTCGGTCGGGGGCGCGGCCTGGTTGCTGGTCGTCGGCGCGTTCGCCGTCGGGTCCGGCTTCGGGCTGGTGCAGAACGACTCGCTGGTCTCGCTGTTCGCCGCCGCCGGACCCGCGCGCTACGGCGCCGCCAGCGCGGCCTGGAACATCGGGTTCGACGCCGGCACCGGTGCCGGGTCGAGCGGGCTCGGGGCGATCGCCGAGCCCTTCGGCTTCCGCGCCGCCTTCGGCGCGGCGGCCCTCCTGCTCCTCGCGGTCCTGCCGCTCACCCGCCGCCGGGCCCCCTGACACCGTCGCGGTCCCGACCCCGCCGGCCCTGGAGCCCTCCGGCTCTCGACGCCGTCGGGGTCCCGCGAACGACGACCGCCCCCGGACCTCGCGGTCCGGGGGCGGTGTGCACGGGTGCGGTGGCTCAGTGGCCGCGGGCGATCCACTCCTCGAGGTGCGGCGCCTCGGAGCCGATCGTGGTGCCGTCGCCGTGCCCGGTCCGGACCTCGGTGTCGCCGGGCAGCGGCAGCAGCGTGCCGCGGATCGAGTCGATGATGGTGTCGAAGCTCGAGTACGAGCGGCCCGTGGCGCCCGGCCCGCCGTTGAACAGCGTGTCGCCGGTGAACACCGTCTTCAGCTCGGGCGCGTAGAGGCAGGTCGAGCCGGGGGAGTGCCCCGGGGTGACCAGCGCGCGCAGCTCGATCCCCCCGGCCTTGATCACCTGGCCGTCGGTGATCTCCTGGTCCGGCGTGCGGTTCGGGTGGGTCATCTCCCACAGCGGCGCCTCGGCCGGGTTGAGCAGGATCGGCGCGTTGAAGGTGTCCGCGAGGCGCGGGGCCTGGTTGACGTGGTCGTCGTGGGCGTGGGTGCACACCACCGCCACCACGCGGCGCCCGGCGATGATCCCGCCGATGGCCTCCGGGTCGTGCGCGGCGTCGATCACGACGACCTCGTTCTCGTCGCCGACGACCCAGACGTTGTTGTCGACCTCCCACGTGCCGCCGTCGAGGGAGAACGTCCCGTGCGTGACGACGTGGTCGATCGGACCCTTGTGCAGGCCCTCCGGTGTGCTCGCGTGCGTCATTAGAGGACCACCACCGAGCGCAGCACGTCGCCGTGGTGCATCTTCTCGAAGGCGGCCTCGATGTCGTCGAGCCCGATCTCCTCGGAGACGAACTTCTCCAGCGGCAGCCGGCCCTGCAGGTGCAGGTCGACCAGCATCGGGAAGTCGCGGCTGGGCAGGCAGTCGCCGTACCAGCTGGACTTGAGGGAGCCGCCGCGGCCGAAGTACTCGATCAGCGGCAGCTCCGGGGCCATCATGTCCGGGGTCGGCACGCCGACGAGCACGACGGTGCCGGCGAGGTCGCGGGCGAGGAAGGCCTGGCGCCAGGTCTCCGGGCGCCCGACCGCGTCGACCACGACGTCGGCGCCGAACCCGCCGGTGAGCTCCTTGATGGCCTCGACCGCATCGGTGTTCCTGGCGTTGACGGTGTGGGTGGCGCCGAAGCCGCGGGCCCACTCCAGCTTCCGGTCCTCGGTGTCGACGGCGATGATCGTGGTGGCACCGGCGAGGGTGGCCCCCGCGATCGCGGCGTCGCCGACGCCGCCGCAGCCGATGACGGCGATCGAGTCCCCGCGGCCGACGCCGCCGGTGTTGATGGCGGCGCCGATCCCGGCCATCACCCCGCAGCCGAGCAGGCCGGCGACCTGCGGGGTGGCGGCGGGGTTGACCTTGGTGCACTGCCCGGCGGCGACCAGGGTCTTCTCGCAGAACGCGCCGATCCCGAGCGCGGGGGAGAGCTCCTGGCCGGAGGTCAGCGTCATCTTCTGCTTGGCGTTGTGGGTGTTGAAGCAGTACCAGGGCTTGCCCTTGCGACAGGCCCGGCACTGCCCGCAGACCGCGCGCCAGTTCAGGATCACGAAGTCGCCCGGGGCGACCTCGGTGACGCCCTCGCCCACGGACTCCACGATCCCGGCGGCCTCGTGGCCGAGCAGGAACGGGAACTCGTCGTTGATCCCGCCCTCCCGGTAGTGCAGGTCGGTGTGGCAGACCCCGCACGCCTGGATCTTCACGACCGCCTCGCCGGGACCGGGGTCCGGGACCACGATCGTCTCGACGGAGACCGGCTTGCCCTTCTCGAGGGAGACGACCCCACGGACCTCTTGCGCCATGATTCTCACTCCTGTGTCGGTCCACGCCGCGCAGATGCGCGCATCGTGACCCTTTCATGGGCCGGGCGCGAGGTGCCCGGCGTCCCTCGCTGCGGGGACGTCCCCGGAGGGGGGCCCGCTCATCCTGCGAGGTCGAGCGGCCGCAGCCAGATGCCGTTCTTAGTCTGCACCAGGTCCAGCCCACGGGGGTCGGTGCACGCACCCTTCGGCCGGTGCGCGTCGAAGAGCCTGGCGTCGTCGAACACCGCACCGCAACCCCCGAACCTGCGGCAGCAGTGCGCGCGGTCGGCGCCGACCCACGACGAGCCGCAACAGGTGATCCGGATCAGCTCGGTCGACGCCACGGCGGCGAGGGTACGTGCCCCCACCGACAGATCCGGGACCGGTGATCACCCCCCCGGGCCGGCCGGCCCCCCGCTCCGCTCGACGAGCGTCCGGACCACCTCGTCGGCGTAGGCCCTGCAGCGCCTCCCCGGGGCGCAGGGCGGGTGTCGCCTGCGCGAGCTGGGCGTGCCCCGGGTACGCGGTGTACGCGAGCATGCTGCGGCGCGCCGCCTGGCCCCGGTCCACCCGACAGATCGACCACGACGGGTGGGACCGTGCATCCGGGGTAGCGTGCCCGCCATGACGCGGACGGCCGCCGACCTGCTCCCGCCCGACCCACCGCTGGGCACCGCGCTCGGCGTCGTGGCCGGGTCGGGGCGACCGGGGCCCTCGCGCATCGTGGCGCCGGCCGGGACCGCGTACATCGACGTCGGCACGCTCGCGGCGGCGCAGGACGGGCCCCATCCGGCCCTGCTCGCCGAGCCCACGCTCGACGGCCTGCTCGCGGCCGGGCGGCCGGTGTGGCGGGAGGTCCGGGAGTGGCTGGCCTCGTGGCTGACCGACCCCGAGCGGCTCGCGCCGTACGCCCTGCCGCACACCGGCGTCGTGCCGGTGCTGCCCTTCACCGTGGCCGACTACGTCGACTTCTTCGCCTGCGAGCAGCACGCGGCCAACGCCGCCGCGATCGCGAAGCCGGGCGCGACCGTGCCCCCGAACTGGAAGCACCTCCCGGTCGGCTACCACGGCCGCGCGGGGACGGTGTACGTGAGCGGCAGCCCCGTCGTCCGGCCCGCGGGCCAGCGCGGCCCCGGCGACCTCGGCCCGACGAGGGCCCTGGACTTCGAGGCCGAGCTCGGCTTCGTGCTCGGCGGCACGAGCTCCGGGCCGGTGCCGCTGGAGGACGCGCTCGACCACGTGTTCGGCGTGGTCCTGCTCAACGACTGGTCGGCGCGCGACCTCCAGTCCTGGGAGTCCCGCCCGCTCGGTCCGCTGCTCGGCAAGTCCTTCGCGACGTCGGTCTCCGCGTGGATCACCCCGCTCGACGAGCTGGCGGGGGCCTGGACCGACCCGCCCCTCCGGGACCCGCAGCCGTTGTCCTACCTGCTGGGCAAGGCCGACCGCGGGCTCGACGTGACGCTCGAGGTGCGGCTCAACGGCGAGCGGATCTCCACCCCGCCCGCCGGCGACCTGTACTGGACCCCGGCCCAGCTCGTCACGCACCTGACCACGAACGGCGCCCCGATCCGGCCCGGTGACCTGCTCGGCTCCGGCACCGTCTCCGGCGCCCGCCGCGACCAGCGCGGCTGCCTGCTCGAGCTGACCTGGGGCGGCCGGGACGAGTTCGCGCTCTCCGACGGCACCACCCGCCACTACCTCCACGACGGCGACGAGGTCTCGATCGTCGCCAGCGCGCCGCGGCCGGACGGCGGCCGCTTCTCCCTCGGTGAGGTGCGAGGCACCGTCCTCCCCGCGGACTGACGGTGCTGCGCCGGGGGTCGCAACCCGGGTAACGCCGGGCGGCGTATCACCGACCGTGTGGTCACGGTCATACCGTCGGCCGGGAGCACCCGGCCGCGACCACCGAGGACGGAGGCCGGACATGCCGGACTTCAAGAGCTCGCACCAGCACGACCACCACGGCGACAAGCACCACGACGACAAGCACCACGACGACAAGCACGAACACCACGACAAGCACGACCACGACGGGCACAAGCACCACGACGACGACTGGAAGCACCACGACGACGACTGGAAGCACGACGACCACGACTGGAAGCACGACGACCACGACTGGAAGAACTGCGACCACGAGGACCACGGGCACCCGCACCACGAGCACTCCGGTCACGACCAGAGTGGCCCCGTGATCCACTGACGCGGCCACCGAGCCACCGCCGTCGGACCACCGCACGGTGCGCGGACCCCCGCGCGAAGGACGGCCGGTGCGCCCCCGCGCCCCGGCCGTCCGGCACGTTCCCCGCGGGCCCTCCCCGGCCCGCCGCCGCTCGAGGAGGAGCCCGGTCGTGGCCACGCCGGAACCCGTCCGCAACCCCGTCGACGAGGCCCTCGACCTGCTCGGCACCACCCTGGCCGGCGCGGAGGCCAACGACCGCGAGGACCTGGCGCGCCGGCTGCGCGCCGCCCGCGACGACCTGGCCGGCGCGACGACGGCGGGTCGCCGGGTCGCCGCGATGCGCACCGCCGCGCAGGAGCTCACCCGGGCGCTCGACTCGCTGCGCTCCGACCTGCGCTACCGGCGCGCCGCCCTGGCCGACCCCGCCCGCGGCGCCCGGCTGCGCGCGGAGCTGAGCGCGCTGCGCAAGCGTTCGTCGCGGCTGCGGGCCGTGTCCCGGGAGTGGTCGCAGATCCTGGGCGACGGCTTCGCGGGCCTGAGCTCCGACGTCGAGTTCACCCTGCGCACCCGCACCCGCGCGGTGCTGGTGGACACCGAGCACGACATCAACGGGCACGACCCGGGCAAGGAGCGGGCGGCGCTCGTGCAGCGGTTCCGGGACAGGCTCGCCGCCGAGGCGGACCGGCTCCGGGTGGAGCTGGACTACGGTGTCCGGGTCGTCGCGGACCGGTTGACGGAGGGCACCGAGCTGACCGAACGGCTGCCGATGCCGCGGATCCCGGTCCCGCCGGGTGCCGAGACCGTCGCCCTGATCGACGAGCCGCCGACTGGCGACGCCGGCCGGACCCCGGTCCCGGCCCGCCTGCTCACCGTGGTCATGCCCTCGTACGGCGGGGTCATGATGGCCTTCGTGCTCACCCGGTTCCTCGGCCTCGCCGTGCCGGTGTGGATGCTGGTCACGGCCGCCTGTCTGGGGGCGGTCGGCCTGGGCGGCGCGGCCCTGAGCGGCGAGCGCAAGCGTGGCCTCGACCGCCGTCGCGGCGAGCTGCGCACCGCGGTCCGGACCATGGCCGACGAGTTCCAGCTGACCGTCGGCAAGCAGGCGCGCGACGCCGCGCGCTCGGCCAACGGCGAGCTGCGGCGGGCCGTCACGGCCGCGCTGACCCGCCGCGACGACGAGCTCGACGCCCGCCTCGGCGCCGCGCTCTCCGCCGTCGAGGGGCTGGAGAAGCTGGCCGCGGACCTCACCGACATCGACGACGACATCGCGACGATCGACGGCCTGCGTCGCCGCGCCGACACGCTCATGCCCCGCTTCCCCGGCTGACGGGGCCCACCCCCACCAGCATCATCAGCGTGTCGGCGAGCTGGTCGATCCCGCGGTCGTCGCGCACCCAGACGGGCGCCTGCGACATCGCGGCGTGCATCGCCTGCAGCGTCGGGTCCACGGCGACCACGGTGAACGCGCCGTTGCGCAGCCCCTCCTCGACCACGGCCCGGAACACCGCGTCGTGCCGGCGGCGCAGGGCCGTGATCCGGGACCGCTGCTCCTGCGGCCACTCGTCCGGCACCAGGAACATGCGCAGCGCCGCCGGGTACTCGCGGACCGCGATCCGGATGTGCTCGCGAAGCAGCGCGCGCAGCCGCTCGGGGGGCGTCCCGGCGACGGGCAGCGCCTCGAGCCGGTCCGTCCAGTCCGTGCCCAGGGTCTCGATCGCCGCCGTGACCAGCTCGTCCTTGCTCGCGAAGTAGTAGTAGAGCGAGCCCTTCGTGACGTCGAGCCGGTCGGCCACGTCCTCGAGGCTCACCCCGGCGTAGCCGCGCTCGCCGAAGAGCTCCGCCGCGGCGGTGAGGATCGCCCGCACCCGCTGGCCGCGCTTGCGCGCCACTCGTTGACTCACGATTCACATCTTGACCCAAGAGTCAAAGTTTGTCACGGTGGTCGGCGAACGAGACGAGGGAGTCGACGTGGACAACACCCCTGCTTTCACCGACATCGTGTACGAGGTCGACGGCACCACCGCTGTGATCACCATGAACCGCCCGGCCCGGTACAACGCCTTCCGCGCGAAGACGGTGGAGGAGCTCATCCGGGCCTTCCGCACCGCCTGGGCGGACCACGCCATCCGGGCGATCATCCTCACGGGCGCCGGCGACAAGGCGTTCTGCACCGGCGGCGACGTGAAGCAGCGCGCCGAGACCGGCGACTACGGGCCGAGCGACAGCGGCATGTTCGAGATCGGCTACCTGCACAAGCTGATCCGGGACGTCCCGAAGCCGGTCATCGCGGCCGTCAACGGGCTGGCCATCGGCGGCGGGCACGTCCTGCACGTGCTGTGTGACGTGTCGATCGCCGCCGACACCGCCCGCTTCGGCCAGTCCGGGCCCAAGGTCGGCTCGTTCGACGCCGGCTTCGGCTCCGCCTACCTGGCCCGCGTGGTGGGGGAGAAGAAGGCGCGCGAGATCTGGTTCTGGTGCCGGCAGTACTCGGCGCAGGAGGCCCTGGACATGGGCCTGGTCAACACGATCGTCCCGGCGGCGGACGTGTTGACGGAGGCCAAGTCCTGGGCCGCCGAGGTCGCGGACAAGAGCCCCACCGCGATCCGGGTGCTCAAGCACTCGTTCAACGCCGACACCGACCACCAGGCCGGGCTGTCCAACATGGCCATGTCCGCGCTCGACCTGTTCGCGGTGTCGGACGAGGGCATGGAGGGCGCACGCGCGTTCGCCGAGAAGCGGCCGCCGGAGTTCGCCAAGTACTACCAGGCCCACTGACCGTGGACTTCTCGCTCGGCGTGGAGCAGGAGTCCTTCCGGTCGGCGGCGCGGGCGATCGCCCGGGACTCGCTGCTCCCGGCCTGCTCCGGGCGGACGCGGATCGAGCCCGAGCTGCGCAAGGAGATCGGCGCCGCGGGCCTGATCGGCTCGGAGCTGCCGGTGGAGCTCGGCGGTCGCGGGACGGACCGGGTGACCACCGGGCTCGTCGTCGAGGAGATCGGCCGGGGCGATGTCTGCGTCGGGTACCTGCAGGTGGTGGGGTCGCTCGTCGGGCAGATCCTGGCGGGCAACGCCCCGGCCCTCGCGGCCCGGTGGGTGCCGCGGATCTGCTCGGGCGCCGACGTCGTGGGCATCGGGCTGACCGAGCCGCACGCGGGGTCCGACGCCGGCATGCCCCGGCTGACCGCCCGGCGCGACGGGCCGGACTGGGTGCTCGACGGCGTCAAGTCCCTGTCCTTCGCCACCGACGCCGCGGCGGTGGTCGTCTTCGCCCGAACCGGGCCGTCGCAGGAGCGCGGCCGGGACATCAGCGCCTTCCTCGTGCCGCTGGACCTGCCCGGGGTGACCCGCGAGCCGTACCCCGACCTGGGGACGACCGCGGTCGGGCGGGGTGCGGTGCACCTCGACGGCGTCCGGATCCCCGGCGACCACCTGATCGGCGCAGAGGGCGGCGCGTTCTCGCAGGTCATGCGCGGCTTCGACTTCAGCCGCGCGCTGATCGGCCTGCAGGTGCTGGGCAGTGCGGAGCAGACGGTCGACGAGACGTGGGAGTACGTGACGCGCCGCGAGGCGTTCGACCGGCCGCTCTCGACGAACCAGGGCGTCGCCTTCCCGCTCGCCGAGGCCGAGACCGTGCTCGACGCCGCCCGGCTCCTCTGCCTGCGGACGCTGTGGCTCAAGGACCACGACCTCCCGCACACCGCGGAGGCCGCGAAGTGCAAGTGGTGGGCGCCGAAGGTCGCCCACGACGCCATCACCCAGTGCCTGCTGCTGCACGGCCAGTACGGCTACCGGACCGACCTCCCGATCGCCCGGCGCCTGAACGACGTGCTCGGCCTGCAGATCGGCGACGGCACCGCCCAGATCATGAAGCTCGTGATCGCCCGGAACCGGGTCGGCCGCGAGCTCGCCCCGTGAGGAGACCCATGAGCAGGATCGCCATCGTGACCGGAGCCGGTCGGGGGATCGGCCGGGCCATCGCCGAGCGGCTCGCCGCGGACGGTTGCACCGTGGTCGCCACGGACGTGGACGAGGCCACCGCCAAGGACACCGGCGCCTCGGTCGGCGGCGTCGGCCTCCGCGCCGACGTGACCGACCGCGGGTCCGTCGACGCGATGGTCGCGCAGGTCCGGTCCGAGTACGGCCGGATCGACGTGCTGGTCAACAACGCGGGCTGGGACCTCGCCGTCCCCTTCGTCGACTCCGACCCGGCCGACTGGGACACGATCATCAGGATCAACCTCTACGGCGTCCTGCACACCTGCAAGGCGGTGTTGCCGATCATGATCGAGCAGCGCGGGGGGACCGTCGTGAACCTGGCGTCGGACGCGGGCCGGGTCGGCTCCTCCGGTGAGGCGGTGTACTCCGCGGCCAAGGGCGGCGTCATCGCCTTCACCAAGACGATCGCCCGGGAGACCGCGCGGCACGGGATCAACGCCAACTGCGTGTGCCCCGGCCCGACGGACACGGCCCTGTTCGCGAGCATGGGCGGCGAGAAGCTCCGGGAGTCGCTGGTCAAGGCGATCCCCTTCCGCAGGCTGGCGCAGCCGAGCGACCTCGCGGGGGCGGTGGCGTTCTTCGCCTCGCCCGACGCCGCGTACATGACCGGGCAGACCGTCAGCGTCAGCGGCGGCCTGACCATGAGCTGAGGGGCTGGTGTCGTCCGGCTGTGTAGCGCGAGTCGGGAGTTCCGGTAGCGCGAGTCGGGAGTTCCGGTGGCGCGAGTCGGGAGTTCCGGTGGCGCGAGTCGGGAGTTCCGGCAGCGCGAGTCGGGAGCTTCGTGCGACCGGGTCGGCGTCGTCGGGGGAGTGGGGCCGTCAGGTGCTGCCGCGGACCAGCCGGTGGAGCGCGACGCCCTCCTGCCCGGTCGGCCGGCTCGTGACCGTCCACGTCGTCCGGGCGGCGGCGAGGAACTCGGGGGCCAGCGGACGGCCGGGGTCGGTCAACCACACCTCCGGCGCGAGCGGGGGGAGGACCTCGAGCAGCTCGACGACGTTGCGGTGCCCGTAGAGCAGGTCGGCCCCGAGCACCAGGTCGACGGGCTCCAGGGCCGGGTCGGACCAGCTGCGTGCCTCGGCGCGCAGGTCGAGACCGTTGCGGTCCGCGCTGCGCCGGACCAGGTCGACGGCGGTCGCCGACAGATCGGTCGCGAGCACGTCGGCGCCCGCCCGGGCCGCGGCCAGCGCGGGGAGCCCGAGGCCGCACCCGATCTCCAGCACCCGCGCCCCGGCCGGGAAGGGCTCCGCGGCCAGGGCGAGCGCACTCGGCCACAGCTCCGCCCAGTGCGGGGGCAGCAGCTCGTCCCCGACCTCGTCGAACGGCACCTCGCCCGCGGGCCGCAGCACCCCGAGCCCGAGGCGCCGCTCCTCCACCAGCTCCACCCCGACATCATCGCCGTGCCCGGTGAGCGGTGCTCCCGCAAGGGCGAGCGTCGTGCTCATGCCGCTGACCGGGGAGGCGCAGTGCGCCGCGTCGCCCGCCAGCACCACCCGGCGGTGGGCGTGGAGCCGGTACCCGAGCGCGGGGTCGGCGATACCGGCACCGGAGACCAGGGCGTGCATCCCCCAGCCTCCGGCGCCGGTGGCCCCGCGCGCGGCGCGCGCGGATCAGCGGACGAGGGACAGCTTGCGGGGCCGGACGATCCCGTCGACCAGCCCGTAGGCCACGGCCTCCTCGGCGGTGAGGACACGGTCCCGTTCGACGTCGGTGTGGACCTGCTCGGGGGTCCGGCCGGTGTGCCGGGCCAGGGCCTCCTCCATCTGCCGGCGGACGCGGGCGATCTCGGCGGCGTGGATCTCCAGGTCGGAGATCTGCCCCTCGACCACACCCGTGGACGGCTGGTGGATCAGCACCCGGGCGTTCGGCACGGCGAGCCGCTTCCCGCGCGCCCCCGCCGCGAGCACCACGGCCGCGGCGGACGCGGCCTGGCCCAGGCAGACCGTCTCGATCTCCGGGCGGATGAACTGCATGGTGTCGTAGATCGCCATGAGCGAGGTGAAGGAGCCGCCCGGGGAGTTGATGTACAGCGAGATCGTGCGGTCCGGGTCGGCCGACTCCAGGTACAGCAGCTGGGCCGTGACGTCGTCGGCCGAGGCGTCGTCGATCTGCACACCGAGGAAGACGATCCGCTCGTCGAACAGCTTGTCGTACGGGTTGGACTCCGTGAACCCGTAGGCCGTCCGCTCCACGAAGGACGGCAGCGTGTACCGCATCTGCGGCGACCTCACGGGGCCACGTCCCCGGCGCGGGCGACCAGGTGGTCCACGAACCCGTACTCGAGCGCCTCCCGGGCGTCGAACCACCGGTCGCGGTCGAAGTCCGCCATGATCTGTGCGGTGGTCTGCCCGGTGTGCGAGGCGATCAGCTCCGCCATCTCCTCCTTGTTGCGCCGCAACAGCTCCGCGCGGATCCGGATGTCGGTCTCGCTGCCGCCCACCCCGGCCGACGGCTGGTGCATGAGGACCTTGGCGTGCGGCAGCACGTACCGTTTGCCCGGGGTGCCCGCGGACAGCAGCACCTGGCCCATCGACGCGGCCAGCCCCATCGCGTAGGTCGCGACGTCGCACGGGATGAACCGCATCGTGTCGAGGATGGCGAGCCCGTCGTGCACGGAACCGCCGGGGGAGTTGATGTAGAGCGCGATGTCCGCCTCGGAGTCCTCCGCCGCGAGCAGCAGCATCTGGCCGGCGATGCGGTTGGCGATGTCGGCGTCGACCTCTTGGCCGAGGACGACGATCCGGTGGGCCAGCAACCGCTCGAACACCGAGTCGGCGAGGCCGGGTGCCGGGGCCGGCGCGCTCATCCGGGCCGGGCCCAGCGGACCGGAGAGCGGCGTCGCGGGCAGGTGGAACGGCGGGTTCGGGGACGGGATCGGGACGGGCACGGCGGCCTCCTCGCGTACGACGACGCCCTGCCGACGACGCGGCGACGGGCGGGACCTGACCTCGCCGACGCTAGGGTTGGCCGGGCCCGCGGAACCCGAGCTTCGCCGACGGCGAATCTGCGACCTGCGATTTTCGCCGACCGTGAACGACGCGGCGCCCGTCAGGGAACGACGCGGCCCGATCAGGTCGCGACCGGACTCCGGCGCAGCACCACGGCCGCCCCGACCGTCGCGGCGAGGAGGACGGCGCCGGTGGCCGCGACCGTCGCGGCGTCGGGTGCCACGACCGCCTGTCCCCGCAGGGCCTGCCAGGTCAGCACCGCGAGCAGCCCGGTGTACGCGGCAGCGGCCACGCCCACGAGCCCGCTGCGCACCTCGGCCGAGCGCAGCACGGCGACCCGCGCGGCCAGCAGCTCCAGCCCGAGGAGCAGGAGTGGCAGCACCTGCAGCGCGTGCATGCCCACGAAGTGCGGGATCCGCAGGTCGCCCCCGGCGGTGCTCCAGCCGAGCAGGGGCAGACCCGGCCCGCCGTCGGCCAGGCCGACGGTGTGCGCCCCGGTGATCCCGGCCGCGACGGTGGGCCCGACGATGCCCGGTAGCGTCATGAGCACCCCCGACCCCATCCCGACCACGGCCAGCACCGCGCCGGCGCGGATCGCGCGGCCGCGGGCGGGGTCGAGCCCGCGGACCCGGAAGAGCTGGGCCGCGGCGTAGAGCGAGGCGAGCCACACGGCGACGATCGAGACCGCCATGATCGTGAAGAGGGTCGAGTTCAGCGGGGTCGTGCGGTTGAAGTGGCTGGTGGTGCTCCGCAGGACCTGCAGGACGATGACCACCAGCTCCACCCCGAGCAGCAGGGCGGCCACGGTGCCGGCGCGGTGCGTCCACCGGGCCGCCACGGGCCGGTGCTCCCGGACGAGAGCGACCAGCCAGGCCCAGGTGACGGCGTAGACCAGGGTCGACAGGGCGAACTTGGTCGGCTTGGCCCAGATCGGCAGACCGGTGAGCACCCGGTCGTCGGCGGCGAGCCCGACGAGCCCGACGACGGTCAGGACGGCCATGGCGGCGGCGAGGACCATCAGCGGCCGGTGCCAGCCGAGTGCGCCGCGCAGGGTCAGGGACGGGACGGGTCCGGTGGTGGTGGACATGGCGTCTCCCGGGAGGGCGGTGGGAACCGTTGGGCGGACACGTGCTCCTGCGCGAGTCGGCGCAGCGCGGCGAGCAGCCGCTCGCCGAGGACCGTGCCGACCAGCGCGGTCTCCACGCGGGTCTCGGGGTCCTCGACGGCGGTGACGGTGTCGAGGTCGGCCTCGGCGATCCGCTCGGCGGCCTCGGCGTACACCGTGGCCAGCCCGGCGAGCCGGTCGCCGGTCACGCGCTGCATCGTGGCGAGGACGTCGATCGCGGCCCGCCGGGCCAGCGGGTCCGGCGAGAGCCGCCAGCCCCGCTCCGCGACGATCGCGTCGAGGCGCTCGGCGGCGGCCGCGTGCAGCGGGTCGTCGACGGCCGGCGCGGGCGCGTCGGCCGCGTCGATGGTGAGGCCGAGGGTGTCGTGCAGCGGCACGGCCGGGTCGTCGATCGCGCCGAGGACGGCCCGGACGGCGGCGATCGACAGGCCGCCGACCTCGACGAGCGAGCGGACGAGGGTGAGCCGGCGGACGTGCTCCTCGCCGTACCGTGCCTGGTTGGGCGAGGTGGTGAGCTCCCCGCGGGGGAGCAGTCCCTCGCGGAGGTAGTACTTGATCGTCGCGACCGGGACCCCGGTCACGCGGCTCAGCTCGGCCATCCGCATGGTCGATACTGTAGCTATCCGATAGTTTTGCTGTCCACTCTTCCCTCGGTGAGGGATCGTTCGCGGCGGGTGATGCCGTGCCCGGGCCCTCCGGCGACGGTGGGCCGACGGGCCCGACGCCGAGGAGGAGCCATGACCGAGACCGCGATCGCCGACCACGGACTCATCGGCGACCTGCACACGTCCGCCCTCGTGAGCACGGAGGGCGCGATCGACTGGTTCTGCTGCCCGCGCATCGACTCGCCCAGCGTGTTCGGCGCCCTGCTCGACGACGAGCGCGGCGGGCACTTCAGGCTCGCCCCGGCCGACCCGCACACCTCACGGCAGATGTACTTCCCCGACTCGGCCGTGCTGGTCACCCGCTTCTTCACCGAGTCCGGCGTCGGCGAGGTCGTCGACTTCATGCCCGTGCTGGGCCGGCGGAACGGCGGGAGCCGGCTGGTCCGGATGGTGCGCTGCGTGCGCGGGAGGATGCGGTTCGCGGGGCACGTCGCGCCGCGCTTCGACTACGGTCGCCGCGCTCACCGGACCGAGATCACCGAGAGCGGCGGGCGGTTCGTCACGGACGCGCTCACGCTGACCGTGCACGTCGTCCGCGAGCCGGAGGACCCGCGGATCGCCCAGGTGAAGGTGGACGAGGGCGACGTCGGCTTCACCCTTGAGCTCGACGCCGGCGAGCTGCGCGGTGTGGTCCTCGAGGCGGACGCCGACGGCCCGCCCCGCGAGATCCGGGTCGCCGAGATCAACCGGCTGTTCGACGACACCGTGGCCTTCTGGCACCGCTGGATCGGCCGCTCGACGTACCGCGGACGCTGGCGGGAGATGGTGAACCGGTCGGCGATCACGTTGAAGCTGCTGACCTACGACCCCTCGGGCGGGCTGGTCGCGGCGCCCACCGCGGCCCTGCCGGAGCAGGTCGGCGGCGAGCGCAACTGGGACTACCGCTACACCTGGGTCCGTGACGCGTCGTTCTCGGTGTTCTCGCTGCTGAAGCTGGGGTTCGTCGAGGAGGCGTCGCGGTTCGGCGGCTGGCTGGGCGACCGCGTGCGCGAGCGCGTCGGCGGCGAGGGCGGCCCGCTCAACATCATGTACCGCGTCGACGGCTCCTCGGACCTCAAGGAGGAGATCCTCGAGCACTGGCGGGGCTATCGCGGTTCCTCCCCCGTGCGTATCGGCAACGGCGCCGCCGAGCAGCTCCAGCTCGACATCTACGGCGAGGCCGCGGACAGCGTCGCGGCGCTCGACCGGGCCGGGCTCCGCTCCCCGCACCGCGGGTGGGCGGCGATGACCGAGGTCCTCGACTGGCTCTGCGAGCACTGGGACCAGCCCGAGGAGGGCATCTGGGAGACTCGCGGCGGCCGGCAGCCCTTCACCTACGGCCGCGTGATGAGCTGGGTCGCGCTCGACCGCGGCATCCGGCAGGCCCTGGAGAGCGGCCGCCCGGCGCCGCTGGAGCGATGGCGGACGGAGCGCGACCAGATCTACCGCCAGGTCATGGAACGCGGCTGGAACGCCCGCCGGGGCGCCTTCGTGCAGCACTACGCCACGGACGTCCTCGACTCGTCGCTGCTGCGCATGGCCACCGTCGGCTTCATCACGCCGGAGGACCCGATGTGGACCTCGACGCTCGACGCGATGGAGGCCGAGCTGGTCACGGACAGCCTCGTGTACCGCTACGACCCGGCCGCCTCGCCGGACGGGCTGCGCGGCTCCGAGGGCACGTTCTCGTTGTGCTCCTTCTCCTGGGTCGACGCGCTCGCCCGCGCCGGCCGGCTCGACCAGGCGCGGCAGGCGTTCGAGAAGATGCTCACCTACGCCAACCACCTGGGGCTCTACTCCGAGGAGATCGCGCTCACGGGCGAGCAGATCGGGAACTTCCCGCAGGCGTTCACCCACCTCGCGCTGATCGACGCGGCCACGACGCTCGACGCCGCGCTGGACCGCCGCCACTGAGCGGAGCGAACATCGTTACCGAGCGGAGCTTGCGGAGCGAACATCGTTACTGAGCGGAGCTTGCGGAGCGAACATCGTTACCGACCGGAGCTCGCGGAGCGAACATCGTTACCGAGCGGAGCTTGCGGAGCGAACATCGTCACTGAGCGGAGCTCGCGGAGCGAACATCGTTACTGAGCGGAGCTCGCGGAGCGAACATCGACGCTGAGGAGGGCGCCGTGTGCCTGTTCGTCGGGTTGTTGCTGTTCGGGCCGCGGGTCGTCGACGTGCTGTGGTGGCTCGTCGACCCCGTCCGCTGGAACGCGACCTTCGACAACGTCCTGTGGCCGATCATCGGCATCGTGTTCCTGCCGCTCACGACGCTGGTCTACGTCCTCGTCGCGCCCGGTGGGATCCACGGCTTCGACGCCGTCTGGCTCGCACTCGCCTTCCTGGTCGACCTGTCGGGCTACGCCGGCAGCCGCCGGTACGGCGGCCGGCGGCGCCGGATAACGGCTTAGGGCGTCCCGAGCGAGTCACCTCTCCGAGGTGATGCGGCCGGCCGGGAGGGCCGGACGATGGACGACGCCCGGGGGAGGCGCGGCCGTGGCGTGGGGCGGTCGCGCGGGAGGGGGATTCCACGTGCTGCTCGTCCTGCTGCCGGTCGCGCTCGGCCTGCCGGTGCTGCTCATGCTGGCCGTCCTGCTGCTCGCGCGGCTCGAGGCGGCGCTGCTCGTCCCGGCCCGGCGGCGGCCCGCGCCGGGGGCCGCGCGGAACCCGCGGCCGCGCGCGGCGGCGGTCGCGCGTCCGCGGGCCCGCCCCGCCCGGATCGTGCCGCGCCCCGCGCCGGGGCCGATGCTCCCGTCCTGCCGCAGGGCGCGGCTGCGCGTGCGGCGGTCCTGAGCGCGGTCGGGTTCCGCGGGCCCGGAGCGGCTCACCCGTCCTTCGACGTCGTTGCCCGCTGCACCGCGCCGAGCAGCAGCTTGGCCACGACGCCGACGGCGAGCAGCCCGGTGATCATCTGCGTCGTCACGACGATGCGAGCGGCCTGGGTGACGGGGGTGATGTCGCCGAACCCGACCGTCGCGAAGACGGTCGTGGTGAAGTAGAGCGCGTCCGTGTGGTTCATGCGCTGCGTGAACGCGGCCGGCGCGGCGGTCGACATGACCGTGTAGATGGACGAGTAGAGCAGCAGGAGGGCGGGCAGGCCGATCGTCGCCGTCTCGGCGGCACGCAGCCGTGGGACGTCGGACCGGATGATGGCCCGGGTCTGCCACACCACGGCGCCGGCGAGCACGGTCAGGCCGGCCAGGAACCAGACCAGGATGCCGACGTCGATCGGCCGGTCGAGCGGCGCGCGGTAGTAGAGGACGACCAGCAGCACGGTGGACACCACCGAGCGGATCAGCGAGGCCGCGATCTGACGCCGCCGGGACCGGCGCCGCTCGGGCCGCCCCCTCACCGGGCCTGCCGGGCCGGTCGCCGTCCGCCTCCCACCCCGGCCTCCCCTCCACGCGAGCGGCCAGTCTCGCGGCGGACCCCGGGCCGGCGGGTCACCCGCCGGAGGTGGCCCCGTCCCGGGTCGAGGGCCGGGGCGTCCGTGCGGGCGGTTGCTCGGCGCGCTCGCGGATCGTCCGGTTCACCGCGCGCCCGAACGCGGTGACCACCCCCTGCACCGTGACCGGCTTGAGCCGGGACAGTGCCGCGGCCAGCCGGGACCGCTGCTCCGCGGGCCGGCCCGCGTCCCGGTAGGGCTGCAGGACCTCCTCCTGGAACAGCGTCATCAGGTCGTCGGCCAGCGCGGAGGTGTGCCGGTCGATGACCGCGCGGGAGCGGCGCCAGAACTCCGCCGGCAGCCCGAAGTCCAGCGCGTCGAGCCCGGCGCCGAGCGCGATCGGGCCCTGCACGCGGTAGCGGTCCCCGTCCACCGGCTCGACGGCGCCGTAGGCGACCAGCTTGTCGACGGCCTCGTCGTCGAGCGGCCGGCCGGCCCGGGCCTCGAGCCCGGCGTGGTCCACCTCGTCGAGCTGCTCGGGAGCCCACGGCGTGAGCAGTGCCAGCTGCAGCGCGAGCTCCTCGGGACCGGCCGAGTGGGGGAGGCGCTCGAGGTGCCGCTCGATGGCCGTCAGGGTGAACCCGAGGTCGCTGAGCTCGGCGACCAGCAGGAGCCGCGCGACGTGGTCCGGCCCGTACAGCCCGGTGCGGCCGCGGAGCTGCGGTGGCGGGAGCAGGCCACGACCGGCGTAGTACCGGATCGTCCGCACCGTGGTGCCGGTGCGGGCGGCCAGCTGGTCGACGGTGAGGAGCTCGGGATCGGGTCCCGCAGGCGCCGGTGCTGCCATGCCGGGCACGTTACGGCACGGGTTGACCTATGTGACAGTCCTGCTGTAACAATTCTGCTGTCACGATCGGACGCGAGGCGGCGCCACCGCCCGCGCTGGGCAGACTTCTTCACGAGAGGGTTCGCATGAGCGAGATCGCCCCATCGATCCCACAGGCGTACGTCTACGACGCGATCCGGACCCCGCGGGGACGCGGGAAGGCATCCGGCTCCCTGCACGAGGTCAAGCCGGTCTCCCTGGTCATCGGCCTGATCCAGGAGCTCCGCGCCCGGTACCCGGAGCTGGACCCGAACATCATCGACGACGTCGTGCTCGGCGTCGTGTCCCCGGTCGGCGACCAGGGCGGTGACATCGCCAAGACCGCCGCCATCGCCGCCGGGCTGCCGCACACCGTCGCCGGCGTCCAGCTCAACCGGTTCTGCGCGTCCGGCCTGGAGGCGGTGAACACGGCGGCCCAGAAGATCCGCTCCGGCATGGAGGAGATGGTCCTCGCCGGCGGCGTCGAGGCGATGAGCCGCGTGCCGATGGGCTCCGACGGCGGCGCCTGGGCCATGGACCCGGACACCAGCTACACCACCGGCTTCGTGCCGCAGGGCATCGGCGCCGACCTCATCGCGACGATCGAGGGCTTCTCCCGCGAGGACGTCGACACCTTCGCGGTGGAGTCGCAGACCCGCGCCGCCAAGGCCTGGGCCAACGGCTACTTCGCCAAGTCGGTCGTGCCGGTCAAGGACCGCAACGGGCTGACCGTGCTGGACCGCGACGAGCACGTCCGCGGGGGCGCGACGCTGGAGAGCCTCTCCGGGCTCAAGCCGTCGTTCGAGATGATGGGGACCGACGGCGGCTTCGACGCCGTCGCGCTGCAGCGCTACCACTGGGTCGAGAAGATCAACCACGTGCACCACGCCGGCAACAGCTCCGGCATCGTCGACGGCGCGGCGCTCTGCCTGATCGGCACCGAGGCCGCCGGCAGGGCCGCGGGCCTCACCCCGCGCGCCCGGATCGTCTCCACGGCGCTCTCCGGCGCCGACCCGACGATCATGCTCACCGGACCCGCGCCGGCCAGCCGCAAGGCCCTCGCCAAGGCCGGTCTCACGGTCGACGACATCGACCTGTTCGAGATCAACGAGGCCTTCGCCGCGGTGGCCCTGCGGTACATGCGGGACATGGAGATCCCGCACGACAAGACCAACGTCAACGGCGGCGCCATCGCCATGGGCCACCCGCTGGGCGCCACCGGCGCCATGATCCTCGGCACCCTGCTCGACGAGCTGGAGCGCCGGGATCTGCAGCGCGGCCTCGCCACGCTGTGCGTCGGCGGCGGCATGGGCATCGCGACCATCATCGAACGAGTCTGAGGGGATCGACGGCAGTGACCGACCAGAAGGCCGTGCGCTGGGAGAAGGACTCCGACGGGGTCGCGATCGTCACCCTGGACGACCCGAACGCCAGCGCCAACACGATGAACGACGCCTACAAGCAGGCCATGGGCGAGGTGATCACCGAGCTCGAGGCCGCGCGGGACGATCTCACCGGCGTCGTGATCACCTCGGCCAAGAAGACCTTCTTCGCCGGCGGCAACCTCGACGACCTGAGCGCGGCGAAGCCGGAGGACGGCGCGGCGGTGTTCGAGAACGTCACCGAGGTCAAGGCGCAGCTGCGCCGGCTGGAGAAGCTGGGCCGGCCCGTCGTGGCGGCGATGAACGGCACCGCGCTCGGCGGCGGCCTGGAGATCGGGCTGGCCTGCCACCACCGGATCGGGCTCGACGCGAAGGGCGTGGTCTACGGCCTGCCCGAGGTCACCCTGGGCCTGTTGCCCGGCGGCGGCGGCGTCACCCGCATCACCCGGCTGCTGGGCATCGCCAACGGGTTCATGAACGTCCTCGCGCAGGGCCAGCGGCTCACGCCCGCCAAGGCCCTGGAGCTGGGGGTGCTCCACGACGTGGCCTCCTCGAAGGAGGAGATGCTGGCCAAGGCCAAGGCCTGGATCGCGGAGAACCCCGAGGCCAAGCAGCCGTGGGACATCCCGGGCTACAAGATCCCGGGCGGCACCCCGTCGAACCCGAAGCTCGCCGCGATCCTGCCGGCGTTCCCGGCGAACCTGCGCAAGCAGCTCAAGGGCGCGCCGATGCCGGCCCCGCGCAACATCCTCTCGGCCGCCGTCGAGGGCGCGCAGGTGGACTTCGACACGGCGCTGCGCATCGAGAGCCGGTACTTCGTGGACCTGGTCGTGGGCCAGGTCTCGAAGAACATGACCAAGGCGTTCTTCTTCGACCTGCAGGCCATCAACGGCGGCAAGTCCCGCCCCGACGGCTTCGCGAAGTACACGCCCCGCAAGGTCGCCGTGCTCGGCGCCGGGATGATGGGCGCGGGCATCGCCTACGTCTGCGCCCAGGCCGGCTGGGAGGTCGTGCTCAAGGACGTCTCGCTGGAGGCGGCCGAGAAGGGCAAGGGCTACTCCGAGGGCCTGGTCGCCAAGGGTGTCAAGCGCGGCAAGGTGACCGTGGAGAAGGGCGAGGCGCTGCTCGAGCGCATCACCCCGACCGCGGACTACGCCGACCTCGCGGGCTGCGACATCGTCATCGAGGCCGTGTTCGAGTCGGTGGCGCTCAAGCAGGAGGTCTTCCGCGAGGCGATGAAGGTCGTCGAGCCGGACGCGCTGCTCTGCTCGAACACCTCCACCCTGCCGATCACCGAGCTCGCCGCCGGCATCGACCGCCCCGGCGACTTCATCGGCCTGCACTTCTTCTCCCCGGTGGACAAGATGCCGCTGGTCGAGATCATCAAGGGCGAGCGGACCTCGGACGCCACGCTCGCCAAGGCCTTCGACGTCACCCTCGGGATCCGCAAGACCCCGATCGTCGTCAACGACTCGCGCGGGTTCTTCACCAGCCGCGTGATCGGCACCTTCGTCAACGAGGGCATCTCGATGCTCGCCGAGGGCATCGACCCGCAGACGATCGAGCAGGCGTCGTCCCAGGCCGGCTACCCCGCGCCCGTCCTGCAGCTCATGGACGAGCTCACCCTCACCCTGCCGCAGAAGATCCGCAAGGAGACGCAGGCGGCTGTCGAATCGGCGGGCGGCTCCTGGGTGCCGCACCCGGCGGACGAGATCGTCGACCGGATGGTCGACGAGTTCGGGCGCAAGGGGAAGAGCTCGGGCGCCGGGTTCTACGAGTACGCCGAGGGCAGGCGCGTCCGGCTGTGGCCGGGCCTGCGGGAGCACTTCGGGGCCACGAACCACGAGGTGGACCTGCAGGAGCTCTCCGAGCGCATGCTGGTGATCGAGTCCCTCGAGACGGTGCGCTGCTTCGACGAGGGCGTGCTCGAGACCGTGCCCGACGCCAACATCGGCTCGATCTTCGGCATCGGCTTCCCGGCCTGGACGGGCGGTGTCATGCAGTACATCGAGGGCTTCCCGGGCGGCGTCGCCGGCTTCGTGAAGCGGGCGGACGAGTTCGCGGCCAAGTACGGCCCGCGTTTCGAGGTCCCGGAGTCCCTGCGCAAGCGGGCGCAGGAGACCGCGGCGGCCTGAGCCCCCGAGCGCTCGATCGGCGCCCCGGTGCGGTCCGTCCGCACCGGGGCGCCGTCGGCGTACTCAGCTTGTTTTCAGGCAAATCGGGCACCCTGACGCCGTGGCCGACTGGGTGTTCTCGATCGTCGACAGTCTCGGAGCCGCCGGGGTGGGGCTCCTGATCTTCCTCGAGAACGTGATCCCGCCGATCCCGTCCGAGGTGATCCTGCCGCTCGCGGGCTTCCGGGCCCGGGTCGGCGCGATCGACGCCCAGTGGGTCTGGCCGGCCGCGACCGCCGGGTCGGTCGCCGGCGCGCTCGTGCTCTACGGGCTGGGCGCGTGGCTGGGCTACGAGCGGCTGCACGAGCTGGCGGGCAAGCGCTGGTTCGTGCTGTCCAGCCGCAAGGACCTCGAGCGCGGCCACGCCCTGTTCGCGCGGCACGGGGGCGCGATCGTGCTGTTCGCCCGCTGCGTGCCGCTGATCCGCAGCGTCGTGTCCGTCCCGGCCGGCCTCGCCCGGATGCCGCTCTGGCGGTTCACCGTGCTCACGGCCGTCGGCAGCGGGGTGTGGAACGCCGTGTTCCTCGGCCTGGGCTGGCTGCTGGGGGAGAACTGGGAGCAGGTCGAGGGCTACCTCGCGCCGGTGTCGACGGTGATGCTGGTCCTGGTCGTCCTGGGTCTGTTCTGGCTGGTCGTGCGCCGGCTGCGCGGGCGGAACCGGAGGGGTGGCGCACACCGCGCCCGATGAGCGCCGCACGAGGTTGCCTGCGCGCCCGCGACGGGTCACGATCGTCCGTCGGAGACGGCGGAGGGGCGACGCGTGACCACGGAGCAGGACTGGGCGGAGGACCGGCAGCGGTTCGTCTCCTCCGACGACCGGATCGCGGGGCCGCTGGCCGCCGAGTTCGTGGCGCTCGCCTCCGCCCTGCTGGAGGCGAGCACCGTCGCGGAGGTGCTGGACCGGGTGATCCGGACGGCGAAGGCCGTGGTGCCGGGGGCGGACCTGGTGAGCGTCACGTTGCGCGACCCGGAGCGCGGCTTCCACACCCCGGTCGAGACCGAGCCGCTGGCCACCCGGCTCGACGAGCTGCAGTACCGGCTCGACGAGGGCCCGTGCGTGGCCGCCACCCGCCGGGAGGGGATGGGGCTGGTCCAGGAGGCGGACCTCGTCGCCTCGGAGCAGTTCCCGCGGTGGGGTCCGGCCGCGGCCGACCTCGGGATCCACGGGGTGCTGGCCGTCGGCCTGTTCCCCGACGGCGACGCCCCGCGGATGGGCGCCCTGAACCTCTACACGCGGGAGCGGGGCGGGCTCGACGTGGCCGAGCGGGAGGTGGCGCTCGTGCTCGCCGCGCACGCGTCGACGGCGCTGGCCGCCACCCAGGCCTGCGCGGCCGCCGACCTGGAGACCGCCCAGCTGCGCCGGGCCCTGCAGAGCCGGGACGTGATCGGCCAGGCCAAGGGCATCCTGATGGAGCGGCGCGGGGTCTCGGCGGACGAGGCCTTCGACATCCTCCGCCGCACCTCGCAGCAGCTCAACGTCAAGCTCGCACAGGTCGCCGAGACGCTCGCCGGCCGCCGGTCGGAGCTGTGAGCCGGCCCGTCATGAGCAGGTAGTAGCCGGCCGCGGCCGACCAGGCGAGCGGCTCGAGCACGCCGGCGTCGAACCCGGCCAGCGGTGGTGGGAGAGCCCCACGTGCCGGGCCGCGCGCGACGGCCGCTCCTACGCCCTCACCGTCGACCTCGACGACGAGGAGGCCTACCGGACTTATGACCGGGACGCCGAGCACAACCGGATCCGGCGCGAGCTCTTCGCCCCGATCTCGGACCACATCGACCGCATCCGGTTCCGAATCCCGGACCGAGTCCGCCCGCGCACGGAACGCAGTGGCGTGATCACCGGCGTCGTGCGCCGAACCCCGGAGCCCGAAGGGCGCCGAGCGACGATCACCGCTGCTCAGATGCCCTTTTGTGCGCCTCGTCCGCGGTCGTGGTCGGTCGTCCACTTGACATCACTACCCCAGTGGCTGCATGGTTACCTACATGAGTAACGAACCAACGGACTGGGACAGGGCGGGGCGGTCACCGTGATCGACGACGGGCGCCCCCTCTTCCTGCAGATCGCCGAGCAGATCGAGGCGTCGATCATCGACGGCTCGCTGCCGGAGGAGGGCCAGGTCCCGTCGACCAACGAGCTGGCCGCGTTCCACCGGATCAACCCGGCGACGGCCGCGAAGGGCGTGAACCAGCTCGTCGCCGACGGGGTGCTGTACAAGCGGAGGGGGATCGGGATGTTCGTCAGCACGGGCGCACGGACGCAGCTGCTGGAGCGACGCCGCGAGGAGTTCGCGAAGCAGTTCGTCGCGCCGCTGCTGGCGGAGGCCCGCAGGCTCGGGATGGACGCCGAGCAGATCAAGAAGATGATCGACGTCTGGGGGGACGACGAATGACGGCGGTGCGGATGCGCGGGGTCGTGAAGCGCTACGGCGGCTTCACCGCGCTCGACGACGTGAACCTCGAACTCAGGGAGAACACCGTCCACGGCCTGCTCGGCCGCAACGGTGCCGGCAAGACCACCATCATGCAGATCCTGACCGGTCAGGGCTTCGAGACGGCGGGCGAGGTCGAGGTGTTCGGCCTGCACCCGTACGAGAACCCGACCGTGCTGGACCGGGTGTGCTTCATCCGGGAGGCGCAGAAGTACCCGGACAGCTTCCGGGTGCGCGACGCGCTGAGCGCGGCGGCGATGCTCTACCCGAACTGGGACGCCGACCTCGCCGCGTCCCTGGTCGAGGAGTTCCACCTGCGCACCAGGCAGACGATCAAGAAGCTCTCCCGCGGCCAGCTCTCGGCCGTCGGGGTGATCATCGGCCTCGCCTCGCGGGCACCGCTGACCTTCTTCGACGAGCCCTACCTGGGCCTCGACGCCGTCGCGCGGCAGCTGTTCTACGACCGGCTGCTCACCGACTACGCCGCGCACCCGCGCACGATCGTGCTCAGCACGCACCTGATCGACGAGGTCTCCGACCTGATCGAGCACGTCGTCGTGATCGACAAGGGCCGCATCCTGATGGACGAGGACGCCGACGTGCTGCGCGGCCGGGCGGTCACGGTCACCGGACCGGCGGCCGCGGTGAAGGCCTTCGCCGCCGGCCACACCGAGCTGCACCGCGAGGAGCTGGGGGGCTTCCTGCGGGTCACGCTCGAGGGCGCCGACCCCGACACCCGGCTGCGCTCGGAGGGGCTGGAGTTCGAGCCCGTCTCGCTGCAGCAGCTGGTGGTCCGCACGACCCAGCTCGCGACGGAGCCCCGCCGCGAGAACCACGACGGCCGGGAGGTGGCCGCGCGATGACCGCCGCTCCGCACCTCGCCCCGTCCGCGCTCCACACGCCGGGCCGGCGCCGCCGCCCGCTCGCCGTCGCGCGGATGCAGCTGATCAACCTGCCCGTGCAGCTGGGGATGCCCTGGCTGATCCTCGCCCTCGCCTTCGCGATCAACCTGGTGATCTTCGCGCTGGTGCCGGACCCACCCGCGGGCGAGCCGAAGGTGACCGGCGGGCTCCTGTCGATCTACATCTTCGTGGTCGTGGCCCACCTGGTGACGATGACGCAGGTCTTCCCGTTCGCCCTCGGGCTCTCGGTGACGCGACGCGACTTCTTCACCGGCACCGCGCTGTTCGTCCTGGCGCAGGCGGCGGTCCAGGGCCTGCTGCTGACCCTGCTGCTCGTGCTCGAGGAGGCGACCGGCGGCTGGGGCATGGGGCTGCACTTCTTCGGGGTGCCGTTCCTGGTGCAGCAGAACTGGGTGCTGCAGTGGCTCGTCTACACCGTGCCCTTCCTGCTGTTCTCCTTCGTGAGCATCCTCGCCGGCACGATCTACAAGCGGTTCGGCCAGCTCGGGATGTGGACCGCGTCGATCGGCCTGCTGCTGGCCGGCGGCATCGCCGCGGTCCTGCTCACCTGGCAGCAGGCGTGGCCGGCCGTGGGCCGCTTCTTCAGCGACACCCCCGCGGCGGTGTTGTTCGCCGGCTACCCGGCGGTCCTCGCGGCGCTGGCGGCCGGGGTCGCGTACCTGTTCCTGCGCCGCGCCACGGTGTAGCGCTCGCGACGGCGGTGGGGGACCGCCGAGGGGGAGCGGGAGGCCGTCGTCCCGGATCGGGGGGTCCGGGGCGGCGGCCCCCGCGTTCTCGGGGGCGACGTCCGTCCTCAGGTCCGCACGGTCACGTCGGGGTCCGGGGCGCCGGCGAAGTACCGGCGCTCCTGGGCGAGGAACCGGGCGCGGTGCGGGGCGTAGCCCGGCCAGTCGGCGCGGGCGCGCAGTCGTCGCTCCCGCTCCTCGTGCGGGCAGTCCACGCGGACCGCGAGGCTGGTGAAGGGCCGCAGTTCCGCCGCGCCCGCGCCACACCCCTCGAGCACGACGACCGGGACGCAGGGTTGGGTGCGCGGGTCCGCGGAGCGCACGTCGCGCTCCCAGATCCACGGCCACCAGCGGGCGGGGCGGCCGTGGAAGAGCGGTTCGGCGATCCACGCGCGGGCCAGCGGGATCGCGGCGGCGAGGCCCTCCCAGCCGGGGTAGAGCTCCTCGATCGAGAGGACCGGGGCGTCGACGGTCCGGCCGAGGTCCTCCGCGAGCACGCTCTTGCCCGAGCCGGACCAGCCGTCGACGGTGACGAGCCGGCACCCGCCCGGCCCGGGAAGGCACTCCCGGACGAGGTCGGGCAGGGCGCCGGCCGTCGTCGCGACTGTCACGCGGTCAGCGTGCCGCGGACCCCCGCTGCGCGGCGCGGTACCCCCGCCAGGCGTCGAGCAGCAGGAAGGCGAGCAGGCCGAGGCCGAAGAGCGGGGCCAGCCAGCCGATCGCCACCGCGGCCAGCACCACGGCGAACCCGGCGGGCTGGCTCAGCGCCCGGAACTGCCCGCGCCCGACGAGCGGGGCGGGGCGGCCGGCGGCGGGCCGCCGGACCCACCACATGCGGTAGCCCAGCAGGATCACCGCGACCAGCCCGAGCCCGAACGCGACGAGCACGACCTGGTTGGCCACGCCGAAGAGGGCGCCCATGTGGGCGTCGATGCCCCAGCGGGCGAGCTTCGCCATGAACGGGTAGTCGGCGAACCGCACCTGGTCGACGACCGTGCCGGAGCCGGCGTCGACCGCGACGGCGTCGACCTGGGTGGGCCAGCTGCGCTTCACCTCCGTGACGGTCCAGGGCCCGCCCGCCTCCTCCGGCACGCCGATCTCCAGCTGGCGGGCATCGATGCCCGCGGTGCGGGCCACCGAGAGCACGCTGTCGAACTGCCCCGGACGAACGGGTGCCGGGGTGCCGCCGTCGTGCCCGCTGTGGCCGGCGTGCTCGCCGCCCCCGGTGTCCAGTGCCGGCGTGCTCCAGCCCAGCTGGGCCCGGATCTCACTGATCCCGGCACCGGCGTAGGTCGACCAGGTCAGCCCGGTCGCGGAGAGGAAGAGCATGCCGAGCAGCAGCCACACGCCGAGCGCGCCGTGCCGGCCCAGCAGCCGGCGCCGCCCCTTCACCCCGCGCTCGGGCAGCACCAGGTCGGCGGCCCGCCGGGCCCGCCGCGCGCGCCAGCGGGCGACCCACAGGACGAGCCCGCCGAGCGCGACCACCCACAGCCACGACGCCGCGAGCTCGGAGTAGAGCCGCCCCGGCTCGCCCAGCAGCAGGTTGCGGTGCAGCTGGTCCAGCGTCATCCGCAGCGGGAGGACGCCGCTGGTGCCGTAGGTGACCAGCTCGCCTCTCACCTCCGCCGTGCCGGGATCGACGAAGACGGTCCGGCGCTCGGACTCCCCCAGGCCCTCCTGGGTGAAGAGCACGCGGGTGGTGTCGCCGGGGTCCGGGGCGGGGCGAACGGCGTCGAGCGTGCCGGCCGGGTTCGTGGCGAGCGCCGCCGCGACCTGGTCGGCGAGCGGGAGTTCGCGGGAGGTGGCGGGGACGTGCAGCTGCTCGTCGTAGAGCCACGACTCCAGCTGCGGGGCGAGCGCGTAGAGCACCCCGGTCACCGCCGCGACCAGGATGAACGGGCCCACGAGGAGCCCGGCGTAGAAGTGCAGCCGCAGCGCGAGGCCCTTCCAGGCCGAGCGGCGCGCGGTCGGGGAGGTCGGTGAGGTCGGCGCGGTCGGTGGGGAGGCGGTCCCCTCGGGGGTGGGGTCGGACACGAGCGACATGGGGGTCTCCGGGTGGGGCGGCGCGCGGGCGCGCGGAGGCACCGCCGCGGTCCGGGGGGACGACGGCGGAAGGTCGGGACGGGTCCGCCGGGTGCGGGACGAGGGCACACCTGAGCCCGTCGCGGCGCGACGACGAGCGGACCCGGGAGGGAGGAGCAGCCGGCGCTCCGGGCGCGCGGCCTGCTCAGACGGGCAGCGGCGGGCCGCGGTGGACGATCGCGTGCCGCAGCCGCGCCTCCCGTACGCGGGGCGCGGCCGACGCGGGGCGCCGCAGGGCCGGTCCCGGGTAGCGGGGGAGTCCCCGCCCGACCAGGGCGGTGACCAGGGCGAACAGGGCGGCGAGGGCCCGCCGGGACAGGGCGACGGCGCGGCGCTCGCCGGAGCGCAGCCAGGCCGCGGCGACCGCGGCGGAGGCGAGGTGGGCGACCAGCACGATCCCGGGACCGAGGCCGTCGCCGTGGCCGTGCCCCGCCGCCGACGGGTCCGCGGTCGCCTCGAAGACCAGGTGCGCCCCCAGCTGGGCGGCGAGCTGGGCCGCGGCGAGCCGCTCCCAGCCGCGCTCGTCCCGGGCGAGCCACCAGCCGGGGCCGGTGAGGCCGAGCAGCGCGAGCAGGATGCCGGGCAGCGTCGGCAGCCCGCCGCCGCCGAGCGCGTGCCCGCCGACCGCGGTGACCAGGGCCGTGACCGTGACCGCCGCCGTCCGCGCGGTCCGCCCGCACGGCACCGGGCGCCGCGGGCCGTACCGGTGGGGCTGGTGGAGCACTCCGGACCTCCCCGGCGGTCGCACGGCGGCGAGACCGGGCGGCGAGCAGCGGCCGGTCACCGAGCGTGCGCCACCGGTCGCTGTCCGCACCGACCCTACGGGCGGGCGGAACCCGGGAGCAAGACGCCCGCCCGGTGGCCGCGCTCACGATCCGGCATCCGTCGCGGTCACCCGGCCCGATGCGGTCCGACGCGGTCCGTTCACCGTGAATTCGTTCGACCACGCCGCGCGCAGCCCGCAGACTCGCGGCCGTGACCGTCACCCTGCGCACCCTCGACGAGCCGATGCTCGTCGCCCTGCTCGACGCCGCCGTCGCGGGAGCCGAGCCGGCCGAGGTCATGCCGCCGGTCTCCGGGGCCGCGGGCTGGTCGGACGCCGCCCGCGCCGCCTTCCTCACCTTCCACCGCCGCCGGTCGGTGGGCGCGGTCGTGCCCGTGGAGCGCACGTGGGCGATCCTCGAGGACGACGGAGGCGGCGAGACGGTCGTGGGCGCAGGCCGGCTCGAGCCGGTCCCCGACGGCCTCGAGGTCGGGATCTGGCTCGCCCGCGGGGCCCGCGGACGCGGGGTCGGGCGCGCCGCCGTCCGGGAGCTGGTGGCGCTGGCCGGCGGCCGGCCCGTGATCGCCGCGACGACGGACGACAACGCGGCCGCGGTCGCGGTGCTCCGCGGACTCGGCGCCGTGCTGGTGGAGAGCGAGGGCGCGGTGCACGCGGTCCTGCCCGGCGGGCGGGTGCCCGAGGGCGCCGCCCCCTTTGCGGGGCGCTGATCCCGTGCCGACTGCCGGCGTCTGCCGTGGTGCCCGCGCCGCCGGCAGGGTAGGTCTGTCGGTATGAGGGCAGCCTTCTACGACCGAACCGGACCCGCGCGCGAGGTCCTGACCGTCGGCGAGGTCGACACCCCCGAGCCCGGACCGGGTCAGGTCCGCGTCCGGGTCCGGGTGTCGGCGGTCAACCCGACCGACGTCAAGACCCGGGACGGCACGACGGCCCGGCCGTTCCAGGGCGTCCGGATCCCGCACCAGGACGGCGTCGGCGAGATCGACGCCGTCGGCGAGGGGGTCGACGAGGTGCGGGTCGGCCAGCGGGTGTGGCTCTGGCTCGCCTCGCCCGGCGGGACGGGACCCGCCGCGGTCGCCGAGTGGGGCACCGCGGCGGAGTACTGCGTGGTCCCGCAGGAGCAGGCGGTCCCGCTGCCGGAGTCGGCGTCGGACGAGCTCGGCGCCTGCCTGGGCGTGCCGGCCATGACGGCGTACCGCTGCCTGTTCACCGGCGGCTCCCCGGCCCGGTCGAACGTGCTGGTCGCGGGCGGCGCGGGCGCCGTCGGGCACTTCGCGGTGGAACTCGGGATCTGGGCCGGGGCCACCGTCGTCACCACCGTGTCGGGCCCCGAGAAGGCCGAGCTGGCCAGGCGCGCCGGTGCCGACCTCGTCGTGAACTATCGGGAGCCCGACGCCGAGCAGCGGATCCGGGAACTGGTCCCGCAGGTCGACCGGGTCGTCGAGGTGGCGCTGGGCGCCAACCTCGACCTCGACCTGGCGCTGCTGGCCCCCGGGGGCACGATCGTGACCTACGCCGCCACGCCGCAGGACCCCGTGATCCCGGTCCGGAAGCTCATGACCGCCAACGCGGTGCTGCGGTTCGTGCTGCTCTACGGCGTGCCGCGGGAGGACCTCGCCGCGGCCGCCCGCGAGATCACGGTCGCGGTCTCGGAGGGGGCGTTGAGCGCGCTGCCGGTGCACCGCTTCGCGCTCGCGGACATCGCCGCCGCCCACGAGGCCGTCGAGTCCGGGGCCACGGGGAAGGTGCTGGTCGACATCGGATAGTCGGCACGGCCCGCACCCGGGCACCTCGAGGTGTCGGGGCCCGGCGGTCGGGTACAGCTCCGCATGGTCCGGATCGCCGAGGTCGGAGTCTGGTGGCTCGTGCTCACGGGTGTGTGGGTACTGACCGTCTCGACCGTGTCCACACCGGAACTGCTCGCCGCCGCGGTCTGCGCGCTGCCGTGCGCGGTCGTCGCGCTGCGCGCCCGGCGGGCCCTCGGCGCCCGATGGCGCGTACCGCGCGCGGTGCTGCGCTGGGCACCCGCGGTGGCGCTCGGCGCGGTGACCGACACCGTCCGCGTCCTCCTCGCCGGAACCGCGGGCGGCCGGGTGCGGGAGGTGGTGCTCGACGAGGTCGGCGCCCGGGGATCCGCCGCGCAGGACACGTACCGCGCGCTGGCGACCGTCGCGGTCGCCGCCACGCCCGGCAGCGTGGTGCTCGACGAGCGGGGCGGGCGCCGCCTGGTCGTGCACGCCCTCGGCACCGGCCGGCCGGACGTGTCCCGGGTGGTGCGGTCGTGATCGTCTGGTACGTCTGCGGGCTGGCCCTGCTGGTCGGCGGCCTCCTGCCGGCGGCCGGGCTCGCGGCCCGCGGCGGGCCCGTGGAACGCCTGGTCGGGCTGGAACTGGCCGCCGCGGTGACGGCGTTGCTGCTGCTCGTGCTCGCCCAGGCGGGCGGGCAGTCCTCGCTGCTGATCGTGCCGCTGGTGCTGGTGGTGCTCTCCGTCGCCGGCACGCTGGTCTTCACCCGGTTGCTGAGGGACCCGTGAGCGCCGCGGAGGTGGTCGCGGCGGTGTCGGCCGGGGCCGGGGTGCTCGTCGTCGTGGGCTCGGCCCTGCGGGCGCTGGTGACGCGGGACGCGCTGGCGCGGCTGCACCTGGTCACCCCGGTGACGTCCGTCGGCGGGCCGCTCCTCGGCCTCGGGCTGGCGATCACGAACGGCTGGACCCTCGCCACCGCCCAGATCCTCTTCGCGGTGTTCCTGCTGGCCCTGACCGGGCCGGTGCTGGGCAGCGCCACGGGCAGGCTGGCGGAACGGGCGCGGGGACCGGCGGCGGAGCGGGACCGGTGAGTGGGGTGGCCCTGGCGACCGTGCTGGTCGCCCTCACCCTGGTCGCGGCGCTCGGGACGGCGGTGGTGTCGACGACGGACCCCGCCCGGCAGGCGGTGACCCTGTCGGTGTCCGGCCTGGCGCTCGCGGTGCTCTTCTTCGTGTTGCAGGCCCCGGACGTGGCGCTCGCGCAGCTCGCCGTCGGCTCCGCCGTCGTCCCCCTCATGG
>NZ_JAJSOK010000053.1 GCF_021283305.1 Pseudonocardia kujensis
GAACACCACCACCCCAACCCGCCTCGCCATCACACACGCCCGACCCCGAAGGCATAAACGGCGTTTACAGCCACCACCACGAGCAGCACCGCCACCCTCGCAACGTCCTATTTCAGCGGACTCCTAGCTGGCGGCCCCGGGTCCCCGAGTGGTCCCCGGTGGAGCGCCGGATGATCCCCATCATCACACACAAGAAGATCATGATTCGAGTACTGCCGACAATCGTTCCTGCAGCTGGAAACGACGAAGGCCGGTGTCCCCGTCGAGTGGACACCGGCCTCCGCCGACCGTCGGGACGACAGGATTTGAACCTGCGACCCCTTGACCCCCAGTCAAGTGCGCTACCAAGCTGCGCCACGTCCCGGCCGCCCCCGTGAGGGCTCGATCAGCCTACCGCACCACCGATCGACTCCCTGCACCGGCCCGGACCTCGCTCCCCCCAACTCGTCCGCGAACGAACTCGCCGGGTGCCACACGGTGGGGCACCACCGTGACGGTCCCGTCAGTCTGGTTCGGACTCCCCGGCGACACCACCGCCGTCGGTCGCCCCGCGAAGGCGACTTTCGTAGGTACTCACCAGTAACCCGTCGCCGACCAGCGGTGTCGTCGCGTGGGGCCGCGACGAAGGCGGGGCGGACGTGGTCGCGGCGCGGGACGACCGAAGGCACGCGGAGCACGAAGGGGACGAAACGGCGCGCGGCGCGGTCGGTGATCCTCCTGGGAGGGGCACGACGACCGTGCCGAAGATCACGAACCGGGCACGGTGTCGGGCAGGGCGGCGGTGTCCGCCTCCCGCGCCACCGGCTGGCCTGCCGCGGCGTCGACCCGCCGCAGCCCCGTCGGCGGGGTCTCGGGCGCGCGGGGCAGCACCGCGCACACCCGGAACCCGTCGCCGTCGGGTCCGCTCGTCAGTTCCCCACCCACGGCACGGACCCGCTCGGCGAGACCGGCCAGCCCGGCCCCTCCGGTGCCGAACGTGCCGCGCACCGGCCGCCGGGCGGGCCCGTTGCCGACCTCGACCCGGATCCTGTCGCTCGCCCGCCAGTCGACCTCGACCCGTACGGTGGAACCCGGGCTGTGCCGGGCCGCGTTGGTGAGCGCCTCCTGGACCACGCGGTAGACGGCCTGGTCGGGCGCCGGCGGCAGGGTCCGGGCGGTCCCGAGCGCGCCGAACGCCACGTCGAGCCCGGCCTCGCGGGCCCGGTCGACGAGCTCACCGAGCCCCGCGGCGCCCGCGGAGGCCGGCCCGACGAGCCCGAGCGCACTGCGCATCTCCGCCAGCGCCTCCTTGGCGTGGGTGCGCAGCACGTCCGCGGCGTCGCGGGTCCGCTGCTCCTCCGTCGACGCGGACAGCGCGGCCGCCCCGACGGCGATGAGGGTCGCGTGGTGGCCGACGGCGTCGTGCACCTCACGACCGATCCGGGCGCGTTCCTCGGCGCGGGCGGCGCTCTCCCGGGCGGCGACGGTGGCCTCGCGTGCGTCCTCCAGCTCGCGCAGGCTCGTCGTCAGCCGCTCCCGGGTGGCCGTGAGCAGGCCGAACCCGAGCGGGCTGCCGGCGGACAGCACGGCGAAGACGATCGTGAGGATCACCGACTGCCAGCTGAGCGCCTCGCGCTGGAGCACCGGCACGACCGCCGCCGACACGACGGCCACGAGCCAGGGCACGGTGGCCGCGAGACGGGTCCGTCGACCGAGGACGAACAGCGCGACGATCTGCGCGGGCCAGCCCAGTCCGCCCCAGATCGCCCCCAGGGACCCGACGACCGCCAGCCACGGCCGCACGTGCCGCAACGGCAGCAGTGCGCACCCGACGAGCCCTGCGGCGACCGACCACTCGTACGGGCCCGGAGCACCGAGCAGCACGAACACCGCCGGCAGTCCGACGGCGAGCAGCTCGACGCCGAGCCGCCACGCGGGGCCGCCCCGCCGGACCAGCACCCCCCGTGCCATTCACGCCCCCCAGCTCTGCGCCAGCAGCGCCGCCTGCACCCGGTTCTCCGCGCCCAGCTTCACCAGCAGCGCCGACACGTACTTCTTCACCGTGGCCTCGGCCAGCCCGAGCCGGCAGCCGATGGCCGCGTTGGACTCGCCGTCGGCGAGCAGCCGCAGCACCTGGGTCTCGCGCAGGGTCAGGTCGGCCGGTCGCGGCGGCGCGGGCGCGGGCTCGGAGACGAGCCGCGGCAGCAGCCGGGCGGTGATCCGCGGGTCCAGCACCGCGCCCCCGGCCGCGAGGTCGAGCACGGCGCGGATCAGGGAGTCGGGTTCGGCGTCCTTGAGCAGGAACCCCTGCACCCCGATCCGCAGCGCCTCGGTGACGTACTCGTCGAGGTCGAAGGTGGTCAGCACCGCCGCCGGGACGGCGTCGGGCCGGGCGCAGAGCACGCGCAGCGCGTCGAGCCCCGACCGGCCCGGCATCTGCACGTCGGCCAGCACGACGTCCGGCCGGTGCGCGTCGACCGCGGCGATCAGCCCGTCGCCGTCGCCCGCCTCCCCCACCACGGCCACGGTCCCCCGTGCCTCCAGCACGGTGCGCAGACCCGCCCGGAGCAGCGCCTCGTCGTCCGCAAGGACGACGCGCACGGGTCCGGAGGGACCGCTGGGGGAGTCAACGGCCATGGGGGGAGGGTAGTCGGTCGGCGTCCGCCCGAGGGAGGACTCACCCCGCCGGGCCGGTCAGCGGCGATTGCCCCTGCGGTCCCGCTTCTCCCGCACCCGCACCGACAGCCGGATCGGCGAGCCCTCGAACCCGAACTCCTCGCGCAGCCGCCGCTCGAGGAACCGGCGGTACCCGGCCTCCAGGAACCCGCTCGTGAACAGCACGAAGGTCGGCGGGCGGGTGCCGGCCTGGGTGGCGAAGAGGACCTTGGGCTGCTTCCCGCCGCGCACCGGCGGCGGGGTCGCGGCGATCACCTCGGACAGCCAGCTGTTGAGCCGACCGGTCGGGATCCGCTGGTCCCACGAGGCCAGGGCCGTCCGCATCGCGGGCGCGATCCTCGACGTGGCCCGGCCGGTGAGCGCGGAGACGTTGATCCGTTCGGCCCAGCGGACCCGGACGAGGTCGCGCTCGAGCTCGCGCTTCATCGCCAACCGGCGGTCCTCGTCGACGAGGTCCCACTTGTTGAACACGATCACCAGCGCCCGGCCGGCCTCCTCGACCATGGTCAGCACGCGCTGGTCCTGCTCGGAGATCGGCTCGCTCGCGTCGAGCAGCACGAGGGCGACCTCGGCCGCCTCGATCGCGGCCTGGGTGCGCAGCGAGGCGTAGTACTCCATGCCCGACGCCGTCTTGACCCGCTTGCGCAGGCCGGCGGTGTCGACGAACCGGAAGATCTCGCCGTCGAGCTCCACGAGCGAGTCGACCGGGTCGACGGTGGTGCCGGCGACGTCGTGCACGACCGAGCGCACCTCGCCGGAGACCCGGTTGAGCAGCGAGGACTTGCCGACGTTCGGGCGCCCGACCAGGGCGACCCGGCGCGGGCCGCCGGTCCGGCCCTCGAAGGTCTCGCGCGGGGTCTCGGGCAGGGCCTCGAGGATCGCGTCGAGCAGGTCGCCGGAGCCGCGGCCGTGCAGGCCCGACACCGGGTGCGGCTCGCCCAGCCCCAGCCCCCAGAGCGAGGCGGTGTCGGCGACCGCGCGCTCGTCGTCGACCTTGGTCGCGGCGAGCAGGACCGGCCGGTCCGAGCGGCGCAGCACCCGGGCGGCGGCCTCCTCGACCTCGGTCGCCCCGACCCGCGAGTCGACGACGAGCAGGATCGCGTCGGCCGTGCGCATGGCCAGCTCGGCCTGCGCGGCGACCTCCTTCTGCAGCCCCACGGCGTCGGGCTCCCAGCCGCCGGTGTCGACGACGGTGAACCGCCGCCCGTTCCACAGCGCGTCGTAGGACACCCGGTCGCGGGTGACGCCCGGGATGTCCTGCACGACCGCCTCGCGGCGGCCGAGGAAGCGGTTGACCAGCGTGGACTTGCCCACGTTCGGCCGTCCGACGACGGCGAGGACCGGCGCCGGGCCCTGCTCCGCGCCGCCCTCCCCGTCCGCGCCGAACTCCGCGTCGGCGGTGGCGAAGTCGTCGGGGTCGAGCCCCAGCTCCGCCATGGCGGCACGGTCGCCGCCGGTGATCGTCTCGTCCATCAGGCACTACTCCGCATGTCGTCCGCTCGCATCGCGTCGAGGTCCGCGACCAGCGCGGCGAGGGCGCCGCGGAGGGTCTCGGTGGCCGCGGCGAGCTCCGCACGGCCCCTCCCGGTGGGGGCCGGCAGCGGCTCGCCCACCAGTACGTCCACCCGCGGGCGCCACCGCCGCCCGCTCCCCTCCGGGCGCCGGGTCCCCCGGCAGACGACCGGGAGGACCTGCGCGCCGGAGGTGCGGGCCAGCCACGCCGCACCCTGCTCGGCCGCCGCGACGTCGCCGCTGCCGCGCGTGCCCTCGGGGAACACGCCGACGAGCCCGCCGCCGCGCAACACGCCGAGCGCCGCGGTCAGGGGTGCCCGGTCGGGCTCGCCGCGCCGCACGGCCAGCTGCCCGATCCCGCGCAGTCCCGTACCGAGGACGCCGGTGAACATCTCCTGCTTGACCAGGAACACCGAACGGCGCCCCAGTAGTCCGAAGAGCAGCGGCCCGTCGACGAGCGCACTGTGGTTGGCGACCATCACGACCGGACCGGTCGCCGGGACCCGTTCGCGGTGGTGCAGGTGGACCCGGAACGCGGGCCGGAAGCACCACGTCCCGACCCAGCGGGCCAGGTCGTGCAGCCTCGGGTCGGCGCCGGCGGGGAGGTCACCCGGTGTGGTGACCGAGGGGGCGCTCATGTGACGAGCCCACGCTCCCGCACGAGCCGCAGGAGCTCCTCCAGCACGGCGTCGACGGACAGCTCGTCCGTGTCGACGACGAGCGCGTCCGCCGCGGCGTGCAGCGGCGAGGTCTTGCGGGTGGAGTCCAGCCGGTCGCGGCGCTGGACGTCGGCGAGCGTGGTCGCGGGGTCGCTGGCACGCCCCGCCCTGGCGTCCTGGCGGCCCCGGCGGGCGGCCCGGACCTCCTCGGAGGCGGTCAGGTAGACCTTCAGCTTGGCCTCGGGCGCGACCACGCTGCCGATGTCGCGGCCCTCGACCACGATCCCGCGGCCGCCCGCGAGCGCCCGCTCGATGTGGTCCCGCTGCCGGGCGACGAGCGCCGCGCGCACCGCCGGCACCGCGGAGACCGCCGACACGGCCCTGGTCACCGGCTCGTCCCGGATCTCGGCCTCGACGTCCTCCCCCGCCAGCAGGATCCGCGGCGCGGCCGGATCGGTGACCGACTCGAGCTCCGCGCCGACGGCGACCGCCGCGATCCGCTCGGCGTCGCTGTCCGCGCCCAGCCCGGCGCGCAGGCAGGCCAGCGTGGCGGCCCGGTACATCGCCCCGGTGTCGAGGTAGGCCGCGTGCAGCGTGCGGGCCAGCCGCCGCGAGACGGTCGACTTCCCGGTGCCCGAGGGTCCGTCCATCGCGACGACGTCGTTGAGGACGCCCTCCCCCGTCGGCGCGGTCGACGCCGTGGACCCTGTCGACCCGGTCGACGCCGTGGACGCTGTCGGCCCGGTCATGCCTCACCCCTCGTGCAGATGTACTCCGGGCCCGCCGGTACGACGACCTGGCGCGGGCCGCCGACCATTGTGCCTGGCGGAGCGGGCGGCGCCCCGACCCCCCTCGGACGCGGTCAGGAAGGGAGGTCGCGGCGCAGGGCCGCGGCCCCGCGCAGGTACACGTGCCGCAGGTCGGCGCGGGCGAGATCGGTCTCCACGTGTGCGAGCAGCCGCAGCACCCGCGGCATCGCCCCGGGCACCGCGATCTCGGTGGCGCACATGAGCGGCACATCGGTGAGCCCGAGCAGCCGGGCGGCGTAGGCCGGGAACTCGGCGGTGAGGTCCGGCGTGGCCGTGAACACGATGGAGATGATGTCGTCGCTGGTCAACTCGTTGCGCTTGAGCACGGCGCCGACCAGCTCGGCCGAACCCTCGAGGATCTCCTCGCGCGAGTCGCCGTCGACCTGGATCGCGCCGCGGATGGCCCGGACCGCCACCGCCGCCCCCTACAGCCCGACGGCCTTGTAGAGCGAACCCACCTCGTTCTGGTTGAGGGGGCGGAGCTTGCCCGGCCGCTGGTCGCCGAGGCGGACCTCGCCGATCGCGGTGCGGACCAGGCGCTGCACGGGGTGCCCGACCTCGTCGAGCAGCCGCCGGACGACGTGCTTGCGGCCCTCGTGGATCACCAGCTCCACCATCGACCGGCCGGGCAGCGAGTCGACCAGCCGGAACGAGTGCACACGCACCGGCCCGTCCTCCAGCTCGATGCCGTCGCGGAGCCGTTTGCCCACGTCCCGGGCGACCTGACCCGTGACCTCGGCGACGTAGGTCTTCTCCACCTCGAACGACGGGTGCATGAGCCGGTGGCCGAGCTCGCCGTCGTTGGTCAGCAGGAGCAGGCCCTCGGTGTCCTGGTCCAGCCGGCCCACGTGGAAGAGCCGACCGGCCTGGTTGAGCAGCTCGGTCCGCTGCATCACCAGGTCCCCCACGCAGGGCCGGCCCCGGTCGTCGGACATGGTGGAGAGCATCCCGGCTGGCTTGTTCAGCGCCAGGTACACCTGGTCGTCCCGCAGCTGGATGCGTGAGCCGTCGACGTGCACCACCGCGGTGTCGGGGTCGATGCGGCGGCCCATCTCGCGCACGACCTCGCCGTCGACGGCGACGCGGCCGGCGGCGATCAGCTCCTCGGCGGCGCGGCGCGAGGCCACGCCGGCCTGGGCCAGCACCTTCTGCAGCCGCACCCCCTCGGCCTGCGCGGAGGAGGTGGGGCGGGACGGGCGGCTCATGCGGGGGTCCTTCTCGGGGTCTTTCCCGGGGTCGTCTCTCCCGGGGTCGTCTTTCCCGGGGTCGTCTTTCCCGGGGTCCTGCTCACGGGTCCTTCTCTTCACAGCTCGTCGATCGCGTCGATGTCCGGCAGCAGCGGGGCCAGCGGCGGCAGGTCCTCCAACGAGGCCAGCCCGAGCCGCTCCAGGAAGAGCTCGGTGGTGCGGAACAGGGTGCCCTGGGTGGGCCCGTCCACACCGGCCTCCTCCACCAGACCGCGCGTGAGCAGCGTACGCAGCACGCCGTCGCAGTTCACACCCCGGACCGCGGCGACCCTCGCCCGGGTGACGGGCTGCCGGTACGCGACCACCGCGAGGGTCTCCAGCGCGGCCCGGGTGAGCTTGGCACGCTGCCCGTCGAGCAGGAGGCGCTCGACGTAGGGGGCGTAGAGGTCGCGGGTGTAGAAGCGCCACCCCTCCCCCACCCGCCGCAGGTCGATGCCGCTGCCCTGCTCGCGGTAGCTCTCCGCCAGCCGGCGCACCGCCCGCTCCACCCGGCCGACCGGCTGGTCGAGCGCCGCGGCGAGGCTCTGCTCGTCCGTCGGCGAGTCCACGACCAGCAGCAACGCCTCGAGCGCCGCGCTCAGCTCGTCCTCGCGGGCCAGGCCGGGGAGCCCGTCGACCTCGAGATCGGCACCCGCGGCGGGGTCGTCGGCGGGGTCGTCGGTGGAGTCGGCGGGGGTGTCCGGGTCAGGTTCCGGGTTCGGCAGGCTCACTGGTCGGCTCACTCGGGGAGGACGGGGTGGGGGTCCAGCGTACGGTCAGCTCGCCGAACGGCTCCGGCTGCTCCACCTCGATCGCCCGCTCCCGGTAGAGCTCCAGCACCGCCATGAACCGGGCGACGATCTCGATCGGGGCCACGCAGTCCGCGGTCAGCGCCGCGAAGGTCGCCTCCCCCAGCTCGGCGAGCCGCTCGCGCAGGATCTCCATGTGCGCCGGGACCGACACGTCGTGCTGGTGGATGTGGTCGGTGCCCACGACCGGCGGCGGCTTGGGCCGGAACACGCTCGCCGCGAGCTCGGCGAACGCCGCGGCGTCCATCCCGAGCAGGACCTCGGGCAGCAGCCCCTCGAACCGCGGCTCGAGTGCGACCGAGCGCGGGAACCGGCGCAGCGCCGTCTTCTCCAGCTCCGCGAACAGGCCCGCGACCTGCTTGTACGCCTTGTACTGCAGGAGCCGCGCGAAGAGCAGGTCCCGCGCCTCGAGCAGCGCGAGGTCCTCCTCGTCCTCGACCTCGGCGGCCGGGAGCAGCCGGGCCGCCTTCAGGTCGAGCAGGGTGGCCGCGACGACGAGGAACTCGGTGGTCTCGTCGAGGTCCGCGTCGTCGCCCAGGGCGGCGAGGTGGGCGATGAAGTCGTCCGTGACCTTGTGCAGCGCCATCTCGGTGACGTCGAGCTCGTGCTTGCCGATGAGCTGCAGCAGCAGGTCGAAGGGGCCCTCGAAGTTGACCAGGCGCACCGTGAAGCGCGGCCTGGCGTCCGGGGTGCCGGCGGTGGCGGCGGTGGCTCTGTCGTCGGCCAGCGTCACCGGGCGATGACCTCGCGGGCCAGCATGCGGTAGGCCTCCGCGCCGCTGGAGCTCGGCGCCCACGTCGTGATCGGCTCGCCCGCGACGGTGGTCTCGGGGAAGCGGATCGTGCGGTTGATGACGGCGTCGAACACCAGGTCGCCGAAGGCCTCGACCACCCGCTGGTGGACCTCGCGGGTGTGCACGGTGCGCGAGTCGAACATGGTGGCGAGGATGCCGAGGAGGTCGAGGTCGGGGTTGAGCCGGTCCCGGACCTTGTCGATCGTGTCCATCAGCAGCGCGACGCCGCGGAGGCTGAAGAACTCGCAGGCCAGCGGGATGAGCACGCTGTCGGCGCAGGCCAGGGCGTTGATCGTGAGCAGACCGAGGCTGGGCTGGCAGTCGATGAGCACCACGTCGTAGCGGTCCAGCACCCGCTTCAGCGCCCGGCCCAGCGCCTGCTCGCGGCCGACCTCGGTGACCAGCTGGACCTCGGCGGCGGACAGGTCGATGTTGCTCGGCAGCAGGTCCATGCCCGCGACGGAGGTCTTGAGGATGACGTCGTCGGCCTCGACGCCGCGGTCCATCAGCAGGTTGTAGATGGTCGCGTCGAGCTGGTGGGGCTGCACGCCGAGCCCCACCGAGAGCGCGCCCTGCGGGTCGAAGTCGACGAGCAGCACCCGGCGGCCGTACTCCGCGAGCGCCGCGCCCAGGTTGATCGTCGAGGTCGTCTTGCCGACGCCGCCCTTCTGGTTGGCCACGGCGATCACGCGCGCGGGCCCGTGCTCGGTGAGCGGGGCCGGCTCCGGCGCGCCCACCCGGTGCCGCCCGCCCGGCCTGGGGGTGTCCTCCAGGCTCGGCTCCACGGTCGGGTCGTAGTCGGGCCCCGCACCGTCCCCGTCGGGTGCTGTGTCCATGCGGGCTCCGGTCTCCTCGTGTCGAAATCCGGTGTCGATCCCTGAGTCTCTTCTCCCGTGCCGGGTCTACCTCGGGCGCAGACTAGGAACCACTTCCGGGCGCGGCAACGCGCCACGCCCGGGCGGGTCGAACTTCCGGTCGAACTCACCGCACGCTAGCCCACCCGGAGCAGCCTCCGTCCGGGTGGGTCGGGGTCCGGCGCGGGGTGGCGTCGCCGTCGGCGCCGGTCAGGGCCGGACGATCTCCGCGAGGACCTGGTCGCGCTGCTCGTGCAGGTAGAAGTGTCCACCCGGCAGGACCCGGTGGGTGAAGCCCGCCGGGGCGACCTCGGCCCACCGCAGCGCGTCGGCCTCGTCGACGGCCGGGTCGTCGGCGCCGAGCAGGAGGCGGACCGGGCAGCGCAGCGGCGGGCCCGGCGGGTGGGTGTATCCGTCGGCCGCCCTCAGGTCGGCGCGGAAGGCCGGCAGGACGAGGGCGCGCAGCTCCGGGTGGGCCAGCACCCGGGCGTCCGTGCCGCCCAGCCGGCACAGCTCCGCGGCGAGCTCGTCGTCCGTGTCACCGCGGAAGACGGCCGCGGGTGGGACCGTCGGGGCGACCCGCGCGGAGACGACGAGGCGCACCGGCGGCCGCGGCAGCCGCCGGGCGACCTCGTAGGCCAGGGTGCCGCCCAGGCTGTGCCCGAACAGCAGGAGCGGGCGCGGGTCCGCGGCGAGCAGGCCGACGAGGGCCTCGGCCATGGCGAGGGCGTCGGTCCACGGCTCCTCGCGGATCCGGTCCTCGCGGCCGGGGTACTGCACCGCGGCCAGCTCCACCCCGGGCGGGACGGCCCCCGCCCAGCCCCGGAAGGAGCTCGCCGCTCCCCCGGCGTGCGGCAGACAGACCAGGCGCAGGTCCGCGTCGGGGCGGGGGCGCGGGGTGCGCAGCCAGCCGCGGGACCGGGCGGGCGCGCTCACGCGAGCGGGGCGGCCGGGTCGCGCAGCAGGTGCTCGAGGGCCGCAGCCAGCCGCCGGACCCGGGCCGCGGCACCCGCGGCGTCGCCGGACGCCGCGTCGACGGCGAGCCGGACGGACAGCCGCTCCGGGCTCTCGACCAGCGTGACGACCCGGTCGTACCCGACCGGGCCGGCGGGTGCGGGCTCCCGGTCGACGACCAGGCCGTCGAGCGGCGGGGGCTCGCCACCGGGCTCGTGGCGGACCAGCGTGCGGGCGGGGCCGGTGCCCGCCGCGGGGGCGCGGCCGGACAGGGCGGTGAGCACGCGGCCGAGGAGGGTCGTCCCGGTGCCGCCCGGGCCGCCCGCGACCCGGACGACCGCGGCGAACGGCCCCACCGCACCCTCGAACCCGCCGGCTCGGCGGGCGTCCTCGGCGTCGAGGCCGGGGCGGTCCCCGGCGGCACCGTCCTCCAGAGCCGCCCCCTCCTCGACAGCGCTGTGCTGGACGGCGCCGTGCTGGACGGCGCCGTGCTCGACGGCGACCGTCGCGGCGAGGGCCGCCGCGAGCGGGCTCGCGCCGTGGGAGGCGCAGAGCGCGGCCAGGGCGTCGGCCGCCCCGTCGGCGAGGGCGCGGTCGACGGTGATCCACCGCTGCCGGAGGTCCGTGCGGTACCAGGTGGGCCCGTTCCCGCGCCCGAGCCGTGCCGCACCACCGGGGAGCGGCGGGAACACCGGGGCCGTGCCTGCCCGGCGGGCCGAGTAGGCGCGACCCAGGTCGGCCAGGAGCGGCCGGACCGAGCGGTCGTCGATCGCGGTGCGGTGCACGGCCAGGACCAGCACGTGCTCCTCGGGACCGACGCGCAGCAGCGTGGCCCGCGCGGGCCCCTCGGTGGCGAGCGCGGCGGGGCGGGCGAGTGCCGCCGCCACGGCCTCCTCGAGGTCGGCGGGCCGGACCGGGCGCCGGCGCACCCGGGCGACGGCCACCGCCTCCGCGACCCGCGGGCCGTCGGGCCCGGCCGTGAGCGTCCGCAGGACCGCGTGCCGGCCCAGGACGTCGCGCCAGGCGGCGCTCAGCGCCTCGGGGTCGAGGACGCCGCGCAGCCGCAGGCGCACGACCAGGTCGTCGGCCGGGTCGGCCCGCTCCGGGTGGGGGGACCCGGGGGCGGGCTCGGCGGCCGGCGCCGCCCGTCGGTCCGCGTCCGTGGTCCCCCTCTCCGTGCCCACCGTCTCCGTGGTCACCGTCTCGGTGCTCATCCGCTCCGTCCCCGCCTCAGCCGTGCCCGTCGCCGTGGGCGTGCTCGTGGCCGTGCTCGTGGCCGTGCTCGTGGCCCGCGTGCTCGTGGCCCGCGTGCTCCTCGTCGAAGTCCGCGACGCCCCGCTTCCAGTAGCCCGTGACGTCGCTGTCGTCCGGGCCCAGCCCGAGGTCGTCCTTCACCCAGCGCCGCAACGGCTTCACCGTCGTGGCCTCGCCCGCGATCCACACGTAGAGGCGCTCGCCGTCCGGGATCGGCACCGCACGCACCGCCCGCTCGAGCAGGTCGGACCGCCCGGCCGGGACGTCCCCGCGGTGCAGCCACCGCACCTCGACGTCCTCGGGCGCGGCGAGCGGGATCTCCTCGGCCGCGTCGCGGACCTCCACGAACGCCCACCCGGACACCGTGCGGGGCAGCTCCTCCAGCCGGCGCGCGATCGCCGGCAGCGCCGTGATGTCCCCGGCCAGCAGGTAGCGGTCGTAGGCGTGCGGGACGATCAGCCCGCCGGGCGGCCCGGCGACGTGGATCCGCTCCCCCGGCCGCACGGCCTGCGCCCAGTCCGAGCCCAGCCCGCCCGGGTGCAGGGCGATGTCGAGGTCGATCTCCCCGGCCCCGGCGTCGTAGCGGCGCACGGTGTACTCGCGGGAGACCGGGAAGGGCCGAGGCCAGTCGAGCATCACGCCGTTCGCCACCGGGAGGCGCAGCGTGCCGTCCTCGTCGGGGAAGATCAGCTTGACGTGCTCGTCGGGCGAGTGGCTCTCGAACCCGCTGTGCCCCTCGCCGCCGAGGGTCACCCGGATCAGCCCGGCGCCGATCCGTTGCGCGCCGCGGACCTCCATCTCCCGGATGCGGATGGGGTACGGCACCTTGGCCGCCACGGTGCCGGTGCGGACCTCGGCGAGCCGCTCGCGGTGGCGGGTGCGGTCGTCGTCGGTACGGCGGGTCACGTGGCTCCCGTCGCTTCGCGCAGCGACCGCGGTCGCAGGTCGGTCCAGTTCTCCTCGACGTAGGCGAGGCAGGCCTCGCGCCCGTCCGGCCCGAACACCGAGCGCCACCCGGAGGGGATCTCGGCGAAGTCCGGCCAGAGGGAGTGCTGCTCCTCGTCGTTGACGAGCACCCGGAAGACGCCCTCGGCGTCGTCGAACGGGTTGGTGCTCATGCCTTTCCTCCGATCATCGTCGAGACGACCACGGTCCAGTGGCCCAGCTCGGGCTGCTCGGCCAGGTCGGGGAACTCCAGTTCCGCGGCGCCGGCCGCGCGCCACTTCTCCACCAGCGACATCAGCCGCACCGAGTCGAGGCCGCGGTCGAGGAGGTCCTCGTCCGGGTCGATCTCGGCGGGGTCGCAGGCCAACAGCTCGGCCACGTCGGCGCGCAGGCGGTCGGCGGCCAGGGGGCTGATGGCTCTACCTTCCTTTCGCACGGTGGATCCCCATCGCTCGGCCTCGCTGACGCTCGGCCGGCCCATGGGGATCGGGCACAGGGCGCAGGCACTGCGTCGACGTTCCGCTCGCTGACGATCGCTCATCGGGCGGCTCCGGCGGGGACGGCGGCCAGCGCGGCGAGCACGTCGGCCGTGGTGGTCAGGGCCCCGCAGCGCTGCGCGACGTACTCGCAGGCCTGGTCGTGGCGCGCGCGGGAGAAGTCGGCGACGCCGTCGGCCACCAGGAACGGGGCGACGTCGCGCATGAAGGCCTCCAGCGCCGTGGCCTGGCAGCCGATGTGCGCGTAGATGCCGGTGACCAGCAGCTGGTCGCGGCCGGCGGCGGCGAGCCGCTCGGCGAGGTCGCTGCGCTGGAAGGCGCTGTAGCGCCACTTGGTCAGGACGGTGTCCCCCGGCGCCGGCGCCAGCTCGTCGACGACCTCCTCGGCCCGCGGGTCGGCGTCGATGACCGCGCCGATGCCGTCGCCCCAGAACTCGGTGAGCAGGCCGCGGTCCGCCGCGGCCTGCCGGCCCGGCTGGGCGGTGTAGAAGACCGGCACGCCGCGCTCGCGGCACGCCTCGATCAGCGCCCGCACGTTGGCCGTGACCTCGGGGACCGGGGCGCCGGTGTAGGGCGCCAGGAAGTAGCGCTGCATGTCGTGCACGAGCAGCGCGAACCGGGCGGGGTCGGGCCGCCAGTCGACGCGCCCGGCGGGCAGCTCGGCGGCGCCGGGCAGCGCGTAGGCGGGGATGCTGGGCAGGGACACGGTGCTCACCCCTTCTGGTCGGACGCGACCGCGGCGAGCGCCGACAGCGCCGCCCGCAGCTCGCGCTTGCTGGTCTTGCCGACCCCCGTGACCGGGAAGGCCGGGACGATCTCCACGAGGTCCGGCACCTTGAACGCCGCGATCCCGCGTCGGCGCACGAACCTGCGCAGCTCCGGGCCCGTGGGCGCGGCACCCTCGGCGGGGACCACGTACGCGCAGGTCCGCTCGCCGAGGTACGGGTCGGCCACGGCGACGACGGCCGCGGCGAGCACCGCGGGGTGGGCCATGAGGTGGTCCTCGACCTCCTCGGCCGCGACCTTCTCTCCACCCCGGTTGATCTGGTCCTTCGCCCGCCCGACGACCTCGATGTGGCCGGACGGGGTGCGGCGCACCAGGTCCCCGGTGCGGTAGAAGCCGTCGGCGGTGAAGGCGGTCGCGTTGTGGGCGCCGGCGCGGTAGTAGCCGCGGATCGTGTACGGGCCACGGGTGAGCAGCGCCCCGGTCTCCCCCGGCGGCACGTCGCGGTCCTGCTCGTCGACGACGCGGATCTCGTCGTCGAGCGAGATCGGCCGGCCCTGGGTGCCGAGGACGAGTTCCTCCGGGTCGTCGAGCCGGGTGTAGCTGACCAGGCCCTCGGCCATGCCGAAGACCTGCTGGAGCGTGCAGCCCAGCGCGGGGCCGATCCGGGCGGCGAGCTCGCGCCCGCACTTGGCCCCGCCCACGAGCAGGACCTCCAGCGACGACAGGTCGCGCGTGGTCCGTGCGGCCGCCTGGACCCAGGCCGCGGCCAGCGGCGGGACCACGCCGGTGATCGTCACACGCTCACGCTCGATCAGCCGGAAGGCGGTGTCCGCGTCCGGCCGCGGCGCCAGCACCGAGGCGGCACCGGCGTGCAGTGCGCCCAGCACCCCCGGCGAGCTGAGCGGGTAGTTGTGCGCCACCGGGAGCGCCGCGAGGTACACGCTGCCGGGCCGCAGCCGGCAGATCCGGGCGCTCTCCCGGACGCTGTAGAGGTAGTCGTCGTGGGTGCGCGGGATGAGCTTCGGCAGGCCCGTGCTGCCCCCGCTGAGCTGCAGGAACGCCACGCCCTCCGGGTCGGGGTCCGGCAGCTCCCGCGGCGCGGTCGCGGCCAGCCCGGCCCATTCGGACGTGTCGACCACGAGGACGTGCTGCACGGAGGACACGTCGTCGGCCACCGCGCGGGCCGTCGCGGCGTGGTCGTGCCGCTCGTGCACCCCGACGGTCACGATCGCGACCGCCTCGGCCTGCGTGGCGAAGTGGCGCAGTTCGGACTCGCGGTGCGCGGGCAGGGCGAAGACCGGCCAGGCGCCGACCCGCCACAGCCCGAAGACCACCGCCAGGAACTCCGGAACGTTCGGCAGCTGGACGACGACCCGGTCGCCGGGGCGGATCCCCCGCGCGACGAGGCCGGCGGCGATCCGGTGGGCCCGGTCGTCGAGCTCGGCGAAGGTCCATCTGGCCCAGGGATCCGACACGGTCTCGCCGACGACCGCGGTCCGACCGGCGTGGGCGGCGGTGAGGGAGGTGAGCAGCGACCCGAAGGTCTGCCCGCGCCAGTGCCCGGCCGCGCGGTAGCGCGCAGCGAACTCCGGCGGCCAGGGCGTGTGGTCGAGGTCGCGGCCAGGGGGGTCGGCGGCGCTCACTCGTCCTCCATCCCGATGGCGCGCAGCAGGGTCCGGAACTTGGCGCTGGTCTCGGCGAGCTCCGCGGCGGGCTGGGATCCCTCGACGATCCCGGCCCCCGCGAAGAGCCGGACGGTCCGCTCGCTGACCTCGGCGCTGCGGATCGTCACGACCCACTCGCCGTCGCCGTCCGGCCCGGTCCAGCCGACGAGGCCGGTGAAGTAGCCGCGGTCGACCGGCTCCAGGTCGGCGATCACCGCGCGGGCCGCCGGCACCGGGACCCCGCAGACCGCGGGGGTCGGGTGCAGGGCCTCGGCCAGGGCCAGCGACGACACCGCCGGGTCGGCCGCGGGCAGCCGACCGGTGATCCGGCTGGACAGGTGCCACAGGGTCGGCGTGCCGATGACCTCGGGCGCGGCCGGGACGTGCAGGTCGGTGCAGAACCGGCCGAGCACCTCACCGACCTGGGCGGCGACCAGGGCGTGCTCGCGGCGGTCCTTGTCCGAGGCGCGCAGGGCGGCGACCCGGCGGCGGTTCTCGGCCTCGGCCTCCTCGGACGTGCCCGGCACCCGCGGCAGCGATCCGGCCAGCGGGTTGGCGACGACCTCGGTGCCCCGCCGCGAGACCAGCAGCTCGGGGCTGGCCCCGACCAGGGTGCGGGTGGCCGGGTCGCCGGAGGCGGTGACGTCGACGGCGAAGGCGTGCGCGGTCGGGTTCGCCCGGGCCAGCCGGCGCAGCAGCGCGGGGACCGGCACCTCCTGCCCGGCGGTCAGCTCCAGGCAGCGGGCGAGGACGACCTTGCGCAGCCCGCCGTCGTCGATCAGGGCGAGGGCGCGGCGCACGCCGGCCTCGTACTCCTCGGGCGCGGGCCGCTGGCGCACCGCCCAGCCCTGCAGCGGCTCGGCCGGGCCGGGCTCGGCGGGCGGTGCGACGCCGAGCGGGTCCGCCCGCCGCACCACGGCCGGGACCACGAGGCTCGACTCGGCGTCGGGACCGAAGCCCAGCGCCCCGACGACGAGCGGGTCACGCACGCCCGCCACGCGGGCGCCGTCGAGGGCCTCGACGACCGCCGTCGCGCGCGGTCCGGACCCCGTGGGGACGGTGGCGTGCACGCCGTCCGCCAGCAGGGCGCCGCGGGTCGACGAGTAGAAGAACGAACCCGGCAGGTAGGCGGCGAGGAGGTCGGCCGCACGGTGCCGGGGCGCCGGGCGCGGCGGCCGTTCTGGCCGTTCCAGGGCCGGTGTGGTCACGGTGGGTTCCTCTCGTGGGGGGAGGCGAGGAGGACGGGGGTTCGACCCGAGGCGGTCGTCAGGTGCCGAGGGTGGCGCCCCCGTCGACGGTGAGGGACTGCATCGTCACGTGGCGGGAGGCGTCGCTCGCCAGGAAGAGGACGACGTCGGCGACGTCGTCGGGATCCGCGATGCGCTGCAACGGGATCCCGAGGCGGTACTCGGCGGGGGTGCCGGCGATGACCCGGTCCTTCGCGGCGGTGTCGTCCGGATCGGTGCGGTCGACCGGGTCGGCCCACATCCCGCGCAGCATCGGTGTGTCCGTGGAGCCGGGACACACGACGTTGCAGCGCACGTACGGGGCGAGCTCGAGGCCGAGCGCCCGGGTGAGCGCAGCCGCGGCGGCCTTGGAGGCGGAGTAGGCGGCCATGCCGGCGCGCGGCGTGGCGGCGGCGTTGGAGGCGACCGTGACGATCGCGCCGGCGCGCCGCGCGTACAGGCGGCGGCCCACGGCCCGGCCGGTGTTCCAGACGCCGGTGGTGTTCACGGCGAGGCTCTCGGCCAGCGCGGTGTCCGGCAGGTCGAGGACGCCGCCGGTGCGCAGCACCCCGGCGACGTTGGCCAGCGCGGCGATCGGGCCGACCTCGGCCTCCGCGCGGTCGACCGCGGCCTCGACGGCGGCCGGGTCGGCGACGTCGGCGACGAGCGCGAGCGCGGTGCCGCCGTCGGCGCGCAGCTCCTCCGCGGTGGCCTCGACGCCCTCGTCGCGGTCGAGCAGGGCGACGGGGGTGCCGGCGCGGGCGAACGCGGCCGCGACGGCGGCGCCGATCCCCTGCGCCGCACCGGTGACGAACGCGGTCATGCGGACACCTCCGGATCGATCGTCCGGGGGTCGTTGGTGACCCGCCACAGCGAGCCGACGACGCCGACCAGCAGCGCGGCGAGCACCACGCCGCCCAGGCCGTAGACGAACAGGGCGGTGTCGGGGTCGAACCAGCGGCCGAGCAGGCCGGCCAGGATCGAGCCCACCGAGGTCCCGACGACGACCTGGACCTGCCAGAGGCTGGAGATCCGGCCGCGCAGCGCGTCGGGTGTGTTCTGCTGCAGCACGGCGAAGCGCAGGATGTCGGTGAGCGCGCGGCCGAGTCCGTGCCCGGCCAGCGCGAGGAAGGCGACCACCGCGCCGCCGGCCACGCCGAGCACCGCGATCCCGGCGCTCATCAGGGCCACGGAGGCGAGCAGCGCGATCCCGCTGCGCCGGACGTGGCCGGTCCAGCCGCTGGTCAGCGAGCCGAGCAGCGCGCCGACGGCCGGCGCGCCGTAGAGCAGGCCGAGCACCTGCGGTCCGGCCCCGAGGGTCTGGTCGACGTAGGCGGGCAGCAGCACGGTGGGCCCGCTGACCAGCATGGTCAGCAGCCCGACCACGAGTACGGCCCGCACGACCCGGTGCCCGCCGGCGTAGCGCAGCCCGGTCGCGAGGGCCCGCAGCGGCTGCTCGTGGGTCTCCTCCGGCGCCGGCGACGGCCCGATGCCGCGGACCAGGCCGACCGTCAGCACGGTGGCGACGGCGGCCACGAAGTAGGTGGTGGCGATCCCGCCGGACGCGATGATCACACCGGCGACCGCCGGGGACGCGATGGTCCCGAGGTCGGTGGTGAGTGCGGTGAGCGCCCCCGCCGCGGCGAGCTTGTCCCGCGGCACGATCGTGGGGATGACGGCCATCAGGGCGGTGCCGCTGACGCCGCCGGCGAGCCCGTCGGCCGCGGAGGCCACGTAGACCACCGCGAGCGACGGGTCCGGCAACAGGGCGTTCGCGCCGAGGACGGCGAAGGCGAGGCCGGCGGCGGACCGGGCCAGCTGGATGGTCCGTCGCCGTTCGAACCGGTCGACCAGCACGCCGCCGCCGAGGCTGCCCACGAACAGGCCGATACCCATCGCGGTCGCGACGCCGGCGACGTGCAGCGAGGACCCGGTGAGCGCGTAGGTCTGCGCCGGGACCGCCACGACGAGCAGGCCGATCCCGAGCAGCGACACCAGCCGCGCGGCGAACGCGAACCGGAACGGCCGGCTCGTCCGCAGCGGCCCGGGATCGATCAACAGGGTGTCGATCACCATCCCACCGAGTCTCATGGGTCAGAACTCCTGGTCGATGGCGGTCAGGGTGGTCATGGCGCCGTCGAGGTCCGGCCGGTAGCTGGTGGCGGGGAGCTCGTGGACCTTGCCGGCGCGGAAGGCGGGGAGCGCCGCGTAGAGCGGGTCGGCCTTCAACTGGTCGACCGTGCGGCCGGACAGGTTGACCACGAACAGCTGCGGGGCGTCGGCGACCTTGCCCAGCAGCTCCGGGCTCACCTCGAACGAGTCGCCGCTGCCGTAGAGCTGCGGGTTGCCGGCCTTGGCCAGCACGCCGTCCATCGTGAAGCCGAGCGCGGCGAGCTGCTGGGGCAGCGCGGCGGTCTCGGGGATCAGGTACGGCTTCTGGTTCGGCAGCGACAGCAGGATCGCGAACGGCTCGGCCGGCACCTGGATCGCGGCCTTGACCTGCTGGAGCTCGTCGTCGTAGCCCTGGACGAGCGCGTCGACGCGGTCACCGCGCCCGGCGGCGTCGGCGACCTGGCGCAGCTGCTGCTGCCAGTCCGCGGCCGACTGCGGCACGAGGACCGTGGGCGCGATCGCCTTGAGCGTGTCGTAGTTCTCCTTGGCCTGCACCGCGGTGATGCCCTGGCCGCCGCCGATGATCAGGTCCGGCCTGGCGGCCGCGACGGCCTCGATGTCGAGCTGCTCGCCCGCCGGCAGCTGCTGGGTGTTCGCCGCTCGCGCCTTGTCCGCCCAGGCCGGCGGGAAGCCGCCGTCGAGGTCGGTCACGCCGAGGACCCGGGTGTCCGTGGCGACGACGGGGGCGTCGACGGCGTAGAGGTAGCCGCCGAACCCGCCCGACAGGTTGACGATCCGTTGCGCCTGGGCGGGCACCTCGACCGGGCCCTGCTCGGTCTGGATCGTGCGCGGGCCGGCGGGCGCGGGGTTCGCCGGCTCCGTCGGGGTCGACGAGCAGCCGGCGAGCGCGAGCAGCGCGGCCAGCGCTGCCGTCGCGACTCCGGGGGCCGTGACGCGCCGGCGGCGGGGCGTCCGGGACAGCCTGGACATCGGTCCGTGGGGTCCTCTCATCAGGGCGACCCGGGGGTCGCGGGATCGGCGCCGACCGGGGTGGTCGACGCGGTGTCGGCAGCCGTGCCGTCGTCCCGTGACGACAGCGCGGCCGCGATCAGGGGCCCGGTGCGGGCCCACCCGGCCGGGGACACCAGCCCGGCGTGGTCGAGCGGGACCGGGTGCACGGTGAGGGCGCCGCTGCCGGGCATGCCCCGCCATGCCGCGGCGAGGGGACCCGGGTCCGTGGGATCGGTGGTCGCCGGGGCCCCGGCTCCTCCGGTCGCCTCGACGAGGAGGGCCGGGCCGCCGTAGCGCGCCGGCCGGGACGCCGCGCCGAGGCGCAGGCAGGTCGCGGTGGCCGCCCGGACGGCCGCACGCAGGTCGTCGCCGGCCTCGGCCGGCAGGTCCAGCTCGTCGACGGCGGCGTCGGCGTAGTCCGGCCCCGGCGGGCGGCTGTCGAGCAACCCCGTGAAGGCGACCCGCTCCCCCGCGGCCGCCAGCTGCGCGGCCATCGCGTGGGCGACGGCGCCGCCGAACGAGTAGCCGAGCAGGTGGTACCGGCCGGCGGGCTGGATCTGCCGGACCGTGGCGACGTACCGAGCGGCCAGGTCGTCGACCGTCCGCTCGCGGAGCTCGGCACCCGACAGAGTCGGCAGCTGCAGGCCCAGCACCGGCCGGTCGCCCGGAAGGTGCGGGACGAGCCCGGCGAAGGGCCAGGCGAAGCCACCGGCCGGGTGCACGCAGAAGAGCGGTTCCCGGGCGCCGCCGGACCGCAGGGTCAGAACGTGCTCCCGGCCCGGCGGTGCCTCGGTGCCGGCGCCGAGCAGCGCCGCGAGCTCGGCGACCGTCGGGTGCGCCATCAGCGCCCCGACCCGGACCGCCTCTCCCAGGTCTCGCTCGATCGCGCCGGCCAGCCGCATCGCGGTGAGCGAGTCGCCGCCGAGGTCGAAGAAGGACTCCTCGGGGTCGACGGTGTCGTCGGCCAGACCCAGGACCTCGCCGACGAGCCGGCACAGCATCCGCTCGCGGTCGTCCTTCGGTGCGCGGGCGGCGGCCCGTGGCGGCGGTGCGGGCAGGGCCGCGCGGTCGAGCTTCCCGTTGGGCGTCAACGGCATCGAGGTGACCGACACGACGTCGGACGGCACGAGGTGAGCCGGCAGCGTCTCCCGCAGGGCGGCCCGGAGGTCGACCCCCCGGGCGATGCCGGCCTCGCCGATCACGTACCCGACGAGGCGGCCGTCCTTCACCGCGGCGGCCGCCCGGGTCACGCCCTCGCAGCGGGCCAGTGCGGCCTCGACCTCGCCGAGCTCGATCCGGAAGCCGCGGACCTTGACCTGGCCGTCCGTGCGGCCGAGGTACTGCAGCTCGCCGTCGGGCCTGCGGCGGACCAGGTCGCCGGTGCGGTACATCCGCGTGCCGCTCCCGTAGGGATCCGCGACGAAGGACGCGGCGGTGAGGCCGGACCGCCCGAGGTAGCCGTGCGCGATGCCGTCGCCGGACAGGTACAGCTCGCCGACCCCGCCGGCCGGCACCTCGCGCAGACCGCTGTCCAGCACCCGGGCGCGGGCGTTGCGGACCGGGCGGCCCAGGCACGGCGTGGCGCTGCCCCGCACGGGCGAGCCCATGGCGTTGATCGTGAACTCGGTGGGGCCGTAGAGGTCGTAGCCGTCGACGCCCTCCTGCTCGCGCAGCCGCGACCACAGCTCCGGCGGCACCGCCTCGCCGCCGAGCATGACGAGGGCGGAATGCCGCTCGCCGTCGAGCAGGCCGCCGGCGAGGAGCTCGCGGGCGTACGACGGCGTCACGTTGACCACGTCGATGCCGACCGCGCGGTAGTGCCGCACGAGCGAGGCGGGGTCCAGCCGCGCCCGCTCGTCGACCACGTGCACCTCGTGCCCCGCGAGCAGCCAGAACAGCTCCTCCCAGGACATGTCGAAGGAGAAGGACACGGTGTGCGCGATCCGCAGCCGGTCGCGGCCCCGGGCGGTGGGTTCGAAGATCTCGGTGACGTGGTTGTGGTACATCGCGGTGAGCCCGCGGTGCCCCACGACGACGCCCTTCGGCCGGCCCGTCGAGCCCGACGTGTAGATCACGTACGCGGGCTGGTCCGGGTGCGTCGGCCCGGGGACCTCCCGGTCCGGGGCCGGGGCCCTGCCGTCGAGGACGGCGGCGACGTCCTCCAGCAGGACCTCGGGCACCCGGGCCGTCCCCGCGTCGGCCCGTGTGGTGACGACGAGCGCGGCGCCGGCGTCGGCGACCAGCTCGGCCCGCCGCACGGGCGGGTCGGCCAGGTCGAGCGGCAGGTAGGCCGCCCCGGTGCGCATCACCGCGAAGATCGCGACGACGTGGTCGGCGGTGCGCGGCAGGGCGAGGGCCACGGTCTCCCCCGGGCCGGCGCCGCGATCGGCCAGGACCTTCGCGAGGCGGGTCACCCGCTCGTCCATCGCGCGCGCGGTGTGCCGGGTGTCGCCGCACACGAGCGCGGTGGTGTCGGGCGTCGCGGCGGCCCGCTCCCGCAGCAGCGCGTCGACGCTGCCGCCGGGCTCGCCCGGCACCGGCACGGCGACGCGCGGCGGCGCGAACTCGACCGGGGTGCCGGCGGGCGGCACCGCCGTGTCGGCGACGCGCGCCTCCGGGTCCGTCAGCGCGTGGAGGACGGCGACCAGCCGGTCGAGGTGGGCGGCCGCGTCGGCGTCGGGCACGAGGTCCGGGCGGGACTCGATCGCGATCGCCAGCGTCTCGCCGTCGTCGCCGGCGGCCGGGTCGACGTCCAGCGTCAGGGCGTAGTGGGTGCCGTCGACGGCCTCGACGGCGCTGATCCCGTGCCGGGACAGCACCTCGCGGCGCTGCGTGGAGTTCCGCGGGGCGTTGCGGAAGACGTAGAGCGTGTCGAACAACGTCGGCTGACCGGCGGCCCGCTGCAGCCGGCCCAGCCCCAGGTGGTGGTGGGCGGTGAGCCGCCCGGCGTCGGCGAAGACCCGCCGCAGCAGGTCGGCGACCCGGTCGCCGGGCCGCACGGTCAACCGGATCGGGACCGTGTTGAGCAGCAGCCCCACCATCCGGTCCGCGTCGTCGACCTCCGCGGGCCGGCCGGACACGGTCGCGCCGAACACGACGTCGTCGAGCCCGGTCGCGCCGCGCAGCGCCAGGCCCCACGCGGTGGCCACGACCGTCGAGCGGGTGACGCCGAGCCGCGCTGCCAGGTCCCAGAGCGCCGTGGTGGTCTCCGCGTCGACCTCGACGTGGCGGCGGACCGGGAGCGGGGCACGTTCCACGGAGGCGGCCCGCCGCTCCCCCGCGACCAGGGTCGGCTGCGCCAGGCCCGCGAGGTAGGCCCGCCAGGCCGCCTCCGCCGCCGGCCGGTCCGCGGCGCCGGCCCAGTCCAGGTAGTCCCGGAAGTCCGCGGGCTCCGGCAGCTCCCGCCCCTCGTACAGGGCGAACAGCTCGCCGAGCAGCACCGTGATCGACCAGGCGTCGACCAGCAGGTGGTGCTGGGTGAACACCAGCCGGGCGCGGCCGTCGGGCAGGTGGGCCAGCAGCATGCGGACCTGCGGCGGCTCGGCCAGGTCGAAGCCCGCGGCGAACTCGCGCTCGTCGAGGCCTTCCAGCTCGGCCTCGTCCGCGAGGTGGACCTCGCGGAAGGGCATCGGCACCTCGGGCCCGACGACCTGGACCGGCTCGGTCCGGCCGGCGTGCGTGAAGCCCGCGCGCAGGTTGGGGTAGCGCCGCAACAGGGTGTCGGCCGCGGCCCGCAGCCGCGCGACGTCCGGCGTCCGCGCGAAGTCGAACCGCTGCTGCACCAGGTAGACGTCGGTGCCCGACGCGTCGAGCGTCGACTGGAAGTACATGCCCTCCTGCAGCGGCCCGAGCGGCAGCTCCCCCCAGTCCGGTCCGGTGTCCCGGGACCGGTGCGGCGTGCTCACCGCCGTCGCCGAGGCGGCCAGATCGGCGAGCGTATCCGTGGCGAAGACGTCCGCGACGGTCAGCCCGAGCCCGCGGGCGCGAGCCGCCGAGGCCAGCCGGACGGTGCTGATGCTGTCGCCTCCCAGGCCGAAGAACGTGTCGTCGGGTCCGGCGGCGGGCACGCCGAGGATCTCGGTGACGAGCTCGCACAGCACACGTTCGGCCTCGGTGCGCGGCGCGCGACCGGCCGCGGCCACGACCGGCTCGGGCAGCGCCTTGCGATCGACCTTGCCGTTGGGGGTCAACGGCAGCGCGTCGAGCACGGTGACGACCTGCGGGACCATGTAGTCCGGCAGCAGCTGCGCGGCCCCGGCGCGCACCTTCGCGGGGTCGATCGCCGGCCCTGCCTCCGGCACCACGTACCCCAGCAGGCGGCCCGTCCCGGCGCCGTCCGCCCGCACGACGGCGGCGGCGCGCGCCACCCCGTCGACGGCCGCGAGCGCCCCCTCGACCTCTCCCAGCTCGATCCGGAAGCCACGGACCTTCACCTGGTCGTCGACCCGGCGGAGGAACTCGATCCGCCCGGCCCGGCGGCGCACGAGGTCGCCGGTCCGGTAGAGGCGCTCGCCGCCGGGTGCGGCGACGAACCGCGCCGCGGTCGTCCCCCGGCGGCCGAGGTACCCGCGGACCACCTGGGCGCCGCCGAGGTACAGCTCGCCGACGACGCCGTCCGGTACCGCGCGCAGGTCGTCGTCGAGGATCCGCACGTGGACGTCCGTCCACGGTGCGCCGATCGTGACCGGGTCGCCCGGGGCGAGGTCGGCGCTGGTCGCCCACACCGTGGCCTCGGTGGGGCCGTAGACGTTGCGCACCGAGGCGCACCGCGCGGTGAGGTCGGCCGCGAGAGCGGCGGGCAGCGCCTCGCCGCCCACGAGGGCGCGGACGCCGTTGAGCTGCGGGGCGTCCTCGTGCTCGGTCAGCGCCCGCCACAGGGACGGCGTGGCCTGCACGACGGTGGCGCGCTCGATGCGAACGAGGTCGTGCAGGGCGTCCGGGTCGAGCACGGTGGCCCGGTCCGCCAGCACGACGGTCGCACCGGCGACGAGCGGCGCGAACAGCTCCAGCACTGCGATGTCGAACGACACGGTGGTCACCGCCACCAGCCGGTCTCCGGCGCGGACCCAGCCCCCGCCGACCACGGTCTCCACGAACGCGGCCAGGTTGGCCGTGGTCACCATGACGCCCTTCGGACGCCCGGTGGACCCAGAGGTGTGGATGACGTAGGCGAGGTGGTCCCCCGGCGCGGGTGGCTCCGGGAGCTCCCCGACCACGGGTTCGTCCGTCTCGTCCGCCCGGATCGTGCCGGGGGCGTTGCGCGGCAACCGGTCCGCGACCTCCGCGCTGGTCAGCGTGGCGACCGGACGCGCGTCGTCGATCATGTACTCCAGGCGCTCGGCCGGGTAGTCGACGTCGAGCGGCAGGTACGCCGCACCCGTCCGAAGCACGGCCAGCAGCCCGACGACGAGCTCGGCCGAGCGCGGCAACGCCACCGCGACCACGGTCTCGGGTCCGGCGCCGGCGGCGTGCAGCCGGGCGGCGAGGGCGTCGACGCGGGCGGCCAGCTCCCCGTAGGTCAGCGTGCGCCCGTCGGCGACCAGTGCGGGCGCCTCCGGGGTCCGGCGGGCCTGCGCCGCGAACCCGGCCGCGACCCCCGCGGGTACCTCCGCCCGCCGGGGCGGGTCGGCGATCTCCGTGCGCGGCAACGTGATCGCACCGATCGGCGCCGTCGACGCCGCCAGAGCCTGCTCCAGGACGTGCACGAGTGCGTCGATCAGGAAGACGACGGTCGGCGCCTCGAACAGCTCCGCATCGGCGACCAGGCGCAGCGCCGCGCCCTCGTCGGACGCGTGCTCGTCGTCGACCAGCCAGACCGTGATGTCGAAGCGCGCGTCCTCGCGGACCGGGTCGACCGGCTCCAGCACCAGGTCGCCGAGGGGCCTCGGCGCGACCCGGCCCTCGTGCGCGACGGCCGTCTGGAACAGCGGGTGCCGCGCCGTGCTGCGCGGCGGGGCGAGCAGCTCGACCAGCCGCTCGAAGGGCAGGTCCTGGTGGGCCAGCGCCTCGAGGGAGGTGTCGCGGACCCGGCCCAGCAGCTCGGTGAACGACGGCCGGCCGGACAGGTCGCAGCGCACCACCAGGGTGTTCACGAGGTAGCCGACGGTGTCGGTGAAGTCGTGCTCGTTCGGCCGGCCGGCGTCGACGCCGCGGCGCGCGACCGTGGACCCGAGCGGGACGTCCCGGCCCGCGCCGAGCAGGTTCCACGTCAGGGCGACCGCGGCCTGCAGCACCATCAGCGGGGTCACGTGGTGCTCGGCGCAGGCCCGCCTGATCGCGGCGCGGACGTGGGCAGGGAGCGGGCGGAGCAGGGCACGGCCGCGGTGGGCGGTCCGGGTCGGGCGCGGATGGTCGAACGGCAGGTCGAGCTCGACCGGCAGGCCGGCCAGCCGGTCCCGCCAGTACGCGGCCTGGCCGGCGAGGGCGTTCTCGGCGAGGAGCCGGCGTTCGCGGCGGGCGTGGTCGGCGTGGGTCGGTCCGGCCGGTACGAGCTCCGGCGCGGCACCGGCGGCCCGCGCGGTGTAGGCGCGGTCGAGATCGGCGAGCAGCGGCCGGATCGAGCCCTCGTCGATCGCGATGCGGTGCACCACGAGGACCAGCACGTGGTCCTGCGGCCCGGCCACGAGCAGCGTCGCGCGGGCCGGTGCGTCCCTCGTGACGTCGACGGGCCGGGCCTGGCAGGCCGCGATCGCGGTCTCCGTGGCGTCGGGGTCGACGGTGCGGACCTCGAGCGCGGCGGGTCCGGCGAGCAGGCGGGCGGTGGCGGCCCCGGCGGCGTCGGCCGGGTACACCGTGCGCAGGACCGGGTGCCGGTCCTGGACGTCCGCCCAGGCCGCGGCCAGGGCCCCGGTGTCGAGCGCCCCGCGGATCCGCGCCACGACCGGGACGTCGTAGGTGGTCGAGGTGCCCTCGAGCTGCTGCAGGAACCACAGCCGTTCCTGGGCGGGCGAGAGCGGGACCGCAGCGGGGTCGGCCTCCGGGAGACCCTGCTCGGCGCGGGTCGGGCGCACGTCGCCCGGTGCCGGGGCCTCCCGTACGGCGGGAGTGGTGCTCGCGGCCAGTCGCTGCTCGTCGACCTCCGCGAGCCCGGCGAGCGCCCGCGGCGTCGGCGCCTCGAACACCTGCGGGACGGTGAGTCGCACCCCGGTCCGGCGGAGGCGTCCGACCAGCCGCATCGCGGTGAGCGAATGCCCGCCGAGGGCGAAGAAGTCGTCGTCGGCGCCCACCGCGGGCACCTCCAGAACTGCCGCGGCGGCCTCCCGGATCGCGGTCAGGACCGCGCCGTACCGTCCCGCACCGGACGTCGTGCTGGTTCCACCCTGGACTTCGGACCCCGGTTCCGGATGCATTATGGTTCCATAACGCGTTCCCGACCCCGGTTCCGAACGCATTATGGTTCCATAACGCGTTCCCGACCCCGGTTCCGAACGCATTGTGGTTCCATAACGCGTTCCCGAACCCGGTTCCGAACGCGTTGTGGTTCCATAACGCGCTTCCGACCCTGGTTCCGAACGCATTATGGTTCCATAACGCGTTCCCGACCCCGGTTCCGGACGCATTGTGGTTCCATAACGCGCTTCCGACCCCGGTTCCGGACGCATTATGGTTCCATAACGCAGCACCTCGCCGGCGGTTCGGTCCGGCCCGGTGAGCAGCCCGGCGAGGATCTCGGCGAGCCGGCCGGCCATCCGCTCCGCCCGGTCGGCGGGCACCGCACCGGGATCGTGGTCGAGGACCAGCTCCAGCCCGGCGCCCGGCGCCGTCGGCGGGGCGAGCAGCGTGAGCGGGTAGTGCGTGACGCCGCGGTGCGTGACCCCCTCGACCCGCAGCAGATCGCCCGCGGCCCGGGCCGGACCCGCCGGGAAGTTCTCGAACACCACCAGCGTGTCGAACAGCTGCCCGCGGCCCGCCGCCCACTCGATCTCCGCGAGGCTCGCGTGCTCGACCTCCTGCATTGCGAACTGGGCCGCCTGCAGGTCGGCGAACTGGGCCAGCAGCGGTCGGTCCGGGCGCAGCGCGAGGCGTCCGGGGATGGTGTTGCTGAACAGCCCGACCATTTCCTCGACGCCCGGGAGGTCCGCCGGCCGGCCGGACACGGTCGCACCGAACACGACGTCGTCGACCCCGGTGGTCTCGGCCAGCACGGCTGCCCACGAGCCCTGGACCAGCGTGTTCACGGTGAGCCCACGCTCGCGGCCGAGCGTGGCGAGGGCCGTGGCGGTCTCCGGGTCGATCGGCACGGCGAGCCGCATGCGCTCCTCCGACGGCGTGCCGGAGGCCACCAGGGTCGGCGCGCCGAGTCCGGCGAGCCGCTCCGCCCAGGCGGCCTGCTGCGCCGCACGGTCGCGGCCGGCGAGCCAGGCGAGGTAGGTCCGGTAGGGCGTCGGGGCGGGCAGGTGGTCGGCGCCGCGGTGGTAGAGCTCGAGCAGGTCCCGCAGCACGATCGGCGTCGACCAGCCGTCCGTGAGCAGGTGGTGCGCGTTGAGCACCAGCCGGTGCCGCTCGCCGGGCAGCCGGATCAGCAGGCCGCGCAGCAGCGGCGGCACGCGCACGTCGAACACGTGCGTTGCGGCCTCGTCCTCGAGCCGGTCGGCGGCCCGGGCGGCCGCGCGCTCCGGCAGCGCGGTCAGGTCCACCTCGCGCCACGGCAGCGCCACCGTGCGCGGGATCGCCTGCACCGGCCGGTCGAGCTCCTCGAAGTGGAACGCGGCGCGCAGGTTGGGGTGCCGCTCGAGGAGCCCCTCGACGGCGCCACGGAGCCGGTCGGCCTCCAGCGGGCCGGCGAGGTCGAAGCGGGCGGTGAGGGTGTAGACGTCCCGGACACCGTCGCGGACGGCGTGGAACAGCAGGCCCTCCTGCAGCGGGGACAGCAGGAGCAGCTCGGCGAGCGGGCCGTGCGCCGCCTCCAGCGCGTCCAGGCCGTCCTGGTCGACGCCGGTTCCCGGGCAGTCCGACGGCGTCAGGCCGCCGGGCGCGAGGGCGGCGTGCGCCGCGAGCGCCTCGAGGGCCAGGTCCCAGTGCCCCTGCAGTGCCTCGACGTCGCCGGGGCCCAGCACCGCCGACGCGGCGGTCCACTCGACCGCGAGGCTGCCGCCGGCGTGCACGAAGACGTTGAGCGCCAGGGTCTCCGCCAGCCGCTTGCCCGCCGGCTCCACGACGGCGAACGGGTCCTCGGCGGGCAGCCGCCACCCCGGGAGGGCGGCGAACCGGCCCAGGTAGTTGAGCAGCAGCGCGGGCGTGGGTGCCGCGCCGAGCTCCGGCGCGGTCTCCGGGTCGAGGTACCGCAGCACCCCGAACCCGACACCCTCCCCGGGCACCGCGCGCAGGGCCTCCTTCGCCGCGCGCAGCAGGCGCCCGGCGGCCGGGCCGCCCGCGAGGGCGTCGTCGAGGTCGGCGTCGGTGAGTCCGTCGGGCACCCGGACCGGGAACTCGCCGGTGAACCAGCCGACGGTCCCGGCGAGGTCCAGGTCCCCGTACTCGCGGCCGTGCCGCTCCAGTGACACCGCCCGGGCCCCGTCCGCCGTCCCGGCCGGACCGCGCCAGGACCGGACGGCCAGCACGAGCGCGGCCAGCAGCACGTCCTCCGCCCCCGCCCGGTACTTCTCCGGGAGCACCGTCAGCAGGGCGTCGGCGACCTCGGGCGCGTGCGTGGTGCGGGTGCGGGAAGCGGTGGCGACGGTGTCCGCCGGGCCGACATGCCGCTCCCCGAGCGGCGCGACCGCGGCCAGCGCGGAGCGCCAGTGCGCCAGCTCGGCGCGGCGCGCCCCGGACGCGCCCTCCTCGGCGAGCGCGAGCGCGTGCCGGCGCCAGGACCCACCGCGCGGCGCGAACCGGGGCCCGCGGCGCTCGCGGGCGGCGGCGCAGGCCTCCTGCAGGTCCGGCAGCAGCACCCGCCACGACACCCCGTCGACGACGAGGTGGTGCGCCACCACCACGAGCTCGTCCGGCCCCGAGCACGACCGCCGCAGCAGCACCACGCGCAGGGTCTCCCCCGCCCGCGGGTCGAGTGCGGCGGCCTCCCGGGCGGCGACCTCGGCGGGCTCGCCGAAGCCCTCGTGCACGATCTCCGCCGCCCGCAGGGCACCGCCGTCGCGCACGATCAGCTCGGCCTCGGATCCGCTGCCGCGCAGCACGATCCGCAGGGCGTCGTGCCGGTCGAGGACGGCCTGGACGCCGGCCACGAGGTCGGCGAGCTCGATCGGCTCATCGACCTTGACCGCGGTCCACTGCGCGTAGCCGGCGATCGCCTCGTCGGTGGGGTTCCCATCGACCAGCGCGCGGACGATCGGGGGGGCCGGCGCCGAGCCCGTCGCCACGTCCGGGGCGGCGGGGCGGCCGGTCTCGATCCGGCGCACCTCCGCGGCCAGGGCACCGAGGTCGCGGCGCGACAACAGGTCCTTCGGGCGCAGGTCCAGGCCGCGGGCCCGGGCGCGGCTGCTCACGCCGATGGCGGTGATGCTGTCCCCGCCGAGGCCGAAGAAGTCGTCGTCGGGACCCACGCCCTCCTGGCCGAGCGCCTCCCCGACGACCTCGCACAGCACGCGCTCGCGCGGCGTCGCCGGGGCCCGACCGGAGCCGGTGAGCCGTGGCGCAGGCAGGGCGGCGCGGTCGAGCTTGCCGCTCACGGTCGTCGGCAGCGCGTCGAGCACCACCACGGCCGCGGGCACCAGGTGCTCCGGCAGCCGCGCGGCGAGCGCCGACCGCACCCGTTCCGGGTCGACCGCCCCGGTGACGTACCCGACGAGCATCGGTCGCCCGCCGTCCGTGCGGACCACGGCCGCGGCGGCGGTGACGCCCTCGGCCCCGCTCAGCCCGGACTCGACCTCGCCGAGCTCCACCCGGAACCCGCGGATCTTCACCTGGCCGTCGCCGCGGCCGGCGAACTCCAGCCCGCGTCCCGGGGTCCAGACGGCGACGTCGCCGGTGCGGTACATGCGGTCGCCGGGGGCGCCGAAGGGGTCCGGCAGGAACCGTTCGGCGGTGGCACCGGGCCGGCCCAGGTAGCCGCGGGCCAGGTGCGGACCGGCGAGGTAGAGCTCGCCGCGCTCGCCGTCGCGGACCGGGGCCAGTGCGGCGTCGAGCAGGTGGGCGCGGGTGCCCGGCAGCGGCCGGCCGATGGTCGGGGTGGAGCCCTCGACCGGTGCGGCGGTGGCGTCGACCGTGGCCTCGGTGGGCCCGTACAGGTTGTGCGCCACGACCCCGGAGCGCGTGATCTCGTCCCACAGGGAGGCGGGCGCCGCCTCACCGCCCAGCACGAGCTGGACCGGCTTGTGCGGACCGTCGAGCACGCCGTGGTCGACGAGCGCCGCGGCCATCGACGGGGTCAGGTCGACGCAGTCGATGCCGTCCCGGGCGAACGCCGCCACGAGCCCGGCGGCGTCCTTGCGCAGGTCGTCTGCGTACAGGTGCATCTCGTGCCCGCACCACAGCCAGATCAGCTGGTCGATCGAGGCGTCGAAGGAGAAGGAGGCGGTGTGCGCGGTCCGCAGCTTCCGCCCCGCGCGCTGCTCCGCCGCGGCGTAGAGCGTGGTGCGGTGGTGGTGCAGCAACGCCGCCAGGCCGCCGTGGCGGACCAGGACGCCCTTGGGGGTCCCGGTGGAGCCGGACGTGTGGATCACGTAGGCGAGGTGCTCGGGATGCCGCGGCGCGGCCAGCTCGGCCTCGGCCAACGGGCCGTCCGCGAGCCCCTCGGTCCGCAGGGTCACCCCTTCGGGCACCCCGGACCCGAGGACCAGGGCCGGGCGGGTCTCGGCGAGCAGGGTGCGCAGCCGCTCGGCCGGATGGTCCAGGTCGAGGACGGCGTAGGCGGCGCCGGCGTCGAGCACCGCCAGCAGCGCGACGACGAGGTCCACCGAGCGGGGCAGGGCCAGCGCGACGACGTCGTCGGGCCCGATCCCCCGGTGCCGCAACGCCCGCGCGAGGCGGTGCACCCGGCTCGCGAGCTCGGCGGTGGTGAGCTGCTCGGCCCCGTGGACCAGCGCGGTCGCGTCGGGCTGCGCCGCGGCGAGACGGTCGAGGACGCCCGGGACGAGCTCCGGGGTGCCGGGCAGCGCGGCGGGCGTGCGCTCGGCGAGCAGGCGGGCCCGCTCCTGCTCCCCGAGCAGGTCCACCTGCCCGACGGCCGGGTCGTCCGCCCCGGTGAGCCCCTCGATCATGCGCACGAGGGCGGCCATCCGGCGGTCGACGGTGGCCTGCGAGGTGGTCCGGGCGTCGACCTCGAAGCCGAGCATCAGGCCGCCGCCGCGCTGCGGGGTGACGGTGAGGCCGAGGTCCTCGGGCGGACCGCCGGCCACGTTGCGCAGGGTGCCGACGGCGCCGGCGAAGTCCAGCGTGAGGTCGAAGGCCTTGACGTTGATCCCGATGCCGTGCAGCAGCGCACCCGCGCCGGGAACGCCCAGGTCGCGGGGCAGGTTCTCGCCGCGGTAGCGCTGGTGTGCGCGCATGCCGAGCATCGCGCGGCCCACCTGCTGGGCGAGGTCGCCGAGCCGGTCGCCGCCCCGCACCGTGACCCGCAACGGCAGGACGTTGACCGCCATCGCGGGCGTGCGCAGGGCCGCGGCGCCGGTGCGCGCCATCATCGGCAGCGCGACGACCAGGTCGGACTCGCCGCGCAGTCGGTGCAGGAAACCCGCGTAGCAGGCGATCAGCGCCTCGGCCCAGGTCGTGCCGGTGGCGGCGGCGAGGGCCTCGAGCCGGTCGAGCGTCGCGCCGGAGACGTGGGCCCGGGCGTGCAGGGTGCGGTCCGCGGGGCCCTCGGGAGCGTCCCGGCGGCCGGCGAGCTCGGGCAGCGGGGTGAGCAGGTCGCGCCAGAACTCGCGGTCGCGGGCGAACCGCTCGCTCGCCTCGTACTCGCGGTCCACGGCGACCAGGTCGGCGATCGTGCCGAAGGTCGCCCTCGGCGGCTCGGTGCCGCGGACCCGCGCGGTGTAGTGGGCGGCCACACGGCGGGAGAGCATCGCCGCGCTGTAGCCGTCGACGATCAGGTGGTGGTACAGCTGGATGCACCAGACGTCCTGGTCGGACAGCCGCACGAGCGTGTAGCTGTAGAGGGGACGGTCCACCATGGCGCGGCAGGCCTCGGCGGCACGCGAGCGCTCGGCGTCGACCAGGGCGTGCGCGACCGCGACCGGGTTGCGCTCCCCGCGCAGGTCGACCACGCGGGGCCGGGTCGCCGGCTCGTCGGAGACCGTCTGCCGTGGACCGTCCGCAGTGTCGTGCAGGCGTAGCCGGAGCGTCTCGGCCTCGTCGATCGTCGCGCGCACGGCGTCGCCGAGCGCCGCGACGTCGATCGGGCCGCCGCCCTCGCCGGCGGAGATCTCGAGGACCTCGCCCACCAGGTAGCTGCGCGACTCCGGGTCCAGCCGCTGGGCGTTCCACACCCCGAGCTGCGCCGCCGACAGGGCGAGCGTCGCTCCGGTACGGGTACCGAGTGCGGGGGGCACGCTCACTCGTGACACCGCCTCTCGTCGAGTTCATCGGGCCGTCACGCGCGCAGGGGGCAGCCTCGGTGCCCGCCGGCGGACCCCCGGTCCACGTCCGGGAAGCCTGCGTTCACACGTGGTTAGGCTTACTTAACAAACCAGGCAGCGGGGCCGTATGCAAGCGTGGAGTCGAGGCCATTCGGGTGAGGAAAGCAACAGAGCGCCACAGATCGACTACGTCGAGAGTTGAGCGATCTCGGCGACGCCGGACCCTCCACGCCGGACGGCGCACGAGTTCGTGCTGGTCAACCGCGCGGTCACGGGTGGGCCACGCGCACGTCCCCCGCGGTGCTGTGCGCCGAGATCGTCGCGGCGGCGCCCGGGTCGTCCGCGACGCCGACCTCGACCGAGCCGACGGTCGTGCCGGCGTCGACGCGGTAGACCGGGCCGAGCGGGACGAGCACGCCGACGTCGCCGGCCGTCGACTCCGCCACGACGGCGGTGGGCGGCGCGGCGAAGGTCAGCTCGACGTCGCCCGCGGTGCTGTGCGCGGACACCCGCGGGCCGGCCAGCCCGGTGCCGGTGACGTCGCCGCCCGCGGTCCGCAGCTCGTGTTCGCCCGTCAGGTCCGAGACGACGACGTCGCCCGCGCCGAGGTCGACGCTCGAGGCGGCGCCCGCCGGCACCGTGACCGTCAGCCGGGTCTCGCAGCGCTCCCCCGGCTCCGGGCAGTGGGCGGTGATCCGCAGGACGCCGCCCGCGAGCTGCTGGGTGAGCTCGGGCCGCGGGCCGGTCCACCGCGTCTCGTGGTCCACCGTGGACGCACCTTCCGGTCCGGACCGCAGGGTGACGTCGCCGGCGTCGGACACGACCGCTACGCGGGCCACCGTGCCCTCGTGCCGGTCTGCTCCGCGCTCGGTGGCGAGGTCCCCGGAACCGGCACCGGAGCCGGTGCCGGGACCCGAGCCGGTGTCCGTGGTGAGGGTGGCGCCGCCGCAGCCGGCGAGGAGGACTCCGACGAGGGCGAGGAGGACGAGCAGGAACGGTCGGGACGCCCGTGTCGCGATCATCGCGAGGGACGTTAGCGCTGCCCGTTCCGCCCGGTGCGTCCGGTCCCGCTCCCGAGGGCCCGCGGGTGCGCCGTCGCGTAGACCTCGCGCAGGGCGTCGACGGTGACGTGGGTGTAGATCTGCGTGGTGGTCACGGAGGCGTGCCCCAGCAGCTCCTGCACCACCCGGACGTCGGCGCCGCCGGCGACCAGGTGCGTGGCGAAGCAGTGCCGCAGCGTGTGCGGCGAGACGGCGGTGGGATCGAGGCCGGCGACGTCCGCCGCGGTGCGCAGCGCGTGCCAGGCGCTCTGTCGCGACAGCCGGGCGCCGCGGGCGTTGAGCAGCAGGGCCGGGGTCCCGCGGCCCTTGGCGGCCAGGTCCGGCCGGGCCCGCACCAGGTAGGCGTCGACGGCGGCGAGCGCGGGCCGCCCCACCGGCACGATCCGCTGCTTGCCGCCCTTGCCGCGCAACAGGACCGTGCGCGAGGCGGTGTCGAGGTCGTCGAGGTCGAGCCCGACGGCCTCGGAGATCCGCGCCCCCGTCGAGTAGAGGAGCTCGAGCAGGGCGCGGTCGCGCAAGCCGGTCGGCCCGTCGCCCACACAGCCCGCCAGCAGCTGCTCGACCTGGTCGACCGTCAGCGCCTTGGGCAGCCGCCGGGGCAGGGTGGGCGGGGCGACGGCGCGGGCGACGTCGACCGGCACGAGCCCGTCGCGCGCCGCGAACCGGTGCAGCCCGCGGACCGCCGCGAGCGCCCGGGCCGCCGACGACGCCGCGAGCGGGGCCTCCCCGCTGCGCAGCGCCGCGACGAAGTCGCTGACGTCGGACTCGGCGACCGCGGCGAGGTCGTCGATCCCCTTGCCCTGCAGGTGCGCGGCGTACCGGTCGAGGTCGGTCGTGTAGGAGCGCAACGTGTTGGCCGCGCTGCCGCGCTCCACGGCGAGGTGCGCCAGGAACGCCTCGATCCCGTCCGCGACCCGCGTGCCCATGCGCCGCATTATGGATCCACAACGCGTATCGACCCGGCTCTCACACGCACTATGGATCCACATCGCGCTCAGGCCGGCCTCCCACGCGCGTTGTGGATCCATGACGCGCTCGGGTCAGGCCAGGTTCGGGATCACCTCGCGCTCGAAGAGCTCGATCCCCGAGCGGTCGTAGGCGGCCTCCGGGAAGTAGAAGATGCCGTAGGTCATCCCGCGCTCCTGCATCCCGCGCAGGTTCTCCACGATCTGCTCGGGCGTGCCCACGGCCGGCAGCCCGCGGAACGCGCCGAGCTGCGCCTCCGCCTTCTCCTTGCCGACGTACGGGGTCAGCCGGTCGACCAGCTGCTGCAGCCGATCGGCGACCTCGGCCTCCGTCGCGCCGACGGCGACGTTGTAGTTCGCCGTCCGGACGATCGCGTCGAAGTCGGTGCCCAGCTCCCGACAGTGCTTCGCCAGGATCTCGGACTTCGCGGTGAAGCCTTCCGGGCTGCCGTCGAAGTTGGTGTAGTCGGCGTACCGCGCCGCGATCCGCAACGTGACCTTCTCGCCGCCACCCGCGATCCAGATCGGGATGCCGCCCGGCTGGAGCGGTCGCGGCTCGCAGATCGCGCCGTCGACCTGGTAGTGCGTGCCGTCGAGGGTCGCGACGCCCTTCTGCCACGCCTGCCGGAAGATCTGCACGCCCTCGTCGAGCATGCCGAGCCGGTCGCGCGGCGGCGGGAAGCCGTAACCGTAGGCGCGCCACTCGTGCTCGTACCAGCCGCCGCCGATGCCCATCTCGACCCGCCCGCCGGACACGACGTCGACGGTCGCGGCGACCTTCGCCAGGTAGGCCGGGTTGCGGTAGGCCATGCACGTGCACATCTGGCCGAGCCGGACCCGCTCGGTCGAGGCCGCGAACGCCGCCATCAACGTCCACGCCTCGTGGGTGGCCTGGTCGGTCGGCGCCGGGACGGTGTGGAAGTGGTCGTAGACCCAGATCGACTCCCACGGGCCCGCATCGGCGTGGGACGCGAGCCCCTTCATCACCGCCCACTGCTCGGCGGGGTCGATGCCGACGAGATCGTGCCGCCAGCCCTGGGGAACGAAGAGACCGAAGCGCATGGGCCGAGCCTAGGACCGCGTCCCGCCGGGCGCCGACCCGACGGCCGACACGGAGAGGTTGCCCGTCGCGTTCCCACGCCGCGTCGGGTGTCGCCGCCCCCGGCCGGTCCGGGGGTACGGTCGGTGCCGTGAGCGAGCCCGAGCCCCGCCCCGAACCCCCGCAGGTCAGGATCGGCAACGCCGAGCGCGAGGAGGCCGCGCAGGCGCTCGCGGAGCACTTCTCCCACGGCCGGCTCGACGGCGGCGAGTACGAGGAGCGGGTCGCGCAGGTCTGGGCCGCCCGTACGCTCGACGACCTGGGCGGGCTGTTCACCGACCTCCCCGCGCCCCACCCCACGGCGCTGTGGAACCGCGCCGGCGGGCAGTCCGGCGGACACACCGGGTACGGGCAGGCCTACGGCCCACCGGCGGGCCTCCCCTCCGGGTACGCCGGCGGGCCGTTCACCGGGGCCCAGTCGCCCCAGCCGTTCACCGGCTACGGCGCCGCGCCCCGTTCCAGCGGCCCCCACGCCCCCGCCCCTGTCGGCAGTCCCACCTACGGCGCCCCGGGCCTGCCGCACCAGGCCCACGGCGGCACCCCCGACGCGCCCTACGGCCGCGAGCCCACCACCGGCGTTCCGTACTCGGACAAGTCGAAGCTCGCCGCCGGTCTGCTGCAGCTGTTCCTCGGCGGCGCCGGGATCGGCCGCTTCTACACCGGGCACACCGGCATCGCGATCGCCCAGCTGATCGTCACGATCGTGACCTTCGGGCTGGGGGCCGTCTGGGGCTTCGTCGACGGGATCGTGCTGCTCGCCGGGCGCTCCACCGATGCGCAGGGCCGCCCCCTGCGGCCCTGACCGGCCTCGGCCCCACCCGGTCAGCCCCGACGGGCCGTCGCCAGCGCCGTCTCCCCGAGCCGCTCGAGGGTGGCCTCGGGCGTCAGCGGGTGGAACGGTCCGCCCCGCACGTCCCGGTACGCCCGCTCCAGCGGCGAGCTGCGGAAGAACGCCACACCGCCGGCGACCTCCAGCGCCCGGTCCGCGACCGCCCGCGCCTCGACGACTGCGTGCCGCTTGGCCGTCATGACGGCGTCGAGGGTCGCGTCGTCGGCGGGCGGGTCGTCGCCGACCTCGCCGACCACCCCGAGCAGGGCCCACCGCGCGACCCGCAACCGCGCCCGCATCTCCCCGATGCCGCGGACGGCGGCGGCCGGGACGTCGGCCTTCCGCGCGACGAGCCGCTCCGCCTCCTCGCACGCCCCGCGGGCCACGCCGAGGTAGGCCGCTCCCGCAACCGGCGCGAAATGGATCGCCGCGACCAGCAGCGGCCCGGCGAGCGCGCCGTAGGGTCGGGTGCCCATCACCTTCTCCTCCGGCACGAACACCCCGTCGAGCACGACGTCGTGGCTGGCGGTGCCGCGCATGCCGAGGGTGTCCCAGGTCTCCACGATCCGGACGCCGGGCGCCGCGAACGGCACCCCCGCGTGGAGGACGACGGCGTCGGGACCGGGCTCGCCGAGCACCGCCGAGGTGGCCAGCACCCCCGCGACCGGGGCCTGGCTGCAGAAGCTCTTGCGCCCGTCGAACCGGTAGCCGCCGTCCACGCGGGTGGCGGTCGTCGTCGGGCAGACCCAGTCGGAGCCGCCGCTGGTGGCCAGGACCAGGCCCTCGTCGGCGATCCGGCGGAGCACCCCGGCCGCATCCGGCTTGCCGCGCCGGTGCCGCCACACCTGCACCCGGGTGAGGTAGAGGTGCATCGCGGCGGCCAGGGCCGCGGAGCCGGACCACCGGCCGAGCTCCTCCTCGGCCAGCACGACCTGCCGCAGGGTCGCGCCGAGGCCGCCGAACTCGGCCGGGACGCCGAGGCGCAGGTAGCCGAGCTCGGCCATGGCCGCGTACGCCTCGCTGACGAAGCCGGCGTCGGCGTCGTGGGCGGCGTCGAAGGGGGCGGCGGCGCGGCCGACCGCCTCGGCGAGGGCCACGACGTCGGCGTCGGTGGGAACGCTGGTGGAGACCTGTTCGAGAGTTGTCATGCAGGCAGGGTCCGGCGGATCCGGGATGCCGCATAGTTCCGAAAATGAACCGGGCCGAGGAGGATGTGCGGCCATGTCCCGCTACGGCCAGTACTGCCCCATCACGCGGTCGCTGGAGATCCTGGGCGACCGGTGGACCCTGCTCGTGGTCCGCGACCTGCTCGTCGGCGCGACCCGGTTCAACGAGCTCGCGCGCGGGCTGCCCGGGATGTCGCGGGCCCTGCTCTCCAAGCGGCTCGGCCAGTTGGAGCGCGCCGGCCTCGTGGTGCACGCCGACGGCGAGTACCACCCCACGCCGGCGTGCGAGGAGCTGCTGCCGCTGCTGTTCGGCCTGGCCGAGTGGGGCGCCCGCTGGGCGTTCGGCGAGCCGCGGCCCGACGAGCTGGACCCCACAACGCTCATGTGGTGGATCCGCGGCGGCATCGATCCGGGCCGGCTCGACGGGAAGCGGACGGTGCTGCACGTCCACGTCCCGGACGCCCGGCGCCACCGCTTCTGGTTCGTGATCCAGCCGCACGACGTGTCGCTCTGCTTCACCGACCCCGGCCACGAGGTGGACGCGGTCATCAAGGCGTCGCTGGGCGTGCTCTACCAGGTGTGGGACGGCGCGCTCGACCTCGCCACCGTCCGCGCCGACGGCCGGCTGAGCCTGACGGGGCGCCGCGACGTCGTGCTGCGGCTGCCGGGCGCCCTGCGGCTGAGCCCGGTCGCCCCGTACGTCCGGCGCGGCGTGGCCCGTGCGGTGGCCGCGGGCTGAGACGGGTCCGCTCCGACGCCGGCGGGCGGTTCCGGCTCCGGCCCGACCGGATCGACGCCGCCGGCTGACCGGTCGCTCAGCGGGTGCGGGCGCGGTACCCGCGAGGGGTGGTGCCGTAGCGGCGGCGGAAGGCCTTCTCGAACGCGTCGAGGGAGTGGAAGCCGCTCGCGCGGGCGACGGCAGTGATCGCGCCCGGGCGGTCGAGCAGGTCGCGGGCCAGCTCCAGGCGGGTGTCCCGGATGAGGGCGCTGGGCGTGGTCCCCTCCCGCTGCGGCGACGTTCGACCCCGGAATCCAGGGCGAGGCCCGCACGGCGGCGATCCACGCCGCCCACGAGATGGTCGAGTACCTGCGAGGGATCGTCGCCGCGCGCCGGCGGAGCCTGAAGGACGACCTCACCTCGGTCCTGGCCGCGGCCGGCCTGCCCGAGGACGAGCTGTTGGGATCGCTGGCCCTGCTGCTCACGGCGGGCAACGACACCACCGTCAACCTGCTCGGCAACGGCCTGACCTTCCTGTTCACCGAACCTGCTGCCCGGGCCGCCGCCGCGGACCCCGCCGCCGTCCCCGCGCTCGTCGAGGAGATGCTGCGCCTCGACCCGCCACTGCACCTGGATCTGCGCAAGGCGACCCGGGACGTCTCCCTCGGTGGTGTGGACGTCCCCGCGGGGGGCATCGTCTGGCTCGTGATCGGGGCGGCCAACCAGGACCCCCGGGCCTTCGACGAGCCCGGGGTGTTCGACCCGGCCCGCTCCCCCAACCGCCACCTCACCTTCCTGCCCGGCCACCACCACTGCATCGGCGCGCCGCTGGCCCGGCTCGCGGGGGGAGATCATCTTCACCCGGCTGCTGGAACGGTTCCCCGGGATCACACCCGCGGGACCACCGGTCCGCCGCGTCGCCAACAAGGTCGCGCGGGGCTGGCAGAGCATCCCGGTCCGGTTCGAGAAGGAGGCCGCATGCGGTGGGTGACCTACGACGCGGGCTCCGGGCCGCGGGTCGGGATCCTGGACGGCGAGAGCGTCCGCGGGCTGGCCGCGAGCACGACCCTGCTGGGCCTGCTGAGCCGCGACGAGCTGGCCGAGGCGGGTGCGAGCGCTCGCCGCGATCCCGTCGAGGTGCGCGCGCTCGACGAGGTCCGTCTGCTCGCCCCGCTGCCCCGGCCGCCGTCGGTGCGCGACGGCCTGAGCTTCCTCGACCACCTCCGCGGTTGCTACAAGGCCCTCGGGCGGCCGACGGAGCTGCACGAGGCCTGGTACCGGACGCCGGCCTTCTACTTCGCCAACGTCGGCTCGATCGTCGGGCCGCACGACGACGTCCCGATCGCCCCCGGCTCCGCGATGTTCGACTTCGAGCTGGAGGTCGGCGCGGTGATCGGGTGGGGCGGGCGCGACCTGCACCCGGACTCGGCCGAGGCCCACATCGTCGGGTACACGCTGTTCAACGACTGGTCGGCACGCGACGTCCAGCTCCGCGACTCCGCGCAGGGCATCGGGATGGGCAAGAGCAAGGACAGCGCGTCGACGCTCGGACCCGCGCTGGTCACGGTCGACGAGGTGGAGCCCACGGCCGTCGAGCTGTCGGTCACCCTGAACGGCGAGGAGATCACCCGCGGCACGCTCACGCAGATGGACTGGAGCTTCGGGGAGATGGTGGCGTTCGCGTCGCGCGGCGTCGACCTCGTGCCCGGCGACGTGATCTGTTCCGGCACGGTGCCGGGCGGCTGCCTGCTCGAACACGTCGACACCCCGGACCTGGCGCAGGCGCGGTGGCTGCGGCCCGGCGACGTCGTGTCCCTGCGCGGTGCCGGCCTGGGCGAGACCCGGCAGACCGTCCTGCCGGCCGCCCCGCTCGTCCCGCTCCGCACCGGCTTCTAGGAGGAGACCCGATGTACACCAAGGGCCTGCACGACCTGGGCGATGGCTGCCACGCCTGGCTACAGCCCGACGGGGGCTGGGGCTGGAGCAACTCCGGCCTGGTCACGGGCGGCGGCGTGAGCCTGACGGTCGACACCCTGTTCGATCTCGCGCTGACCCGCGAGATGCTCGACGGTCTGCGGCCGGTCACCGACATCCACCCCGTCACCACGCTGGTCAACACGCACTCGGACGGCGACCACGTCTTCGGCAACGAGCTGGTGCGCGACGTCGAGATCGTCGCCTCCGAGGCCGCGGCCGCCCTGATGACCCAGGAGGAGGTCGACGCGCTCGCCCGGCTCAAGAAGCTCCCCGGGCCCCGCGGCGACTTCGTCCGGAAGGTGTTCGGCCCGTTCGAGTTCGAGGGGATCACGGCGACCCCGCCGACCCGGACGTTCGCGGGCGGGACGAGCCTCGACGTCGGGGGGCGGGAGGTGCGCCTGATCCAGGTCGGCCCCGCGCACACCCCGGGCGACACGATCGTCGAGGTCCCGGACGCCCGGCTGCTCTACGCCGGGGACGTCCTGTTCATCGGCGGCACCCCGATCGTCTGGGCCGGGCCGGTCGAGCGCTGGATCGCGGCCTGCGACCTCATGCTGGACCTCCCGGTCGACACGGTCGTGCCGGGGCACGGGCCGGTGGGCGGGAAACCGGACGTCGCGCGGATGCGGGAGTACCTGGTGTTCGTGCAGCAGGAGGCGGGCAAGGTCAGGACCTGCGCTTCGCGAAGGCGGTGGGGCGGTCCGGCCACGGGGCGTCCACGGGGCGGGTCCCGCCGTGCCCGTCGCGCACCGCCTGCAGGGCGAGGACGCCCGCGACGGCCGTGGCGTTGACGATCTCGCCCTGCAGCGCCATCGTGACGGCCTCGGCGAGCGGGATCCAGCGCAGCTCGAGCTCGGACTCCTCGTCGTCGCCCAGGTCGGGCCGCTCCACCTCGCGCAGGCCGGTCGCCAGGAAGACCCGGATGGCCTCCTCGGAGAACCCGGGCGAGGGGACGGCGTCGACCAGCACCGACCAGTGCTCGGCGGCCAGGCCCACCTCCTCGGCCAGCTCCCGGGCCGCCGCGGCGACCGGGTCCTCGCCGGCGTGGTCCAGCAGGCCGGCCGGCATCTCCCACAGCCGGCGCCGCACGGCGTGCCGGTACTGCAGGATCATCATCAGCCGGTCCTGCTCGTCGACCGCCGCGATCGCGACCGCCCCGGGGTGCTCGACGATCTCGCGGGTCGCCTCCCGGCCGCCGGGCATGCGGACCGTGTCCGCCCGGACGGCCATCACGCGGCCCTCGTAGATGTCCTTCGAGGCGGTGATCGGGAAGTCGTGCGTGCCGGGGGTGCTCCGGCTCACGAGCCCACCTCGGCCGGCTCGGTGGAGGCGGCGGCGTCGGCCCTGTCGGCCCTGTCGGCCCGCTCGGCCTTGCCGTTCGACTTCGCCCGGGACGGCATCTCGACGGGCAGCCGGTCCTCGGCGTTGTACCGCAGGGCCGCCTTCACGAACGCCGCGAACAGCGGGTGCGGACGGGTCGGCCGGCTCTTGAGCTCCGGATGTGCCTGGGTGCCCACGAAGAACGGGTGCGTCCCCTCGGCCAGCTCGACGAACTCGACGAGTTTCCCGTCCGGCGAGGTGCCGCCGAACACCAGCCCGGCCTCGGCCAGCCGGTCGCGGTAGGAGTTGTTGACCTCGTAGCGGTGCCGGTGCCGCTCGGAGACCTCCCGGCCGCCGTACGCCTTCGCGACGACGGTGCCCTCCCCCAGCGCGGCCGGGTAGGCACCGAGGCGCATGGTCCCGCCCATGTCGCGCTCGCCGGCGACGACGTCGAGCTGCTCGGCCATGGTCGAGATGACCGGGTGCGGGGTGCGCGGGTCGAACTCGCTGGAGCTGGCGTCCGCCAGGCCCGCGAGGTTGCGCGCGGCCTCGATCACCATGCACTGCAGGCCCAGGCAGAGCCCCAGCGTGGGGATGCCGCGGGTGCGGGCGTGGGTGATCGCGCCGAGCTTGCCCTCGATGCCGCGGATGCCGAAGCCGCCCGGGACCAGCACGCCGTCGACGCCCTCCAACGCGCTCGCCGCGCCGGACGGGGTCTCGCAGTCGTCCGAGACGACCCAGCGGATCTCGACCTTGGCCCGGTGCGCGAAACCGCCGGCGCGCAGGGCCTCGGTGACGGAGAGGTAGGCGTCGGGCAGGTCGACGTACTTGCCGACGAGCGCGATCGTGACCTTCTCGTCCGGGTTGTGCACGCGGTCGAGCAGGTCGCCCCAGACCGTCCAGTCGACGTCCCGGAAGGGCAGCCCGAGCCGGCGGACCACGTAGGCGTCGAGCGCCTCGCGGTGCAGCACCCGCGGGATGTCGTAGATCGACGGGGCGTCGGGGCAGGCCGCCACACCGTCCATCTCGACGTCGCACATCAGCGAGATCTTGCGCTTCATCGCGTCCGGGATCTCCCGGTCCGCGCGCAGGACCAGCGCGTCGGGCTGGATACCGATGTTGCGCAGGGCGGCGACGGAGTGCTGCGTGGGCTTGGTCTTCAGCTCGCCCGACGGCGCCAGGTACGGCACCAGCGAGACGTGCAGGAAGAAGCAGTTGTCCCGGCCGACCTCGTGGCGCACCTGGCGGGCCGCCTCCACGAACGGGAGCGACTCGATGTCGCCGATGGTGCCGCCGACCTCGGTGATCACCACGTCCGGGACGACACCGTCGGCGTCGGGCTCCGCCATCGCGAGGATGCGGTCCTTGATCTCGTTCGTGATGTGCGGGATCACCTGGACGGTGTCGCCCAGGTACTCGCCGCGGCGCTCCTTGGCGATGACCTCGGAGTACACCTGGCCGGTGGTCACGTTGGCCCGGCCGTGCAGGTCCCGGTCGAGGAACCGCTCGTAGTGGCCGATGTCGAGGTCCGTCTCGGCGCCGTCCTCGGTGACGAAGACCTCGCCGTGCTGGAACGGGTTCATCGTCCCGGGGTCGACGTTGAGGTACGGGTCGAGCTTCTGCATCGTCACCCGGAGCCCGCGCGCGGTGAGCAGCTGGCCGAGGGACGACGCGGTGAGGCCTTTACCCAGCGAGGATGCGACCCCGCCGGTGACGAACAGATGACGGGTCGCGCGAGTCTGCACGGAACTTCAGTGTACCCGGAGCAGTCCGGGCACCTCGGACGGACCGCCCGCCGCGTGTCGCCACCCCTCGAACGCGCGAACGGCGACCCCGTCGTGCGCGGAGGCGCCGTTCACGGCCCGTGGTCAGGCACCGGGCGCCGCGCCCCCGGAGGCGGTGCGGTCGGAGCCGTAGCTGCCCGCGCCGCCGTCGAGCTGTTCCTTGAGCGCCAGCACGGTGGCGACGCGCCCGGCGCCGGTCTGGACGTCGTCGACCGTCGACAGGCCTGCCGTCGACCCGCCGGAGGCCCGCGCGACGCCGACCGGCCCGGTCGCCGACGCCGACCCCTCCCGGCCCGCCAGCACCGCGCCCGCGCCGGAGCGGTCCAGCTGCGCCGCCAGCCGGGCGAGCACGGCCGCCGAGTCGCCGGCGTCGGGACCCTGCGCGGCGCCGCCGGTGAGGACGACGACGAGGTCCGCCGGGCCGGGCGCGGTGCCCGGCTGGACGAACCCGGCGTCGGCCAGCCCGGTCCACACCGCGCCCGCCTGGTCGGCGCTCGGCGCGCTCTTCGTGCTCATCACGCTGCCGAGCAGCCCGCCCGCCAGGCTGCCGGTGTCGGACGCCGCCGGGAGCTGCGCGCCGGCCGGCAGGAGCTCGGCGGCGAGGGCGTTCAGCTGGTCCGACCGGGCCGGGTCGCCGACGGCGTCGGTGAGCGTGATCGAGCCGGTCACCGTGCCGCCCGCCTGCCCGACGAGCCGGATCACCGACTCGGCGTCGGCCTGCTCACCGCCCGCCTGCACCAGCGCCACGGTCTTGCCCGCGAGCAGCCCGCGCACCGCGGCCGGGCCGACCCGGCTCGCGAACTGGTCCGCCGCGGCCTGCTCGTCGAGCAGGCCGTCGCGCTGGGCGGTGAGCGTGTCGACCTGGCTGGACAGGTCGTCGCGGTCGGTCGAGACCGCGGCGAGCACCCGGTCGGACAGGCCGCTCGCGCCGAGCACCACGCCGACCGCGAGCGCGAGGAACACCGCCGCGAGGGACACCGCGTGGTAGCGCAGCGAGATCACCGGACGAACCACCCCTTGATCGTCTCGAACACGGCGGCCGCCGTCGTGGTGATCCAGGTCAGGACCGCGTCGCCGGCCTGCGACATCAGCAACGCGGCCAGGACCGCGACGAGCGCCGCCCCGATGAGCAGCAGCAGCGCGCCGGTGGAGATCCGGCTGCGGTAGAGCTGGGCGATGACCCGACCGTCGACCAGCTGCCCGCCCACCTGCAGGCGGGTGAGGAAGGTCGAGGCGTTGGAGCCGGACCGGCCCCGGTCGAGGAACTCGACCATGGTCGCGGACAGCCCGACCGTCACGATCATCGCCGCCCCGTGGTGGTGCGCGAGCAGCAGCGCCAGGTCCTCGGGGTTGGCCGACGACGGGAAGGTCACCGCGCTCGCACCGAGGTCCTGGACCCGGTGCAGGCCAGGGGCGTGACCGTCGGCGAAGGCCGGGACGACGACGTCGGCGCCGCAGGTCAGCGTCTCGTCGGAGATGTCGGACGGGTCACCGACGATGAGGTCGGGCTTGTGCCCGGCGGCCCGCAGGGCGTCGGCGCCCGCCCCGACGCCGACCAGCGCCGGCTGGTACTCGCGGATGTAGTTGCCGAGCCGCGCCAGGTCCTTGGCGTGGTCGAACCCCGCCGCGACCACGAGCACCTGCCGGCCCCGCAGCGCGACGTCGACCTCCGGCACGCCGTAGCCGTCGAGCAGCAGCGAGCGCTCCTGCCGCATGAACTCGGTGGTGTTCGCGGCGAACGCCTCGAGCTGGTGGGTGAGCCCGGCCTTGGCCTCGACGAGGGCGTCGGCGACCGAGTCGGGCGTCTGCTCGGTGCCGCGGGCCAGCTCCAGCTCGCCGGCGTAGACCACGCCCTCGTGCACCCGGATCCGCGCACCGTCGCGCACGTCGTGCAGCACTTCCGGGCCGGTCGCGTCGACCAGCGGGACACCGGCCGCGAGCAGGGCCTCCGGTCCGAGGTTCGGGAAGCGCCCGGAGATGGACGGCGAGGCGTTGACGACGGCGGCGACCTCGGCCGCGATCAGCGCGTCGGCCGTGGCCCGGTCCATGTCGATCTGGTCGAGCACCGCGATGTCGCCCGGCTTGAGCCGCTTGAGCAAGGCGTCCGTGCGCTTGTCGACGCGCGCGGTCCCGGCGAGCCCGGGCAGCTCGGGTCGCGAGCGGTGCAGCAGGCCGGTCAGCTTCATGCCGCGCACCCTGGCACCGCCCCGGCGCGGAGCGGTGAAGGCGCGCCGCACCGTGACCGCCCCGTCACCCGGGCCGACGATGCCGGCCCCGCCCCTCGCCGCCAACCCGGCCCCGCCCGGCACGGCACGGCACGGCACGGCACGGCACGGCACGGCACTGGGGCATGATCGGATTCATGGCTCGCCGGGGGGCATGCGTCCTGATCCTGTCCGCGCTCAGCGTGCTGGCGGTGGTGGGGACGGGCTGCGCGGCACGCTCGCCGGCACGGTCACCACGCCCGGGGGGCCCGGCCCGTTCCCGGCCGTCGTCATGACGGCGTGGGTCACCAGGGTCAGCAGGCGCTGAGGCTCACGCCTTCTTCCGGCGCCTGCGCGGCTCGGCCCGGTCCTCCTCGCGGTGCGTGCGGGCCGCGGCCAGCAGCTCCTCGGCGTGGGCGCGGCCGGTGTCGGTGTCGTCGAGTCCTGCGAGCATCCGCGCGAGCTCGACGATCCGGTCGGCCTCGGGCAGGGTGCGCACGCTGCTGCGGGTCACGCCCTCGCCGCGCTTCTTCTGCACCACGAGGTGCCGGTCGGCGTAGGCCGCGACCTGCGGCAGGTGCGTGACCACGATGACCTGGTGGCGCGCGGCGAGCCGGGCCAGCCGCCGCCCGATCTCGACGGCGGCGCGACCGCCCACCCCGGCGTCGACCTCGTCGAACACCATGGTCGGCACCGGGTCGGCGCCGGCGAGTGCGACCTCGAGGGCCAGCATCACCCGGGACAGCTCGCCACCCGAGGCGCCCTTGTGCAGTGGCTGCGGCGCCGAGCCGGGGTGCGGGACGAGCCGCAGCTCCACCTCGTCCACCCCGTCCGACCCGGCGACCACCCAGCGGCCCTCGACCTGCAGCGCGTCGGGGGCCTCGGGCCCGGAGGCCGGCCGCGGCACGACCGACACGTGCAGCTTCGCGTCCTTCATCGCGAGCCCGCCCAGCTCGGCCGTGGTGTCGGCGGCGAGCCGGCCTGCCGCCTCGGCGCGGGCGGCGCTCAGGGCCGCCGCGTGCCCGGCCAGGTCGCCGGCCAGGGCATCCCGCCGGGCCGCCAGCGCGGCGAGGGCCTCGTCGGAGGTGTCGAGCCCGGCGAGGCGCTCCTGGGCCTGCGCGGCCCACTCCAGCACGCCGTCCGTGTCCGCGGCGTACTTCCGCGTGAGGGCCTTCAGCTCGGCCTGACGGGAGAGCACGTGGGCGAGCCGCTCGGGGTCCGCGTCGAGCCGGTCGAGGTACGACGACAGCTCTCCCGCGACGTCCGTGAGCACGGCGAGCGCCTCCCCCAGCCGCGGGTCCAGCGCCGCCAGCTCCGGGTCGCCGCCGGACTGCAGCCGGTTGCGTGCCTCGCCGACGAGCCCGACGGCGCCGGGGCTCTCCCCGCCCATGTCGTCACCGTCCGAGCCGGAGAGCATGGCCCGCGCCAGCCCGGCCGCCTCACGCAGGTCGTCGGCCGCGGCGAGCCGCTTCGCCTCCTCGACGAGCTCGCGGTCCTCCCCCGGCTGTGGCGCGACCGCCTCGATCTCGGTCAGCCCGTGCCGGAGCATGTCCGCCTCCTGGGCCAGCCGGCGCGCGTTGTCCCGGCGCTCGACGAGCTCGGCGGACACGGCCTGCCACTCGGCCCGGGTCTCGCGGTAGGCGGCGAGCGGCTTGGCCACCGCGTCGCCCGCGTACCGGTCCAGCAGGGCGCGCTGGTCGGCGGGGCGCAGCAGGCGGAGCTGGTCGTTCTGCCCGTGCACGGCGAGGGTCGCCTCGGCGAGCCGGCCCAGCACGCCCACCGGCACGGACCGCCCGCCGAGGTGGGCGCGGGAGCGCCCGTCGGCCGACACCGTGCGGACAGCGATCAAGGTGCCGTCCTCGTCCGCCTCGGCACCGACCTCCTCGGCCAGCTCGAGCGCGGCGGCGCCGCTGCGCTCGAAGCGGCCCTCGACCACGGCCCGCGACGCGCTCTCGGCGACCCGCGACGCCTCGGCCCGGCCGCCGCCCAGCAGGGACAGCCCGGTCACCACCATGGTCTTGCCCGCGCCGGTCTCACCGGTGAGCACGGTGAGACCCGGGTCCAGCTCGAGCGTGGCGTCGTCGATCACGCCGAGGCCCTGGATGCGCATCTCGGCCAGCATGGGCCGCACGATACGGCCCGCCCCCGACAGATCCGCGCGCAGACCGCGGCGGGAACGCGCCCGGGCGTGTCCGGCCGGAACGGCCCCGGTGCTCGGTCCGGTCCGGTGCCCGGGGCTCCGGTGCTGCGGGCTCAGTGCTCGTCGGGCGTGTCCGGCGCGCCCCGCCAGCCGCGCACCGGCAGGTCGAACTTGCGGACCAGCCGGTCCGCGAAGGGCTGCGCCTGCAACCGGATCATCCGCACCGGCTCGATCCCGCGGCACAGCTCGACCCGGGCGCCCGGCGGCAGGTCGATGACCCGGCGCCCGTCGCAGTCCAGGACGGCCGGCGGTCCGGTGGCGTCGATCTCCACGGCCACGTGGCTCGACGGCGACACGACCAGAGGCCGCGCGAACAGCGCGTGCGCGTTGCTCGGCACCACCAGCATCGCCTCCACCTGCGGCCAGATCAGTGGCCCTCCCGCGGAGAACGCGTACGCCGTGGAGCCGGTCGGGGTCGAGCAGATCACGCCGTCGCAGCCGAAGCTGGAGACGGGGCGGCCGTCGATCTCCAGCACGACCTCGAGGATCCGCTCGCGGGTGCTCTTCTCGACCACGCCCTCGTTGAGCGCCCAGGTCTGGTCGAGCACCTTCCCGCGGTGACGCACCACCGCGTCGATCGTCATGCGCTCCTCGACCTCGTAGCGGCCGGCCACGATCGCGTCGAGCGCCTCGCCCAGGGACTCCTGCTCGGCCTCGGCCAGGAAGCCGATGCGGCCGAGGTTGACCCCGAGCAGCGGCACCTTCGCGGGCCGGGCCAGGTCCGCCGCGCGCAGCAGGGTGCCGTCGCCGCCCAGGACGAGGACGGCCTCCGTCTCGGCCGCGCAGGCCGGCGTCCCGTCGACCACGACCGGGCGCAGCTCCGGGGGCATGTCCGCGCCGTTGTCGACCTCGGACCACTCGTCGGCCAGCACACGCAGCCGGATGCCGTCCTTCGCGAGCCGGTGCGCGACGCGGGCGGCGACCCGCCGGTTCGTCGCCCGGCCGGCGTGCAGGACGACCAGCACCTCCCTCATCGCGGGCCCTCCTCGACGGCCCGCGCGAGCGGCCCGTCCCCCACGTCCTCCCCGCCCCGCGCGAGGCGCAGGAAGTACTCGACATTGCCCGACGGGCCGGGCAGCGGACTGGCCACCGCGCCGCGCACCACGAGGCCCAGACCCCGGGCGGAGTCGGCGACCTCGGTCAGCGCGGCCCGCCGCAGCGCGGCGTCGCGCACGACCCCGCCCGCGCCCAGCCGCTCCCTGCCCACCTCGAACTGCGGTTTGACCATCGGCACCAGGGTGCCACCCGGGGCCGTGCACGCGACGAGCGCGGGGAGCACGGTGCGCAGCGAGATGAACGACAGGTCGGCGACGGTGAGGTCGACGACCCCGCCGATCGTCCCCGGTTCCAGCGCCCGCACGTTGGTGCGGTCGTGCACCCGCACCCGCGGGTCGGACTGCAGCCGCCAGACCAGCTGGCCGTACCCGACGTCCACCGCCACCACCTCGCGGGCGCCGCGGTGGAGCAGGACGTCCGTGAACCCGCCGGTCGACGCGCCCGCGTCGAGGCAGCGCCGCCCCTCCACGACGAGGTCGGGGAACGCGTCGAGCGCCCCGAGGAGCTTGTGCGCGCCCCGGGAGGCCCAGTCCGGCTCGTCGGCCCGCTCCTCGACGACGACCGGGGTCGCCCGGTCGACCTGTGTCGCCGGTTTGCCCGCCGGGAGGCCGTTGACGGTGACCCGGCCTGCGGTGATCAGCTCGGCCGCGTGCTGGCGCGAGCGCGCGAGCTTGCGCCGGACGAGCTCGGCGTCGAGCCGGGAACGGGTGGGCACGCCGGTCCCCGCCGACTCAGACCCGCTCGGGCGAGCCGGCGGCGAGCGCGGCGCCCAGGGCGGCGTGGACCCGCTCGAAGGCGGCGACGTGCTCCTCCGCGGGGCGCCCGGCGACGGCGTCGAGCGCGCCGAGGGCGGCCTCGACGTCGGCCCGCACGGCCTCGAGCGGGCGCGCGGACGGCGGGCGCGGGTCGCCCGGGACGGGGACGGTCATGGTCGTGCTCTCCGGTCGGGATCCGACTCGGCGGTCGGCGTGATCGCCACGGTAGTCGAGGCGGGCGGGGCGCCGCGGGCGGGCACGCCCGGCCCGGTCACGCCAGGCCGAGCCGGTCGACGACGCCCCGCGCGGCCTCGCCCTCGGCCCGTACCCGCGCCGTTCCCCCGCCGGCCGCCCAGTGCACCGCGCAGAGCGCACGCAGGGCGTCGAGGTCCTGGCCGTCGCCCGAGAGCACCAGACCGTCGTCGACGGACCACCCGTCCCGGGCACCCGGCGCCAGTTCCTCGGGGGGCTGGAACAGCGCGCCGAGGTCCGCCCCGAGGTAGGTGGGACGCTGCGACTCGGGTGCTTCCAGCACCTCCCGCGCGGTCGACACCCCGGTCAGGACGACGAGCGTCGGCAGGCCCGCCGCGTTGCCGCCCTCGATGTCGGTGTCGAGCCGGTCGCCGATCACCAGGCCCCGCTCGCGGCCCGACGCCCGCAGCGCCTCCTGGATCAGCGTCGGCGCGGGCTTGCCCGCGACCTGCGGTTCCGCGCCGCTCGCGATGCGCACGACGCCGACCATCGAGCCGTTGCCGGGCATGGGCCCGCGATCGGTCGGGAGCGTGGGGTCGACGTTGGTCGCCACCCACAGCGCCCCCTGCCGGATCGCGAGCGTGGCCTCGGCGAGGTTCCGCCAGCCGGTGTCGGGCGAATGGCCCTGCACCACGGCGTCGGCGCCCTCGGCCGAGTCCACGACGCGCAGACCCCGGTGGGCGACCTCCTCCGCCAGCGCGCTCGTCCCCACCACCAGTACGCGTGCGCCCTCGGGCAGCTGGGCGGCGAGCATCGCGGCCCCCGCTTGCGAGCTGGTGCGGACGTCCTCGGTCGTCGCCGGGAAGCCCAGCTCGGCGAGGTGCGCCGCGACCTCCGAGGGCCGGCGCGAGGCGTTGTTCGTGACGTACGAGGTCCGCACGCCGCGGTCCTGCGCGGACGCGATCGCCTCGACAGCACCGGGGACCGCCGACGGCCCCGCGTACAGGGTGCCGTCGAGGTCCACCAGCAGGACGTCGAACCGGGAGAGGAGGTCGTCGCTCACGAGGACTGCTTACCGTCCGGGCCCTCCGCGGGCCAGGTGTCGACCGGGGGCTCGGGGTCGCCGTCCTCGTCGGGCTCGGCCTGCTCCTGCGGGTCCTGGGCGGCGACGGCGGGCGCGGGCCGGGGTGCGTCGGCCGCGTCCTCGGGGTCCTCGGCCTCCAGCTCCTCCTCGGCGTCCTCGAGATCGGCGTCCTCGAGTTCGGCGTCCTCGAGTTCGGCGTCCTCGAGATCGGCATCCTCGAGATCGGCGTCCCTGTCGGCCGGGTCCGCCTCGGCGTCCGCCGTCAGGTCGGCGTCGGGCTCGTCGTCGAGGTCGGACTCGTCGTCGAGGTCGGACTCGTCGTCCTCGGCGTCGTCGGCGTCGGTGAGCTCCGCGTCGTCCGCGTCGTCCGCGTCGTCGGTGTCGTCGTCGGCGGCGGCCTCGGCCTCGTCCACGAGGTCGGACTCGTCGTCGAGGCGCTCGGGGCGCGAGACGCCCTCGTCGGCGGCGGGCCGGGAGGCCGGCGTGGGGTCGTCCTCCTCGACGACGTCCCCGATCGCGAAGCCGTCGTCCTCCTCCTCGATCTCCTCGCCGGTGAGCTCGGCGAGGCGGCGCCGGGCGTCCGTCTCGCCCGCGGCGTCGGCGTCGGCGGCATGGACGAACCACTGCACCGCGTCCGCCTCACGGCCCGCGGCCAGCAGGTTGTCGGCGTACGCGTAGAACAGGCGCGCGCTCCACGGGTCCCGCTTGCGCGGGTCCAGCTCGGCGCCCTGCAGACCGACGACCGCGGCATCGAGCTCCCCGAGGTCGCGCCGCGCACCGGCGGCGACGATGGCGAGCTCGACCCGCTCGGCCTGGCCGAGCTCCTTCGTCTCCGGGCCGCGGGCCAGCTCCAGCGCACGCTCGGGGCGGCAGAGCGCACGCTCGATGTCCGCCATCACGGGGATGTGCCCGGGCCCGCCGCCCATGCGGCGGGCCGCCCGCAGCTCGCCGAGCGCCTCGTTCCACTCGCCGGCGTGGTAGGCCGCGATCCCCGCGGCCTCCCGGACCACGGCGATCCGGGACGCCCGTTTCCGCGCGTACCGCGCGTGCTCGAGCGCCACCTCGGGGTCCTCGTCGACGAGCATGCCCGCGGCGACCAGGTGCAGGGCGACCTTCTCGGCGGTCTCCTTCTGCAGGCCCCGCAGGTCGCGCCGGACGTCGGCGTCGAGCGAGTTCGGGCGGAGACCCTCCGGCAGCTCCGGCTCGGCCATGAAGGTGGTCGGCACGCCCTCGGCGCGCTCCCGACCGCCGCGGTCACCCCGGTCACCCCGGTCGGCGCGGTCTCCCCGGTCGCGGGGTCCGCGGCCCGGACGGTCGGTGTCGCGCGGACCGCCGTTCGGACGGCCCCGCACCGGCCCCACCCGGTCCCCACGCGAGCGACGGTCACCGTCCACCGGACGCTCGCGACGCTCGAACCCACGGTCGCGGACGTCGGTCCCGCGGTCCTGCTGCGACGGGCCGCCGATCGCGTCGCCACGGTCGGGACGGGACTCGCGCTCCTCGCGCCGGAACGCGGCAGGGCGCTCGTCCCCACGGCCGGGACGGGACTCCCGGTCCTCGCGCCGGAACGCGGCAGGGCGCTCGTCGCGTCGATCGTCACGTCGACCGTCGCGGAAGCCGCCGCGGTTCGGGCGGTCGCCGCCGCGGGAGTCCCGGTCGACGCCATCGCGCCGCTCGCTCCGCTCGAAGCCCCGAGCGCCACCGTCGCGGTCGAACCGGCCACCGCGGTCCCCGGAGCCGCGGCCGTAGCCACGGCTCGCGCCCGGGGCGCGGTCGTCTCGGTCGCCGGTGCGGGGTCGGTCGTCGCGCCGGTATCCGCCCCGACGGTCGTCACGGTCGAACCCGCCCCGACGGTCGTCACGAGGGCCGGAGCGGAACTCGCCGCGGTCCTCCCGGTCGCCACGCGGGCCCCGGGAGTCGCGGGACTCCCGGGAGTCCCGGTCGTACCGGGCGCCCCCGCGGGTGTCCCGGTCCTGCGCGCCGCGCCGGTCGCTCCGGTCGAAGGACCCCCGACGGTCGTCGCGATCGAGGCGCCGGCCACGCGAGTCCCCGAACTCACGGGAGCCGCGGTCGTCGCGCGCGTCGCGTCCGCCCGGCCCCTGGCCGCGGTCGTCCCGGCCGAACGAGCGCCGGTCGTCGCGGTCGAAGCGTCCGCCGCGGTCCGAGCCGCCGCCGCGGGAGTAGCCACCGGGCCGGTCGTCACGGCGGTCGTCACGGCGGAAGCCGCCCGGCCGGTCGTCGCGCTCGAACCGGTCCCGCCGGTCGCCGTAGCCGCCGCGGTCCTGGCCGTAGCCGCGGGGGCGGTCGCCACGCCCGCGGTCGTCGCGGACGTACCCGCGGCGCTCGTCCCGGCCGTAGCCGGCCCGCCGGTCGTCGCCCTGCGGGCGGCCACCGCGCCGGTCGTCCCGCCGGTCGTCCCGCCGATCGTCACGGCGGTTGTCCCGGCGGCTGTCGCTGCCCCAGCGGTCGACGTAGACCTTGCCGCTGCCCTCGCTGCGACCGCCCCGAGCGGGACGGTCGTCGCGGCCGCGGTCAGCGCCGCGGTCGTCACGACCGCCGTCCCGACCACGGAAGCCGCCGCGTCCGCGGTCGCCCTCGGATCCACGACGCCCGTCGGTGCGGTCGTCGCGGCGCGGGCCCCGCCCGTCGTCCGATCCGCCCCAGCCGGTCCCCAGCCGGCCGCCACCGCTCCGGCGGTCGTCGCTGCGGCCCCCACGGCGCTCGTCGCGGCCGCGGCCCTCGCCGGCGCCACGGCGCGGGCGCTCCTCGCGGCGGTCGTCCCGCTTGTCATCCCGATCAGTCACTCTGGAATTCCAGTTCTCGTCGCGTCGCTGGCCGTGATCGCGAGCGCGATTCCAGCCGTCGGAGAAGATACGAAAAGAGCGCCCCCACCTGCCCGGTGGGGACGCTCTTCGATGTTTGATGTCGGCGGCGACCTACTCTCCCACACCCTGGCGAGTGCAGTACCATCGGCGCTGGAGGGCTTAGCTTCCGGGTTCGGGATGGGACCGGGCGTTCCCCCTCCGCAATGACCACCGA
>NZ_JAJSOK010000054.1 GCF_021283305.1 Pseudonocardia kujensis
ACCGTGGGCCGGCCGAGCTCCTCGGAGACCATCCGCGCGACGAGCGGGATCCGCGAGGACCCACCGACCAGCAGCACGGCGCTGAGCTCGTCCGGGGTGACCTCGGCCGAGCGCAGCGTGCGGTTGAGCGCCCCGATCGTCGACTCGATCGGCGCGCGGATCATGTCCTCGAACTCGGAGCGGGTGAGCCGCACGTCGAAGTGCCGGTGGGGCAGGAACACCGGGATGGTGGTCTCGGTGTCGATCGACAGCGCCTCCTTGGCCAGCACGCAGTCCTGGCGCAGCCGGGCCAGCGCGACCGTGGTCTGCGGGTCGCTCATGTCCAGCTCGGAGAGCGCCCCGCCGGCGGCGTAGTTGACGTGGGCGAGGATCGCCTCGTCGAAGTCGACCCCGCCCAGGCGTTCGATGCCCTCCGGCGAGCCGAGGATCTCGATGCCCTCCGGGCGCTTGCGCAGCACGGTGGCGTCGAAGGTGCCCCCGCCCAGGTCGTAGACCGCGACGATCTCGCCGTTCTCCAGCCGCCGCGACGCCGCGTAGTGCGCGGCCGCGGCCTCCGGCTCGGTGACCATCCGCGGCATGGCCACCCCGGCCAGCTGCGGGACCTCGTCGAACAGCTCACGGCGGAACGGGCCCCAGTTGGCCGGGTGGGTCAGCACCATCGAGTCCGGCGCGGCGCCCTGGGTGGCCGAGACCCGGGCCACGACGTCGGACAACAAGCTCGCCAGCAGCGCGGTGACCGCGTGCGGTGCCCCGCCGAGCATCACCGGCGTGGGGTCGCCGAGGCGGCGCTTGAACTCGCGGCCGACCCGGTCGGGATTGCTCACCGCACGGCGGCCGGCCGCGTCGCCGGTGACGACCGTGCCGTCCTCCCGCAGGTACACGACGGCCGGTGTCACCACACTGCGGTCGCCGAGGGTGAACATCTCCACCCGGGAGGCGTTGGCGACCGCAGCGGCCACGAACGTCGTCCCCAGGTCCACACCCAGGCTGTAGGACACTCCGCCACCTCTCGGAGGCGCGGGACCGTCGGACCCGCGCATGAGCACTGCCGACCGTACGAGCACACGGTGCTCTGGAGTGATACTCGTCCCAGGTCACGCTGTCATTACCGTTTCGGCGAGCGGGGGCTGTCCCTACCCGCCGAGGGGGCCGACCCCCTTCCCGAGCCCGGCGCGCGGCGGGACGATGCCCCGATGAGGCTGGAGCCCGCGCCACCCGGGGACGTGCCGGCCGCCCCCACGGCCGCCCCGAGCGCGCCCGCCGTCGCGGAGGCGCGCCGCCGGCGCGAGCGCGAGCAGTGGCAGGGCCGGCGCCGGCTGGAGCGCCAGCTGCACGACGGGGCCGCCCTGCGCGCGTCGGCGCTGGTCCTGCAACTCGGCCTGTTCCGGCACCGCGTGCCGGAGACCGAGCACGAGCTGCGCGCGGCCATCGGCATCCTGCAGGACGAGCTGCACGCCGTGCTGCAGGAGCTGCGCGACGTCGCCGGCCAGATCTACCCGCCGCTGCTCGACGAGGCGGGCCTCGGCCCGGCGCTGCGCGAGCTCGCCGAGCGGCTCGACGCCCCGCTGCGGGTGCACGACGACGGCGCCCGGTTCGGCGCGGCCGCCGAGGGCGCCGTGTACTTCGCCCTGGCCGACGCGCTGGCCGCGGATCCGGGGTCGCCGCGCGAGGTGGCCGTCGCCGGCTCCGCCGGCGAGCTCGTCGTGACGGCGACCGGCGCGTCACCGGGGCTGGGGGAGCTGCTGCGGGACCGCGCCCGCCCGCTCGGCGGCACGGTCCGCGAAGGAGTGTGTGACGTTTCCGCCCCGCCGGACGAGACCGTCGGTACCGGCACGATCGTTGCGAGGATCCCATGCGAGTAGCACTGGCCGAGGACGGCGCCCTGTTCCGGGAGGGGCTGCTGATGCTCCTGCAGGCCGCGGGGCACGAGGTCGTGGCGGTCGCCGCCGGCGGCGACGAGCTGCTGGCCCTCCTGGCCGGCACCCCCTGCGACGTGGCCGTCCTCGACATCCGGATGCCCCCGGAGCCCGACGGCGGGCTGGTCACGGCGGAGCGGATCCGGGAGAAGTGGCCGAACATGGGGCTGCTGTTCCTCTCGCACTACGCCGAGTCGCACTACCTGATGAAGATCCTCGACATCGGCACGGACGCGATCGGCTACCGGCTCAAGGAGAAGGTCGGCAGCGTCGAGGTGCTGACCGACACCCTGACCCGCATCGCCGACGGCGAGATCGTCATCGAGCCGGTGCTGGCGAAGCGGCTCGTCGAGCGGCCGCGCGGGGAGAAGAAGAACGAGGTCGCCTCGCTGTCCGAGCGCGAGCTCGACGTGCTCAAGCTGATGGCCGAGGGGCGGTCGAACGGCGGCATCGCCGGGCAGCTGTACGTCACGCCGAAGGCCGTCGAGAAGCACATCGCCAGCATCTTCGCCAAGCTCGGCCTGCACACCGACGAGACCGAGAGCCACCGTCGGGTCCTCGCGGTCCTCACCTACCTCCGCTCGCAGCGGGACGGCGACTGACGGACCGGCATGGAGAGGTGGGCCGCGCTGGGGCTGCGCGCCGCACTGGTCGGCGGCGCGGTCCTCGTCGTGTTCGCGGTCCTCGTCGTGGTGCCGCCGGTCCTGTTCCACACCGGCCTCGGCCAGATCGGCGTGCTGCTGCCCTTCCTCGCGGCGCTGGTCTGCGCGGTCGGTGCGGCGCGGCTGCGGCCGGTGGTGGACCGCTTCGTGGAGCGCGTGACCCACGCCCGCGCCACCACGCCGTACTCGGCCCTGGCGGAGGCGGCCGCGCGGATCCGCAGCGGGACCCCGGACTCGGCCCTGCCGGGGCTCGCGGAGGTGCTGGCGGAGGGCACCGCGGCCCGGGAGGCGCGGGTCTGGCTCGCGGTGTCCGACCGGTTGGTGACGGCCGCGGTGCATCCGCCGCGCGCGGTCACCGGGGACACGGTGCCCAACCTCGCGGTGCTGCTCGGCGGCGAGGACCCGGAGCGGCGGGCCGACCACGTCGTCCCGATCGTCGAGGGACAGACACTGCGGGCCGTGCTGGCCATTCGCAAGACGGCCGCGATCACGCCGGCGGACCAGCAGCTCATGCGTGACCTCGCCGGTGGGGCGGGCCTGCTGCTGCGGGGTGTCGCGATGAACACCGAGCTGCGCGACCGCGTCCGCCGGGCCGCGGAGCTGGCCGCCGAGCTCGAACGGTCCCGGGAGCGGCTCGCCACCGCCCGCGACGTCGAGCGGCGCCGGCTCGTCGGCGAGCTCTCGCACGCCACCACCGACCGCCTCGCCACCCTGCGCATCGTGCTCGACGGGGCCCGCCAGGACCTGGGCGGCAACGCGCCGGAGCCCGAGCGGGCGGTGTCCGCGCTGCGCCGCGCGGGCACCCAGCTCGACGAGCTGCTCGACCGCTTCCGGCTCATCGCCCGGGGCGTCTACCCGCAGGTCCTGCGGGACCAGGGGCCCGTCGGCGCGCTCGAGGAGGTCGCCGCCGACCTGGACCGGCCGGTCCGGCTCGCGGGCGCGCCCGAGGACCGGCTGCCGTGGGAGGTCGAGTCCGGGGTCTACTACGTGGCCGCGTCGGCGCTGCAGTGGCTGTCCGCCGCCACGGGCCCCGAGCTCGAGGTGGAGCTGACCCACACCGACGGGCGGCTGGCCGTCCGCGTCGTCGATCCGCAGCCCGGGTTCGCCCCGGGAGAGTTGCGGGCCGCCCTGGCGGGAGACCTGGAACGGCTGGCGGCGCTCGGCGGCGAGGCAGGCCTGAGCACGGACGAGGACGGCCGGCTGGTCCTCACCGCGAGCCTCCCGGAGCGGCTGGAGCCCGCCGTCGAGGTGGCCCGGGAGGTGCGGGTGTGAGCGCGCCGCCCCGGACCGCCGCGCCGACCGGCCCGGCCGCCGGTACGTCCGCTCCGGCGGACGGGAGCGGGCTGCACCGGCTCGCCGTCGCGGTCTACGGCGTGGTCCTCGTCGTCTGCTCGGTGGTGGCGCTCGGCTGGCTGGCGGTCGGCGCGTACGTCGCGATCGCCTGGTACGTGCCCGGCTTCGGGGCCGGCGACTCCGCGTGGGCCCGGGCGGTCGCGGCCGCCGCGCCGGCGACCGAGCCGATGGACCAGCTCGTCGTCGACTACGCGCTGAGCCTGGGCGCCGTCGCGATCGCGGTCGTGCTGCTGGTCCGCGGTGGTCCGAGCTGGCCGATCCGGCTGCTCGCGCTGGCCATGGTGGGCTCCGGCGGCGCCTTCAACCTGCAGGCGCACGCCGCGGCGACGGCCGTCGACACCGCGACCGGGATCGCGGCCGGCCCCATCCACCAGATCGTGCTGCACGGCGTCGCCTGCGCGGCCTACGTCCTGGCCCTGCTCGTCTTCCCGACGCCGCAGGGCGCCTGGCCGGCCCGCTGGGGGCGCCCGGGCCGGGTGACCCTCGCGGTGCTCGGCGTCCTCGTGCTCGGCCTCGTCGGGTTCGGCACGGCGCTGCTGCGCCACACCACCAGCTGCGTGCTGTTCTTCGGGTTCCTGGTGCCGCTGGTCGGGGTGGCGGTCCTGCCCGGCCGCATCCGCCGCGGCGAGACGGCGGCCCTGCGCACCCAGGCCCGGCTGGTGTTCAGCCTGCTGGTGGCGGCCTTCGCGGCAATCGTCGTGCTGGGGATCAGCACGGTCGTGCTCTGGCTGCTCGGGGTGCCCGGCCTGGAGCTCTACGACCCGACGGCGCACGACTCGATGACGTCCGGCGCGGCCGGCCAGCCCGTCGCCCTGCTGTTCTGGGCCTCGCGGGTGGGATCGGCGGCGATCGCCGTCGCGGTACTGGTGGCGGTGCGCGCGGAGCGGCTGTGGTCGGCGGAGGCGCGGTTCAGCCGGGTGCTGGCGGCGGTGCTGGCGGTGGCCGTCGTCGGTGGCGGTGTGATCGTCTTCGAGGCGGCCGGGTGGCTGATCGGGTTCGGGCCGCTGTGGTCCTCGCTCGGCGCGTCGCTGCTCGCCGCGGTCGCCTTCCTGCCCGTGTACCGGTCGGTGGAGGGGCTCACCGACCGGCTGCTCTACGGCCGCAGGCCCACCCCGTACAGCGCGCTCGCCGAGGTCGCGGCACTGTCCCGGACCGCGGCGTCCGACGCGCCGGACCTCGCCCGCGTCGCCGAGGCGGTCGGGCGGGCCCTCGGCTCGTCGCGCTGTCGGCTGACGGTGGTGCGGCCCGGCCTGCGGGACCGCACCTACGAGTGGGCCTCGCGGCGGGCGACCCGGCGCGACGACGGCACCGGGCTCGTCGGCGTCCCGGTCCGCGGCGGCGAGCAGCACCTCGGCACCCTGGAGGTGGACCGGGCCGCCGTCGCCGGGCTGCACGCCGACCGCCGGCACCTGCTCGAGGACATCGCGGACAGCCTGGGCGTCGTCGTCACGGCCAGCCGGCTGGGCGTCGAGCTGGAACGGCAGCTGCGGGCGGCGCTGGCCCACGCGGCGGAGATCGCGGTGTCCCGCCGCGAGGCGGTCTCGGAGATGGACGCCGAGCGCCGGCGCATCGAGCGGGACCTGCACGACGGCGCGCAGCACCAGCTCGTCTCGCTGCGGCTGGTGCTGGGGCTCGTGCAGCACGAGGTGGAGAACGGGCGGGTCGAGCAGGCCCGGGAACGGCTCGGGGTGCTGGCCGGGCAGCTCGACACCGCCGAGTCCGTGCTCGCCGAGACGGCCAGCGGGGTCCGGTCGATCGCGCTGGCCGAGCGGGGCCTCGTCGCCGCGCTCGAGGCCGAGCTGGCCGGCCCGCCGCCCGTGCGGGTGGAGTCCTCGCTCGCGGCCGGGCGGCGGTACCCGCCGGAGCTCGAGGGGGCCGTCTACTTCTGCTGCCTGGAGTCGGTGAACAACGCGCACAAGCACGCACCGGGCGCCGACGTCGTCATCCGGTTCGCCGAGGAGGACGGGCGCCTGCACTTCACCGTCCGGGACAGCGGGCCCGGCTTCGTGGTGCCGGAGCCGGCGGTGGTCGGCCCGGGTGCGGCGACGGCGGGGCGCGGGCTGCGCAACGTCGCCGCCCGGATCGTCGCCGCCGGCGGTCGGGTCGACCTGCGGTCCGCACCGGGGGAGGGAACGACGGTCGAGGGCTCGGTCCCGGTGCCCGAGGCCGAGGTGCCGGCGGGCGGGCCGCCGTCCGCCGCGTCGATCGACGCCGGGCCGGACGGGGAGGCGGACACGACCGCCCTCGACGTCGCCGGGCTCGTCGTCGAGACCCGTCCCGCGCCGGCGGCCGCGTCCGAGCACCCGGACCGGGACACGGACACGACCCTGCCCGGGCAGGTCCGCCGCGCGCTCGCCGCGGCCGCCGAGCTGGGCGACGCGGGGCTGCGCGAACGGTTGCGCGCGCTGGAGGCCGACCTCGACCGGCCGTTGCGGGTCGCGGTCTCGGGTCCGCCGGGCTCGGGCGTGTCCACGCTGGTCGCGGCCCTGGACGCGACCCCGGGCGAGGTCGACCTGGAGATCGTGGAGGGCACGGAGGGGGACGTGCCGCTGCTCGTGCTGCCCGCCGTCGGCGGAACAGCGCCCGGCGGGACAGCGCCCGGCGGGGCACCGTCCGACGGGACACCTCCCGGCGGCGCACCCGCGATCGGCGTCCTCGCCCGGGCGGACGAGCTCGGCACCGATCCGTGGGGCGAGGCCCGCCGCCTCGCCGCCGAGCCGGCCGTGCGGCGGCGCTGCCACACCGTGGTCCCCGTGGCGGCCGGGCTGACGCGCGGGAGGACCGGCTCCGCCCTGGTCGCCGAGCTCGCCGCGGACGGGGCCCGGCCGGACGAGGTGGCCGCCGAGCTGACCCGGCGCAGCGGTGTGCCGCGGCTGCGGCAGCTGATCGAGCGCGGGCTCGCCGACCGGGCCGACGCGCTGCGGGCCCGCGCCGTGCTCCGGGAGCTGGACGAGATCGCCGTCGCACACCACGCGCACGACGACGGCGACCTCCGCTACCAGCTCGAACGCCTCCGCTCCACCGCGCACGAGCTCGCCGAGCTCGACCTCGTCGACGCCCTGCGCGCCGGCAACCCCGCCCTGTCGACCGACGAGCGCGCCGCCGCGGAGCTGCTGCTGGGTGCGGAGGGCACCGCGGCCCACCGCAGGCTCGGCCTCCCGGCCGACGCCGGTCCCGAGGAGATCCGGCTCGCCGCGGCGGCGCAGCTCGGCCGCTGGCAGCGCCGTGCCGAGCACCCGGTGTCGACGCGCGACCAGCGGGCCGCGGCCGCGGTGCTGGTGCGGACGTGCGAGCGGATGCTGGCCGAGACACCGGTCCCGGCCGCGGTCGCCCCGGCCGGGGCGGCACCGTCGCCGACGCCGCCCGCCGGGGTCGGCGCCGGCCGGTAGGGTCGCCGGCATGATCGACGCCGACGGTGTGCACCGCGTCCCCGTCGACGAGCACCTGGCGCTCACGACCGCGGTCCTGACCGGCCTGGGGGTACCGGAGCGGGCGGCGCGCGAGCAGGCCGGGATGCTGCTCGAGGGCGACCTGCGCGGGCACGCCTCGCACGGCATCCGGCGGCTGCCCGTGCTGGCCGGACGGATCGGCAACGGCGTCCTCGATCCCGCCGCCGAGCCCGAGCTGCGGTGGACCACCGATTCGGTGCTGACCGTCGACGGGCGCACCGGGCTGGGTCCGCCCGTCGCGCACCGGGCCGTCGAGGCGCTGCTGGAGCGGGTGCCCACGACCGGCGTCGCCGTCGCCGCGATCCGCCGGGCGGGGCATCTCGGGATGCTGGCGCCGTACGTCGAGCGGCTGGCCGAGGCCGGGCTCGCCGGGCTGGCGACGACCACCAGCGAGGCCCTCGTCCACCCCTGGGGCGCGGCGCCGGCCATGCTCGGCACCAACCCGATCGCCGCGGCCATCCCGACGGGCGGGCGGCCCGTCGTGCTCGACATGGCGACCGGACAGATCTCCCGTGGCAAGGTGCTCGACCACGCCGCCCGTGGCGAACCGCTGCCCGAGGGCGCGGCCGTCGACGCCGAGGGCGCCCCGACCACGGACGCGACCGCCGCCCTCGACGGGGCCATCACCCCGGTGGGCGGCCCGAAGGGTTACGCGCTGTCGCTGGTCCTCGAGCTGCTGGTCGCCTCGCTGACCGGCACCGCACTGGGCCGGGAGGTCCGGGGCACGCTCGACACCACGGACCCGGTGACCAAGGGGGACCTGCTGATCGCGTTCGCGCCGGGGACGTTCGGGGTGGGCCGGACGGCCCCGGCGATCGCCGCCTTCCTCGACGAGCTGCGGACCCTCCCGCCGGCCCCCGGGCACACGAAGGTCCAGGTGCCCGGCGACCGGGCACAGGAGGTCCGCGCCCGCAACCGCTTCCGCGGGGTGCCGGTCGACGAGGCGACCTGGGCGCAGGTGGTCGCGCTCCGCAGTTGAGCCGTTCGGCCCAGCCCATGATCGTCCGCGACGTTGCACGGACAGCCGGTGGTTGACTACGCGCAGTAGCGCGTGCGTGGAGGGGGCTGGGGCGATGCATCCGGACGATCCCGGGATCATGGGGTTGATGCTGCAGGTGGGGCGCACGGCGGTGGCCGGCGCCGATCTCGGCTCGCTGCTCTCCTCGGTCTGCGCGGCGCTGCCCGCGACGCTGGGTGTCTCGGGTGCCGCGATCGTGCTGGTGGACCAGCCCGACCGGCCGGCGGGGCTCGCGGGGGTCTCGGCGTCGGACGCGGCGTCCGGACGGCTCGGCGAGATGGAGCTGCGGGCGGGCACCGGGCCCGTGTCGGGTGCGGTCCGCTCCGGGCGCCCGATGGTCACGCCCGACCTCACGCGCATCGGCCCGCCGGAGCTGGCCGCCGCCGCCGCGGACACCGGGCTGACGTGCTCGGTCGTCGTCCCGCTGCTCGTCGACGGGGAGCCGGTCGGCGGGCTGCAGCTGTTCGGCCACCCGGGCCGGCCGGTGGGGGACGGGCACGTCGACGCCGTCACCGGGCTCGCCGACGTCCTCTCGGCGCGGCTCTCGGACGTCTGCGCGCTGCGCCGGCTCACCGCCACGGTCGCCCGGCTGACGGCGGAGCAGGAGGCGGCGCTGCCGGTCGCCCACGCCACCGGGATGCTCGCGGAGCGGTATCGCACGGACGTCGAGGAGGCCGGGCGCTACCTCGCGAGCCGGGCGGGCAAGGCGGGCGTCGAGCCGGCGGAGGCGGCCCGGGCGGTGCTCGACCGGACCGACGCGCCGCCGGTGCCCGGGGAGGACACCCCCACCCAGGTGTTCGGCGCGGTGACCCCGGGCCGTGGCGCCGACGGGTGGCCCCCGAGCGCGGCCCTCCCGGCCGGGGCGGTCCCGACGCAACGGCGTGGCCCGGCGGAGGAGCGCAGCCGCTCGACCGGCGGACGCCGTCGGCTCGCCGAGGACCACCCCGCGACCCCGGGCCGGCAGGGGGTCGAACCGGTCGACCTGCAGGCCGGCCGCCGTCCGGACGGCCCCGAGCGTCCGCAGGCGGACGCCGAGCGGTCCCGCGGATCCCGGTCGGAGGCCCGCGCGCCGCAGGTCGAGGACGCGCGCGACCCGCGCCGGCAGCCGTGGGGTCCGGAGCGGCGCGCGGCGCGGGGTCCCGTCGCACCCGCCGCCCTCCCGCCCACGGGCGCGGCCGGACCATCGTCCGTCCCGTCGGCGGCGCCGCCCGCCGCACCTCCCGCGGGATCGGCGGCGGGGTCCTCCGGGGTGCCTTCCGGCGGGCCGAGCGGGGCGCCGCAGCCTCCTCGGGGCGCCGTTCCCGCGCCGGACGGCAGGCCCGGCCACGGCGAGACCCGGCCGCCCGCGCCCCCGTCGGGCGGCCGGCGTCGGCTCCGCGAGCCCGCCGCCGAGGTCCTGCCCGGGCGCGACCCGTGGGACCTCGACCAGGCCGCGCTCCCCGGGCCGGGCGCTCCGGCACGGTCCGGCGGCCGTCGTCGCGCCGAGGACCGGCCCGACGCGCCGCGGGTCCCGCAGCAGCGCCGCGACGGGCAGGCCGGGGACGAGCGCACCGGCCGCCGCGCCGAGGACCCGGCGGCCGCGCCCGTCCCGGGCTCCGGCGCCCCGCCCGTCCCGGGTCCGGGCGCCCCGCGCGCCCGGCACCGCCGCGCCGACATCATCTGACCCCGGCGGACGCCTCCCGGACCCCTCCCGGCACGCGGACGTCACACCGCGCGGGCGGGGGAGGCGGTGGCACGCCGCCCCGGGGCGACGTAGGGTCTGGACCCGAACCCGCGGGAGCACTCACGATCCGAGGCTGAGAGGGCGGCAGGACCGGCCGTCGACCGTTCGCACCTGACCCGGTTAGCACCGGCGTAGGGAGGACCGTGTCGCGCATGTCGCCGTCCCGTCTCGTACTTCGGCTGGCCGCCCTCGTGGTGGGGCTGGCCCTGCTCCTGGTCGGCTGCGGTGGCGCGGCCGAGCAGCAGCAGGGCTCGCCGCAGACCCTCCGGATCGCCCTGGACTGGACCCCGAACACCAACCACAGCGGCCTGTACGTCGCGCAGCAGGAGGGCTGGTTCCGCGACGCGGGGCTCGACGTCCAGTTCCTGCCGTACAGCGACACCTCGCCGGACACCCTGGTCGGCAACGGTGCCGCCGAGTTCGGGATCGGCTTCCAGGACTCGTTCACCTTCTCGAAGGCCGCCGGCGCCGACGTCACCTCGGTCATGGCGATCCTGCAGCACTGGGCCACCGAGGTGGCGGTGAAGGCGGACCGCGCCGACATCACCTCGCCCAAGGACCTCGACGGCAAGACCTACGGCGGCTTCGGCGGCCCCGGCGAGGAGCCGAAGATGCGCCAGGTCATCCGGGACGCCGGGGGCAAGGGCGAGTTCCAGACCGTCACCCTCGGCACCAGCGCCTACGAGGCCCTCTACGCCGGGCAGGTCGACTTCACCGAGCCGTTCGTCGCGTGGGAGGGCATCGAGGCCCAGCTGCGCAACGAGCCGCTGAAGACCTTCAAGTACACCGACTACGGCTTCCCCGACGCCTACAACGTCCTGCTGATCGGGAACTCCACCTGGCTGAGGGACCACCCGGACCAGGCGCGGAAGTTCGTGCAGGCCGCCCAGCGCGGGTACCAGCTGGCCGCCGACGACCCGGCCCGCGCGGCGAAGGACCTGCAGGACGCCAACCCCGGCGCCTTCACCGAGCCCGAGTTGGTGACCCGCAGCCAGGACATGCTCGCGAAGGACTACCTGAAGGACGACGCGGGGAAGGTCGGCACCCAGACGCTCGAGCGCTGGCAGGGCTTCTCCGGCTTCCTGATCGACTCCGGCGCGGTCACCGACGGGTCCGGCAGGCCCCTCACCACCCGGCCGGACTTCTCGACCTGGTTCACGAACGACTACCTGGCCCCGGGCGGGGCCACGTCGTGACCCGGGCCGACCACCGGTCCCGCACGGAGCCCGGACCGCCGTCGTCGCCGCCCGTGCCGGGACGCGCGGGCCGCACCGGCCGCGCACCCGCGCCGCGGACGGCACGCGGGCGGACCTCGCTGCTCGGCCGGGTCGCCCCGCCGGTGCTGGTGGTGCTGCTCCTGCTCGTGGTGTGGCAGGGGGCGGTGACGGCGCTCGACGTGCGCCCGCAGGTGTTGCCGTCGCCGCTGCGGGTGCTCGAGCAGGGCTGGGCGTTCCGCGCCGTGCTGTGGGCCAACACCCTGCCCACGCTGCAGGTCACCGCGGTCGGGTTCGCGGTGTCGCTGGCGGTGGGCTGGGTGCTGGCCGTCGGCGTCGACTTCTCGCCGTGGCTGCGCCGGGCGCTGGTCCCGCTGCTGGTCGCCTCGCAGACCCTGCCGATCATCGCCGTCGCCCCGCTGATGATCATCTGGTTCGGCTTCGGGCTGCTGCCGAAGGTGCTGGTGATCGCCCTGGTGACCTTCTTCCCGATCGCCGTCGGGCTCATCGAGGGCTTCGCGCGGGCCGATCCGGAGGCGGCGAACCTCCTGCGCAGCATGGGCGGCGGGCGCTGGGCGGAGTTCCGGTACGTGCGGTTGCCCGGGGCGCTGCCGTCGTTCTTCACCGCTCTGCGCATCGCGATCACCTACGCGGTCACGGGGGCGATCTTCGCGGAGTACGTCGGCGCGCGGGCGGGGCTGGGCATCTACATGGCCCAGCAGAAGAACTCCTTCCGCACCGATCTCGTGCTCGCGGCCGTGGCGGTGACGGCGCTGGTCAGCGTCGCGTTGTTCGGGCTGACCTACCTGGTCGAACGGGTCGTGGCACCGTGGATCAAGGGGGCGCGCCGATGAAGATCACCGTGGCGGGCGTGGAGGTCGCGTTCGGCGACCTGCCGGTGCTCGACGGGGTGTCGTTCGACGTCGCGACGGGCGAGTTCGTCTCGGTCCTCGGACCCAGCGGGTGCGGCAAGAGCACCCTGTTCGGCGTGCTGGCCGGGCTGGTCGCGCCGGACCACGGTCGGGTGCTGGTCGACGGTGCGCCCGCGGGCCGGGAGACCTTCGGCTACATGCCGCAGAAGGACCTGCTCTTCCCCTGGCGCACGGTGCTGGACAACACCACGCTCGGGCTCGAGGTCGGCGGGATGCGCCGGCGGGAGGCCCGGGAACGCGCGCGGGAGCTGTTCGCGCCCTTCGGGCTGGCGGGTTTCGAGAGGTCCCGCCCGGCCGAGCTCTCGGGCGGGATGCGGCAGCGGGCGGCGCTGCTGCGCACGGTGGTGCAGGACCGCGAGGTGCTGCTGCTCGACGAGCCCTTCGGCGCCCTCGACTCGCTCACCCGCACCGCGATGCAGGAGTGGCTGGAGGAGGTCCGCGGCCGCTTCGGCTGGACGGTCCTGCTGATCACCCACGACGTCCGGGAGGCGGTGTTCCTCTCCGACCGGGTCCTGGTGCTCTCGTCCCGCCCGGCGCACGTCGCCCGCGAGGTGCGGATCGACCTGCCCCGGCCGCGCGAGGTCGGGGTGCTCACCGACCCGGCCTTCGTCGCCGCCGAGGCCGAGCTGCTCGACACCCTGCGCGGCGGCACCCGGCTCTAGGAGGTTGCCGAACAACCCCGCCCTACTGCGCAAACGCCCAGGCGGCGCCCGCGCAGCGTTGTCGGCCTTGCGAAGACGCCCGGTACGAGCTGCGGCCTGCGCCTTGCACGGACACCACCTGGACGCCGCTCGCAACGACCGGGGTTGTTCGGCGGCCTCGTAGGCTGCGGTTCGTGGACATCACGCCCGGTGCGCTCAAGCACGGCATCGCGGCCGACGCCATCCGGGCGGTCGTCGCCGCGCCGTTGTGGCGGGTGGCGCAGGCGCCGGACCGGACCCTGTGCATCGGGCCCGACGGGGACCGCAACCTGCTGGAGGTCGTGGTCGAGCGCGGGCCGGCCGGTGAGCGGGTGGTGCACGCGATGCGGCTGCGGCCCAAGCACTACGCGCACCTGGACCGCTCCTACAACGCCAGCTGAGGCTTCAGCTCCGTCAGCGACCACCGCCGCTTGCGCACCGTCCCGGCGAGCGTCAGGGCCAGCGTGCCGACGAGGAACCCGCCCAGTACCGCGACATCGCGGGCCAGGTGGGTCCCGCTGCCCCCGCTGAGCGTGACCCGCAGCCCGTCGACCAGGTAGCTCATCGGCAGCACCGCGTGCAACGCGCGGAACGGCGCCGGCAGCGTCTCCACCGGGTACACCCCGCCCGAGGTCGTGAGCTGCAGGACGAGCAACACGAGAATCACCGCGCTCGCCAGCCCGCCCAGCCACACCCGCAGCATGTGGGCGATCGCGATGAACGCGGTGGCGCCGAGCGCGAGCAGCCCGATCGTGCCCCAGCGGTGCGCCGGATCGAGCCCGAGGCCCAGCTCCACCGACCCGTACAGCAGGGCCGCGGCGACCAGCGCACCGCCGAGCGGGGGCAGCAGGCCCGCGAGCGCGACCGTCGACGACCGCAGCGTGCTCGCCCGTGCCCGCGCCGACAGCGGCTCGAGCAGCAGGAACGCCACGATCCCGAACACCCACAACGCGATCGAGAAGAACAGCGGGGCGATCCCCTTGCCGTACACCACGGCCGGATTGAGGTTCGACGTCGTGACCTCGACCGGCGAGGCGAGCGTGGCCGCGTCGCGCTCCCTCTGGTCCGGGCCGAGCACCGGGATCTCGTCGACGGCTCCCGCGAGCCCGGACGCGAGCCGGTCGGCGCCCGTCGCCAGCAGGCCGATGCCGCTGTCGAGCGTCCGGGCGCCGGTGGTCGCGTCGCCGAGCCCGCTACGGAGCTGCTCGGCCCCGTCGGCGACCCGGTCGGCGCCGTCGGCCAGTGCCTGCACGTCGGCGGCCGCCCGACGGGCCTCCTGCTGCAGGCGGGGCGCGTCGGCGGCGAGGTCGCGGGCCCGGTCGGCGACGGTCGCGGTCACGTCCCGGACCTGCCCCGCCCGCGCGGAGACGTCCTGGGTGCGGGTCGCGGCGCGCCCCGCGGCGGCCACGGCGGCCTGGTAGGCGGGCTGCCCCGTCAGCTCCGGGTTCTGCTGCCCGAGGGCGGTCAGCGCGGCCTGCACCGAGTCGGCGCCGCCGGCGACCGCGGACGCGGCGTCGGCCGCCCGGGTGGTGACGTCCTCGGCGCGGGTCGCGGCGTCCGGCGCGGCGGCCGCGACGGCCGGGATCGCGTCGGCGACCCGGTTCGCCAGCGGGACGACGACGTCGGCGATCTTCGCGTCGCCGTCGGCGACCTGCCGCGCGCCCGGCGCGAGCTGGTCGGCGCCGGTCTGCAGCCGGCCCAGGCCGTCGAGCAGGGCGGTGCTGCCGCCGTGGGCCTGGTTCGCCCCGTCGCGGAGCTGCGCCGCGCCGTCGGCCGCCTGCGTGACGCCCGCACGCAGCCGGTCCAGGTTGCCGAACACGGACTGGAAGTAGGCGGAGACGGCGGCCGCGTCGATCCGGTTCTGCAGCTCGGACTGCACGGTCTGGGCCATCTTCCCGACGACGTAGCCGTTCGCGTCGTTGAGCACGATCTGCATCGACGCGCGCTGGGGCGTGCCGGTGGCCCCGCTGGCGAGCTTCGCGCTGAAGTCCGCGGGCACGACGATCTCGAAGTAGTAGTCGCCCTCGTGCACGCCGCGGTCGGCCTCGGCGGCGCCGACGAACCGCCAGTCGAAGATCGGGTCCGCCTTCAGCTGGTCGACGAACAGCCCGCCGGCGTCGACCTGCTTGCCGTCGGCCGTGACCGGGGTGTCCTCGTTCACGACGGCGACCGGGATCTCGTCGAGGCGGTTGTAGGGGTCCCAGTTGGACCAGAGGTAGAGGGCGCCGTAGAGCAGCGGGACGCAGACCGCGAAGACCAGCGCGACGCGCTGCAGCGGGGTGCGGAAACGGCGGATCTCGGAGGCGGCGAGCCGGAACGCGGTCACGGGAGCGGTCCGTCCTTCTCGTGGCGGCCGTGGGTGGGGGTGACGGGAGCCGGGCCGGCGGTGGGATCTGTCGGGGGAGCTGCCGTGGGGCCGGCTGCGACGGGGTCGAGGGCCGTGTCGACCGGCCGGTCGGGGCCGCTCGGGTCCGCGGCCGGGTGCTCGGTGAGGGCGGTCCCGAGCGGGAGGTGGGCGTCGGCGCCCGGGAGCGGGTCGGTGCCGGACGCGACGACCGCGGGGCCGCTGTCGGCGAGCGCGCGCAGGGCGACGGCGAGGCGGAGCCGCTGCTCGGGGGTGAGGCCGGCGTCGGCGTCGTCGAGCAGGAGGACGGCCGGGGCACGCCGGGCGGCCAGGGCGGCCGCGAGCAGGATCCGGGAGAGCACGGGCAGCTCGCCGACCGGCCGGTCGCGGTGCAGGGTCAGCCCGAGGACGGCGGCGGTGTCGTCGAGCGAGAGCGGCGTCGGGCCGGCGGGTTCCCGCTCCTGGCGACCGACGGTCAGCTCGGGCTCCGGACCCGCGACGCCCTCGGCGCCGGCGAAGGCGGTGACGCGGCGGATCTCCCGGGGACGGGAGGTACCCGCGACCGTCAGCGTGCCGCCGGACACCGCCGCCCGGCCGCACAGCGCGAGCAGCAGCATCGTGCGGCCGCTGCCGGCGGGGCCGTGCACGGAGAGCAGGCCGCCGGGGGCGAGGTCGACGTCGACGGCGCCGAACACGGGGCCGCGGCGGGTGCGCAGGACCAGGCCGGCGGCGCGGAGGACCGGAGCGGGATCCGGTGTCGGGTCCGGTGCCGGGCGGGCGTCCGGCGCCGCATGCGCGGGAACGTGCATGGTCGACACTCTGCCGCCGCGACGACCATCACACCGGATCGGGACCCGGTCGAGCGGCCGAGCGCGGGAAGGGCCACATCCCGACCCGCGGTGCCGGAGCGCGCGACTCGCGGTGCCGAATCTCGCGACTCGCGGTGCCGGAGCGCGCGACTCGCGGTGCCGAATCTCGCGACTCGCGGTGCCGGAGCGCGCGACTTGCGGTGCCGGAGCGCGCGACTCGCGGGGCCCTGGGCGCGACTCGCGCGAGCGCACACCCCGACCCGCGCAGGGCGGGACCCCGGCCGCCGAGCGCGGCGGTCGGGGTCCCGGGTCGGGGCGGGTGCGTTCGCGGCGCTCCGCACCCGGTCCGATCAGGTGTGCAGGTCGAACGAGTGGTCGACGGAGTGGTCGTCGACCGGGTTGTTGTGGACCGTGTGGTCGTCCGTGACGGTGTGGTCGTCCTGGTACGAGTGGTCGTCGGACACGGTGGTGTCGGTGTCGTTGTGCCCGCTGTCGACGTGGCCGTCGTTGTGCGAGTCGGTGTGGTTGTCGTCGTGGCTGTCGGTCGACGTGTCGTTGTGCGAGTTCGTCTGGCTCGCGTCGCCGCCCTTGTCCGCCAGCGAGCCCGAGCCGAAGTTCGACAGGTGGTCGTTGCTGTCGGTGAAAGTGCCGTTAGCCGGGCCGGTGCCGGAGAGCGCGCCGCCGTGGTCGGCGCTGGCGCCGGACTGGTTGACCGCCGAGCCGGTGCCGAAGGAGGCGGCGTTGTCGTCGCCGTTCACGACCTCGTTGCCCCAGCCGGCCACGGCGTGGTCACCGGTCGCCACCGGCGCCCGGTTGTCGCCGCCGACCGCGACGGCGCCGTCCCCGGTCGCGGTGGTCTGGTGCAGGTCGATGCGCTGGTCGACGTCGCCGCCGTGGGTGTCGATGTCCTGGTGGAAGGACTGGTCGATGAAGGTCCGGCGGTCGTCGACGAAGGTGTTGGTGATGTAGGTCTTCAGGTAGTTGGCCGCCTCGGTGTGCGGGTCGTGGTCGCCGGAGTCGTGGTGGTGGTGCACGGGCGGGGCCGGCGGGAGGTCGTGGTGGCCGTGCCCGTCCCAGTCGTGGTGCGGGCTGTCGGCGGCGAGGGTCACCGCGTCCTTGATGTCCTCGGGGGAGAGGTCGGCGAGCCCGCACTCCTGGAGGTAGCCGGTCGGGTTCGCGAGGAACGCCTGCTGCTCGGCGGGGTCCTTGAGCAGGTTCATCAGCAGGTCGAGCAGGGTCGTGGTGGCCACGTGGTCTCCCGGATGTCGTCGTGCGGCTCGCCCTCGGTGGGCGGTTCGGTGACGACGTTAGGAACGGGGGCCGCGGAGGGGATCGGGCGTGATCCCCTTTTCCCGTGGTGGCCGTGCGGGGACGGTGCGGCAATTCCGACAATGGGGCGGCCGGGCGCCCGATCCACCCGTTCGACCTGCATCGACTCCCTTTCTCGGGCGCAATCGGACGGTTCGGAAAAAGGGTGCGAGCCGGTCCGGCGGCGCGTTTCTCCCGTTGGTTTTACCATTTCATGGGGAAAGGGTCGCAGAAGGTGGGGAAAGGGCGGTCCGCCCTTGACCCGGCCTTGTCCGGAACCCCCGGTCCGGCCCCTATCGGGTGCGGGGGGCTCAACCCGGGAGCTCGGCCAGCGCCCCGACGGTCGGCACCCGGTGGTCCGGCGCCCGCACGTGTCCGGGGTAGCGGCGGGCGTCGCGGTCGAGCCACGCCGTGCGCATCCCGGCCGCCGCGGCGCCGTGCAGGTCCCACGGGTGCACGGCGACCATCAGCAGCTCGCCGGGTTCCTTCCGGCACACCCGTGCCGCGAACTCGTAGGCGCCGGCGGCCGGCTTCCAGATCCCGGCGTCGTCGACCGAGAGCACGTGGTCGAACTCGCCCCGGATCCCGGCCTCGCCGAGCAGCCGCTCGGCGACCGAGGCCGAGCCGTTGGACAGGGTGACCAGCCGGGAGCCGGCCGCCCGCAGCCGGCGGACCCCCTCGACGACGTCCGGGTGCAACGGCAGCCCGAGGAACCCCCTGATCACATGGTCGGGTGCGTCCTCGTCGGAGGTGTAGGGCGCCAGGAGGTCCTGCGCGGTCTCCCGGGCCACCTCGGCGAAGGGCCGGTAGTCGCCCGCGGCGGCCAGCGCGATCCCCTCGCGCAGGGTGCTCGCGAACCAGAGGGGCGCGAGGTGCTCGGGGGCGCCGAGCTCGGTGAACCGGTCGGCGAGCGGGCGCAGGTCGGAGAGGGTCTCGTTGACGTCGAAGACCGTCGTCGCGGGAGCCATGCCGGCGATCGTGGCACCCGGCGGCCCGTCCCGCCGTGCTCCCGCCCACGACTCCGGCCGTGCTCACCGGGCCGCCCCGTATGGTCTGCACCCGTGGACACGGGTGCGCACGAGGGACCGGCGGTCACCGTCGTCGGGATCGGGGCGGACGGCTGGTCCGGGCTCGCGGGCACGGCCCAGGAGACCCTCGCGGCGGCCGAGGTGGTCCTCGGCGGACCGCGCCAGCTGGACCTGGTGGCGGGCAAGGTCGAGGCCGAGCTGGTGGCATGGCCGTCGCCGCTGGTCCCGGCCCTGCCGGGGCTGCTGGCGAGGTATGCCGGGCAGCGGCTGTGCGCGCTGGCCTCCGGCGACCCGATGTTCTTCGGCCTGGGCGCGACGCTGGCCCGCACGGTCGGCGCCGAGCACATGCACGTGATCCCGCACCCGTCCTCGGTCACCCTGGCCTGCGCACGGCTGGGCTGGCCGAGCGAGGACGTCGAGGTGGTGAGCGTCGTCGGCCGCCCGGTGGAACGGCTGCGCCGCTCGGTGAGCCCCGGCCGGCGGATCCTCGTGCTCAGCGCCGGCGCCGCCTCACCCGCGCTCGTCGCCGCCCAGCTCACCGCGGACGGCTACGGCCCCAGCCGGCTCACCGTGCTGGAGCAGCTCGGCGGTCCGGGGGAGCGCAGCTACTCGGGGACGGCGCGGGACTGGCTGCACCCCGAGGGCGACGCGCTCAACGTCGTCGCCGTGGAGTGCGCCGCCGGGCCCGGCGCGCGGGTGCTCGGCGAGGTCCCCGGCCTGCCCGACGCGGCCTACGACCACGACGGGCAGCTCACCAAGCGTGAGGTCCGCGCCGTCACCCTCGCCCACCTCGCCCCGCGCCCCGGCCAGACGCTCTGGGACGTCGGCGCCGGCGCCGGCAGCATCGCGATCGAGTGGATGCGCGCCCACCGCTCCTGCTGGGCGGTCGCCGTGGAGTCGCACCCCGAACGCGCGCAGCGCATCCGGCACAACGCGGCGACGCTCGGCGTGCCCGCCCTGCGGGTGGTGACCGGCCGCGCCCCCGCGGTGCTCGCCGAGCTGCCCCCGCCCGACGCCGTGTTCATCGGCGGCGGCCTCACCCGCGCGGGCGTCCTCGAGGCCTGCGTGGAGGCCCTGCCCCCGGGCGGCCGGCTGGTGGCCAACGGCGTGACCGTGGAGTCCGAGGCCGCGCTCGCCGCCGCGCACGACCGGTTCGGCGGCACGCTCGTGCGGCTGCAGGTCGCCCGCGCCGAACCCGTGGGCGGGTTCCTCGGCTGGAAACCCGCGATGCCCGTCACGATCTGGAGCGCCGACCTGTGACCGAACGCAGCCTGCCGGAGCGAGCAGCATGACCGTGCACTTCATCGGCGCCGGCCCCGGTGCCGTCGACCTGCTGACGATCCGCGCCCGCGACCTCATCGCGGCCTCGCCCGTGTGTCTCTACGCGGGCTCGCTGGTCCCGCCGGAGATGCTGGAGCTCTGCCCGGCCGACGCCCGGACCGTCGACACCGCGCTCATGACGCTGGCCGAGATCGTCGACGAGATGGTGCGGGCCCACGAGCACGGTCTCGACGTCGCGCGACTGGCCTCCGGTGACCCGTCGGTCTTCTCGGCGATGGCCGAGCAGATGCGCCGGCTCGACGCCGCCGGCGTGCCCTACGACGTCACCCCCGGGGTGCCGGCCTACGCCGCGGCGGCGGCCGCGCTCAGGCGCGAGCTGACGGTCCCGACGGTCGCCCAGACCGTCACGCTGACCCGGATCGCGGCGCGGGCCACCCCGATGCCCGAGGGGGAGTCCCTCGAGGCGCTGGGCACGGCCGGCGGCACGCTGGTGCTGCACCTGGCCGTGCACCGCATCGACGAGGTGGTGAAGGAGCTGGCGCCCTCGTACGGCGCCGACTGCCCGGCCGCCGTGGTCGCCCACGCCAGCCGGGACCACGAGATCGTGCTGCGCGGGCGGCTCGACGACATCGCCCACGCGGTGCAGGAGGCCGGCATCCGGCGCACCGCGGTGATCATCGTCGGGCCCGCGCTCGCCGCGGAGCAGTTCCCGGACAGCCACCTGTACTCGGACACCAGGTGCCGCGCCGGGTCCTGATCCTGGGCGGGACCTCCGACGGCCGAGCGCTCGCGGAGCTCCTCCGGTCGAGGAGCGGACCGTCGGACTCGGTCGTCTCGTCCCTGGCCGGGCGGGTCCGCTCGCCCCGGCTGCCTCCCGGCGAGGTGCGGATCGGCGGGTTCGGCGGGATCGCCGGGCTGGTCGCCTACCTGCGGGAGCAGGCGGTCACGCACGTCGTCGACGCCACGCACCCCTTCGCCGCCGGCATGACGGCCCACGCCGCGGCCGCCTGCGCGCAGACCGCTGTCCCCCTGACGATCCTGCGCCGTCCCGGCTGGACCGCGCAGCCGGGCGACCGGTGGCACCGCGTGTCCTCGCTCGCCGCGGCGGCGGAGGTGCTGCCGGACCTGGGCTCCCGGGCGTTCCTGACGACCGGACGTCAGGACCTGGCGGCGTTCGCCGGGCTGGACCTGTGGTTCCTCGTCCGCTCGGTCGACCCGCCCGACCCGCCCGTGCCGGCGCGGATGCACTCGATCCTGGCCCGCGGCCCGTTCACCGTCGACGGCGAGACGGCGCTCCTGCGCAAGCACGCCGTCGACGTGCTGGTGACCAAGGACTCGGGTGGCGCGGACACGGCGGCCAAGCTGACCGCCGCCCGCGCCCTGGGCGTGCCGGTCGTGATGGTCGACCGCCCCCCGCTCCCGCCCGGCGTCCCCGTCGTGGCGACGCCCGCGGAGGCCGTCGCCCGCCTCTGATCCCGCGAGTCGGCACCCTCGGGGCCGAAGGACACGTTCCGGCCGCCCGGGACCGCACACTCGGTCGCGTGGGAGTGCCGACTCGCGCTCAGCCGCCGTAGTGGCGCGGGGTGAAGACCGTCGGGCGGCCGCCGCGGGTGACCACCCGGGTGGTCGACGACCCGATGATCAGCAGTGTGCGCATGTCGACCAGCTCGGGGTCGAGGTCGGCGAGCGTGGTGATCGTCAGGCGCTCGCCGGCGCCGCCGACGTCGCGCCCGAGCACGACGGGGGTCTCCGCGGCCCGGTGCTCCAGCAGGACGTCCCGGGCGGCGCCGACCTGCCACGGGCGGGCCTTGGACCGCGGGTTGTAGATCGCGATCGCCAGGTCGGCCTGCGCGGCGTGCACGAGCCGGTCGACGACGGTCTCCCACGGCTTGAGCCGGTCGGAGAGCGAGATCATCGCGTAGTCGTGGCCGAGCGGGGCGCCGACCGCCGCGGCGACGGCCTGGGCGGCGGTCAGCCCGGGCAGCACGCGCACCGGGACGTCGAGGTACTTCGGCTCGGACGCCACCTCGAGCACCGCGGTGGCCATCGCGAAGACACCCGGGTCGCCCGCGCTGACCACGGCCACGGCCCGGCCCGATGCGGCCAGGTCGAGCGCGTGCGCGGCCCGCTCGGCCTCGACGCGGTTGTCACTGGCGTGCCGGGTCTGGCGCGGGTTCGGCGGCACCCGGTCCAGATAGGGGCCGTAGCCGACGAGGTCGTCGGCGGCCGCGAGGGCGGCCGCGACCTGCGGGGTCAGCCAGTCCCGCCCGGCCGGCCCGGTCCCGACGACGACGACCTCGCCGCGCCCGGTGACCCGCTCCTCGGGCACGGGAACGGGCCCGGTCCCGGCCTCGGCGCACTGCTCGGTCTCGGCGCTCTGCTGGCTCTCGGCGCGCTGCTCGGCGTCGTCGGGGATGCGGGCGGCCACCTCGCCGGGCAGCACGGCGAGGGAGAAGTACGGCACGGACCCGGGGTCGATGTCGCCGAGCGCGCCGGTGCGCTGCCCGTCCATCGTGGCCCGCTCGACGAACTGGGCGCGGTCGAGCTTGCCGGCGTCCTCGAACGCCCCGCGGACGTTCGCGAAGGTCCTCCCCAGCTTCATGACGGCCGCGGAGTCGGTGGTGCGCAGACGCTCGGCGAGCACCTCGCGGGGCAGCGTGCCCGGCAGCACGGTGAGGACCTCGTCGCGCTCCACCAGCGGCTGCCCGAGCGCGGCCGCGGCGGCGCTCACGGAGGTCACACCCGGCACCACCTCGGCGCGGAACCGGCCCGCCAGTCGCTTGTGCATGTGCATGTAGGAGCCGTAGAAGAGCGGGTCGCCCTCGGCCAGCAGCACCACGTCCCGGCCGGCGTCGAGGTGCGCGGCCAGGCGCTCGGCGGCCTCGGCGTAGAACTCGTCGATCGCGCCCTGGTAGCCCCCCGGGTGGTCGACCGTCTCGGTCGTGACCGGGTAGACCAGCGCCTCCTCGATCTGGTCGCCGCGCAGGTGCGGCTCGGCGATGCGGCGCGCGATCGAGCGGCCGTGCCGGGCCGAGTGGTAGGCGATCACGTCCGCGGCGCCGATGAGGCGGGCCGCCTTGATCGTGACGAGGTCGGGGTCACCGGGGCCGAGGCCCACGCCGTAGAGGGTCCCGGGCGGTACCGAGGACTCGCTCGCGAGCTCGCTCATGCCTGGATCTCCCGCTCTGCCAGGATCTCTTGGTCACTCGCGAGGGCGTTGAGCGCCGCCGCGGTGATGGCCGAGCCGCCGCGCCGGCCGTGGACCACGAGGTACTCGAGGTCGGTGCGGGCGGCGAGCGCCTCCTTGGACTCCGCGGCGCCGATGAAGCCGACGGGGATGCCGAGGATCGCAGCCGGACGGGGCGCGCCGGCGTCGATCATGTCGAGGAGGTGGAACAGCGCGGTCGGCGCGTTGCCGATCGCGACCACCGCGCCGTCGAGCTTGTCGCGCCACAGCTCCAGCGCCGCGGCGGAGCGGGTGTTGCCCAGCTCGCGGGCCAGGTCCGGCACGCGCGGGTCGCGCAGCGTGCACACGACCTCGTTGTCCTTGGGCAGCCTCGCCCGGGTGACGCCGGAGGAGACCATCATCGCGTCGCACAGGATCGGGGCGCCGTCCTGCAGGGCCTTGCGCGCGGCCGTCACGACGGCGGGGGAGAAGCCGACGTCGCCGGTGAGGTCGACCTGGCCGCACGCGTGGATCATCCGCACCACCACGTCCGCCACCTCGGGCGGGAAGGCCGACAGGTCGGCCTCGGCCCGGATCGTGGCGAAGCTCCGCCGGTAGATCTCCGCGCCGTCGCGGATGTAGTCGCTGGTCATGCGGGGGTGTCTCCTGCGGGGGTCGGCGTGAGGGCGGTGGAGAGGTCGGGGACGGTCCGGTCGTCGAGGCGGTAGGTGCCGTCGGGCAGGGCGACGACGTCGAGGTGGGCCTCGTGCGGCGCCCCGCACCGCCGCACGCAGCCGACGACGTGGGCGCGGGGCAGGGCACCGGTCCCGGCGAGCACGGCCCGGACGTCGGCCCGGACGTCGGCGTGCGACTTCGCGCACCCGGGGCGGCCGGCGCAGGCGCTGACGGCCAGGGCGGGCGCGTCGGCCGCGAGCACGAACCCGTGGGCACGCAGGCGTTGCCGGGCGTCGGGCGCGGGGTCGGGCAGCACGAGCGTGCGCCAGGGCGTCACGATCGTCTCGGGTGCCGCGGCGGCGAGCCCGCGCAGCTGCGCGGCCGAGATCTCGCCCAGCACGGGGGCGACGCCGAGGGCCTCGCCGCCGTCGTCGCGGGGGATCGGGCCGATCGGCGTGCGCGTCCCGGGGTGCGGGAGCGCGCGACTCGCGGCGCCGGAACTCGCGACTCGCGCTTCAAGGACTCCCGACTCGCGCTGGGGGATCTCGCGGCTCGCGCCGCCGGAGCTCGCGGCTCCCGGTGCCGGATCTCCCGACTCGCGGAGGAGGGCGGCGGCGATGCGGGCCGGGGCGTCCGGGACCTCGGCGGCGCGCCAGGCACCCGTGCAGCCCGCCCGCTCCTCCTCGCGGAGGGTGAGAAAGACCTCAGCGGCGGCGACGAGCAGGGCGGGAGCGGCGGTGGGAGCGCACGTCACGGCCGTCGACACCCCGGCGACCTGCAGGAAACCCTCGTCGGCGGCGGTCGCGACCCAGCAGAGGTCCGGTCGCTCGGCCGCGACATCACCTGACCCGTCGTCGAGGGCGAACAGGAACCGGCCGGGCAGGTCGGCGAGCGCGGGACGGGTGCAGAGGGCCTCGTCGAGGGCGCGGGCCAGGCCCCGGACGTCGGCCCGTCCGCCGGTCAGGCCGGACAGCGGCGAGGCCAGGACGTTGCGCACCCGTTCGTGCGTCGGTGCCGGGACCAGGCCGGCCGCGGTGAGCCGCGAGACGAGCCGCGGGTCCTCCCGGTCCAGCCCTCTGAGCTGCAGGTTCCCCCGTGAGGTGAGGTGCACCGCGCCGTCGCCCAGCTCCTCGGCGCACGCCGCGAGCACCCGTAGCTGGGCCGCCGCGACCACCCCGCCCGGCAGGCGGACGCGGGCCAGGGCGCCGTCGGCCGCGTCGTGCGGGGCGAGCACGCCGGGGCAGGCGTCGGCGCGCGTGCGGGCGGCCGGAGGAGGGGTGGGCACGGCAGCCCGGGTCGGTGGCGGGTGGGGCACAGCAGGCACTGTAAACACGAACCGGGCGGCTTGACGCGGAGTGATCCCGTTGCGGAGAGTGGGCCCGAGACAACCGCATACGGCGAGCGGGACCAGGAAGACCGGTGCGAGTCCGGCGCGGTCCCGCCACTGTCACCGGGGAGCAGACCCCGCACGGACGGCCACGGGGAGACCTGGAAGGCCGGGGCGAGCGCGGATCCGGGAGCCAGGACACTGACCCGCGCGCCGCGCACCACCCACCGACCCGGGACGCGGATCCCGCAGGAGAGGACGATCGATGACTGCTGCCCCGACCTCCGGCGGCCCGGGGCGGATCCTGCTGCTCTCGACCTCCGACACCGACCTTCTCTCCGCCCGGGCCTCCGGCGCCGACTTCCGCCTGGCCAACCCCAACCGCGTGCTGCTCGACGAGCTGCCGGCGATGGTCGCCGAGGCCGCCGTCGTCGTGGTGCGGGTGCTGGGCGGGTACCGGTACTGGGAGGAGGGCCTGGACCTCCTGCGCGCCTCCGGGACCCCGCTCGTCGCGCTCGGCGGCGAGATGGCGCCCGACGCCGAGATGATGGAGCTGTCCACCGTCCCCGCCGGCGTCGCGGCCGAGGCGCACACCTACCTCGCGCAGGGCGGGGCCGGCAACCTCCGCCAGCTGCACGCCTTCCTGTCCGACACGGTGCTGCTCACCGGCGAGGGCTTCGCGCCGCCGCTCGCCCTGCCCGAATGGGGAGTGCTGGAGCGTCCCCGAACCGACGACACGGCTCCCGCGCAGGGCCCGACCGTCGCGGTGCTCTACTACCGCGCCCAGCAGCTCGCCGGGAACACCGCGTACGTCGAGGCCCTCTGCCGCGCGATCGAGGCCGAGGGCGCCACACCGCTGCCGATCTTCTGTGCCTCGCTGCGTCAGGCCCCGGCCGCGCTGCTGGAGACGCTGAAGCAGGTCGACGCGATGGTGGTCACCGTGCTCGCGGCCGGCGGGACCAAGCCCGCGCACGCGCAGGCGGGCGGCGAGGACGAGGAGTGGGACGTCGCGGAGCTCGCCGCGCTCGACGTTCCGATCCTGCAGGGCCTCTGTCTCACCTCCAGCCGCGCCGCCTGGGACTCCAACGACGACGGGCTGTCCCCGCTCGACGTCGCCACCCAGGTCGCCGTGCCCGAGTTCGACGGCCGGCTGATCACCGTGCCGTTCTCGTTCAAGGAGGTCGACCCGGACGGGCTGTCGGTCTACGTCCCGGACAAGGAGCGGGCCGCGCGGGTCGCCGGCATCGCCGTCCGGCACGCCGAGCTGCGGCGGATTCCCAACGCGGACAAGAGGATCGTGCTGATGCTCAGCGCGTACCCGACCAAGCACGCGCGGATCGGCAACGCGGTCGGTCTGGACACTCCCGCCTCGACCGTCGCCCTGCTGCAGGCCATGGACCGCGCGGGCTACGACGTCGGCGAGTTCCCCGGCGTGGTGGCGGGCGACGGCGACGCCCTCATCCACGCCCTCATCGAGGCCGGCGGGCAGGACCCGGACTGGCTGACCGAGGAGAAGCTGGCGGGCAACCCGATCCGGATCTCCGCCGCGCAGTACCAGCAGTGGTTCGACACGCTCCCGGAGGACTTCCGTTCCGGTGTGATCGAGCACTGGGGGCAGCCGCCGGGTGAGCACTACGTCCAGGACGGCGACATCGTCGTCGCGGCGCTGCGGTCCGGGAACGTCACGCTGATCGTCCAGCCGCCCCGCGGCTTCGGCGAGAACCCGGTCGCGATCTACCACGACCCGGACCTGCCGCCCTCGCACCACTACCTGGCGGCCTACCGGTGGCTCGCCGCCCGGGAGAGCGACGGCGGGTTCGGCGCGCACGCGATCGTCCACATCGGGAAGCACGGCAACCTGGAGTGGCTGCCGGGCAAGACCCTGGGCATGTCCGCCTCCTGCGGCACGGACGCAGCCCTCGGTGACCTCCCGCTGATCTACCCGTTCCTGGTCAACGACCCGGGCGAGGGCACCCAGGCCAAGCGGCGGGCGCACGCCACGCTCGTCGACCACCTGATCCCGCCGATGGCCCGTGCCGAGACCTACGGCGACATCTCCCGGCTGGAGCAGCTGCTCGACGAACACGCCAACGTCTCCGCGCTCGACCCGGCCAAGCTCCCCGCGATCCGCCAGCAGATCTGGACGCTGATGACCGCGGCGAAGATGGACCACGACCTGGGGCTCGACCAGCGCCCGCACGAGGCCGAGTTCGACGACATGCTCCTGCACGTCGACGGCTGGCTGTGCGAGATCAAGGACGTCCAGATCCGGGACGGCCTGCACGTGCTCGCGGCGGCTCCGGAGGGCGACACACGGGTCGACCTGGTCCTCGCGATGCTCCGCGCCCGGCAGATGTGGGGCGGCGAGCAGAACGTCCCCGGCCTGCGCGAGGCCCTCGGCCTGGTCGAGGACGGCACCGAGGCGCGTGGCGTCGTCGACGAGATCGAGCAGCTGGCCCACGCCCTGGTCGCCGACATGGAGGCCGCCGGCTGGGACCCCGACGCCGCCTCGGCGGTGGTGAGCGCGCGACTCGGCAGCCCGGAAGTCCCGACTCGCGCTGCAGGAACTCCCGACTCGCGGAACGGGCAGCAGGATCCCGCGAGTCGGGAGGAACAGCACCGCGAGTCGGGAGCTTCGGCAGCGCGAGTCGGGAGCTTCGAACACTCCGACGGGACGGACAGGGCGGCGACCGTGGAGCGGATCCTGCGGTTCGCGGCGAGCGAGATCGTGCCGCGGCTGGCGGAGACCGCGCACGAGATCGACCGCGTCCTGCACGCGCTGGACGGCGGGTTCGTCCCGGCAGGGCCGTCGGGGAGCCCTCTGCGCGGGCTGATCAACGTCCTCCCGACCGGCCGGAACTTCTACTCGGTGGACCCGAAGGCGGTGCCGAGCCGGCTGGCCTGGGAGACCGGGCAGGCGATGGCGGAGTCCCTCGTCGACCGCTACCGCCGCGACCACGACGGCGAGTACCCGCGGTCGGTCGGCCTGTCGGTGTGGGGCACCTCCGCCATGCGGACCAGCGGCGACGACGTGGCGGAGGTCTTCGCGCTCCTCGGCGTCCGGCCCGTGTGGGACGAGATGTCCCGGCGCGTCACGACGCTCGAGGTGATCGACCTCGAGGAGCTCGGCCGCCCGCGCATCGACGTGACGGTCCGCATCTCCGGCTTCTTCCGGGACGCGTTCCCGCACGTCCTGGCCCTGCTCGACGACGCAGTCCAGCTCGTCGGCGACCTGGACGAGACCGCCGAGCAGAACTTCGTGCGCGCACACGTCACGCAGGACGAGCAGCGCACGGGCGACCGGCGCCGCGCCACCACGCGGATCTTCGGTTCCAAGCCCGGCACGTACGGCGCGGGGCTGCTGCAGCTCGTCGACTCCAGGAACTGGCGCGACGACGCCGACCTCGCCGAGGTCTACACGACCTGGGGCGGCTACGCCTACGGCCGCGGGCTGGACGGCGCCCCCGCGCGGGACGACATGGAGACGGCCTACCGGCGGATCGCGGTGGCGGCCAAGAACACCGACACCCGCGAGCACGACATCGCCGACTCGGACGACTACTACCAGTACCACGGCGGCATGGTCGCGACCGTCCGCACGCTGACCGGCACCGCGCCCGAGGCGTACGTCGGCGACTCGACCCGGCCCGACGCCGTCCGGACCCGGACCCTGCACGAGGAGACCGCCCGCGTCTTCCGCGCCCGGGTGGTCAACCCGCGCTGGATCGAGGCCATGCGCCGGCACGGGTACAAGGGCGCCTTCGAGATGGCGGCCACCGTCGACTACCTGTTCGGCTGGGACGCCACGACCGGTGTCGTCGCGGACTGGCAGTACGAGAAGCTCACCGAGTCCTACGTCCTCGACCTGGACAACCGGAAGTTCCTGTCCGAGTCGAACCCGTGGGCGTTGCACGGCATGGCCGAGCGCCTGCTCGAGGCGGTGGAGCGCGGGCTGTGGGAGGCGCCGGAGCAGGCCACGCTCGACGCGTTGCGGCAGGCCTACCTGGAGACCGAGGGCGACCTCGAGGCCGAGTGACCGACGCGGGCGACCGACCGCGCAGCCGGACCGAGCAGGGATCCATGACGCTGCCGGGACGGGTCGTCGAGCGCGTCATGGATCCACGACGCTGGCGGGGCGGGTCGTCGAGCGCGTCATGGATCCCTACTGCGGTCGGACCTCGGCCTGCACCGGGTCCTGAGCCGTACCGGAACTACGTATCGACGGCGGCCCCCGCCGGCCCGGACACTCGGGTCCTCGCCCCGAGGAGGCCACCGATGGAGACCGTCGTCGACGAGATCGCGCCCGACCTCTACCGGCTGTCCACGTACGTGGAGCCGGTGGACCTCGCGTTCAACCAGTACCTGGTGGCGGGGGAGGAGCCACTGCTCTTCCACTGCGGCCCGCGGCAGATGTTCCCGCTGGTCAGCGGCGCCGTGGCCCGGGTGCTGCCGGTCGAGCGGCTGCGCTGGATCTCCTTCGGACACGTCGAGTCGGACGAGTGCGGGTCGATGAACGACTGGCTCGCGGTGGCCCCGGAGGCCGAGGTCGTGCACGGCATCCTCGGCGTGATGGTCTCGCTGAACGACCTCGCCGACCGCCCGCCGCGGGCCCTCGCCGACGGCGAGACGCTCGAGCTCGGCGGGCGGCGGGTGCGGTGGATCGACACCTCGCACGTGCCGCACGGCTGGGAGTCCGGGCTGCTCTACGAGGAGACGACCGGGACGTTGCTCTGCGGCGACCTGTTCACGGCGACGGGCCGGACCCCCGCCCTGACCGAGACCGACCCGGTGGGGCCGGCCCTCGCGGCGGAGTCGATGTTCCACGCGACCGCCCTGACGCCGGCCACCGGACCTGCGATCCGGGCGCTGGCCGACCTGCGTCCCGAGGCGCTCGGTCTCATGCACGGCCCGGCCTTCCGCGGGGACACCGCCCTGGCGCTGACCGAGCTGGCCGCGGCCTACGACCGGCTGCTCGACGAGGCCCTGGCCACCCGCACCCCGGCCTGACCCCTACGAGCCGGCGGGCCGGGCGGCGCCCTCCGCCCGGGTGGTGCCGCGCCGGCCGGACGCGGCCAGCGGGCTGGCGACGTCCTCGAGCGACTTCCCCTCGGCGTCGATCCCGAGGAACCAGGCCACGATGCCGCCCGCGACCATGACCGCGGCGCCGAGGATGTAGCCCCAGAACAACCGGATGGGCTCCGAACCGTCGCCGATCAGGCCGCCGTAGATCACCGGGCCGAGCGCGCCGAAGCACTGCGCGATGGCGAAGAAGACCGCGATCGCCTTGGCGCGCACCTCGAGCGGGAAGCTCTCGCTCACGGTGAGGTAGGCCGAGCTCGCCCCGGCCGAGGCGAAGAAGAACACCACGCCCCAGGCGATCGTCTGGGTCACGGCGTCGAGCACCCCCGCCTCGAACAGCCACGCGGTGATCGCGAGCAGCACCCCGGAGACGGCGTAGGTCGAGAAGATCATCTTGCGGCGCCCGACGGTGTCGAACAGGTGGCCGAGCACGAGCGGCCCGGCGAGGTTCCCGACCGCGAAGGCGATCAGGTAGAGCGGCTGCGACGCCGACGGGACGCCGAAGAACTTGCCCAGCACCAGGGTGTAGGTGAAGAAGATCGCGTTGTAGAGGAAGGACTGGGTGATCATCAACGAGGCGCCGAGGACCGCCCGGGAGGGGTACTCCTTGAACAGCACCCGGGTGAGCGCGAGGTAGCCGATCTGCCTGGCGGGCGTGAGGTCGATCGCCTTGTTCTCCGGGACCTTCTCCAGGTGCCGGCCGCTCTGCTCGACCTCGTGCTCGATGTAGGAGATCGACTGCTCGGCCTCCTCGGCACGCCCGTTCATGATCTGCCAGCGCGGGCTCTCCGGCAGGTGCCGGCGCACCACCAGGACGATCAGGCCGAGCACCGGGCCGAGCAGGAAGCCGATCCGCCAGCCGATGCCCACGTCGAGCACGTGCAGCAGCAGGAGCGTGCCCACCGTCCCGATCAGGGAGCCGGCCCAGTAGGTGCCGTTGACGGCGATGTCGACCCGGCCGCGGTAGCGCGCCGGGATCAGCTCGTCGATCGCGGAGTTGATCGCCGCGTACTCGCCGCCGATCCCCATGCCCGCGACGAAGCGGGTGACGTAGAGGAAGGCCACCCAGCCGGGGCCCGAGCCCAGCGTGAGCGCCGTGAGCCCGCTGCCGACGAGGTAGACGGCCAGCGTGATCATGAAGAGGTTGCGGCGGCCGAGCTTGTCCGAGAGCCGCCCGAAGAACAGTGCGCCCACGACCTCGCCCGCGAGGTAGACCGACGCGATCGCGCCGGCCGCGGCCGAGGACAGGTGCAGTGTGTCGGGCTCGGTCAGCACGTCGGTGATCGCGCTGGCCACGGTGATCTCGAGGCCGTCGAGGATCCACGCGACGCCGAGTGCGATGACCATGCGGGTGTGGAAGGGCGACCACGGCAGCCGGTCGATGCGGGCGGGGATGAGGCTGCGGACCGTGCCCATGGGCTTGTCGGCGATCGTCACGAGAACCTCCTGGGAGTGCGACCACCGCGCTACCCCGAAGTTCTTTGCGTTATGCAACGCCGTTGTGGGCCGGTCCGGATCGTCCGGATCCGACCGCCCGAACGGCTCAGCGCGCCAGGCCGCCGAGGTGTCGGAGCAGCTCGCCCGCGGCGGGGCCGAGCTCCCGCAGCAGTGCCGCCTCGACCTCCCGCACCGCCGGCGCCAGCTGCCCGTGCAGCTCCCGCCCGCGGTCCGACAGCAGCACCAGCACGCGGCGGCGGTCGGTCTCGTCGACGCGGCGGTACACGAGCCCCTGGTCGATCAGCCGGTCGACGATCTTGGTCAAGGTGGGGGCGGGGACCCGGACGGCCGCGGCGATCCCGCTCATCGGGTGCCCCTCGCCGTCGGCGAGCAGGTCGAGCACGCGCCAGCGGTCGAGGCCGGGGCCGTCGGGGCCCAGGGCCTCCTCGATCCGCCGCTCGACCCGGTGCGCGGCGCCCGCGAGCGCGTCGAGGAGGCCGATGTCGGTGACCGATGGTGGTGCACTGCTCACGGCGGGTCCACTTCCTGCGGGGAGGGGTGACGGGGAGGGGCGTCCTGGTCAAGACTCTCACGGGGAGGACTCCGACGGCGGACGCGACCGGGGAGGTCCGCGATGCGCACGGCCGGCAGCGGCGGGGACGGCAGCGGGGTGGGTGACGTCGTGGACGTCGCCTTCGTGGTGCCCCGCAGCGGTCCGGCGGGGCTCTTCGGTCCCGCCTGCGAGTCCTGCGGCGCCTTGGCGGCGGACGAGCTGAACGCGGCCGGGGGCGTGTTGGGCCGGGAGGTCCGGCTCCGCGCGGTCGACGGCGGCCGCGCCCCGGCCCAGGTCGCCGCGGAGGTGGGGGCGCTCGTCGAGGCGGGCGCGGTGCAGGCGGTGTCCGGCTGGCACATCTCGGCCGTCCGACAGGAGATCGCGCCGCGGGTCAGCGGCCGGGTGCCGTACGTCTACGCCCCGCTGTACGAGGGCGGCGAGCGCACGCCCGGGGTGTTCCTCGCGGGCGAGACCCCGGACCGGCAGGTGCTGCCCGGGCTGCGCTGGATGGCCGCGGAGCTGGGCGTGCGGACCTGGTGCATCGTCGGCGACGACTACGTGTGGCCGCGCGTGTCCGCACGGGCCGCCCGGAGCTGGGCGCGGACCACGCCCGACGTGCGGATCCTCGACCAGGTCTTCGTGCCGCTCGGCACCGAGGACTTCTCGGACGCGCTCGAGCGGGTGCTGCGCTCGGGCGCCCGAGGCGTGCTGATGTTCCTGGTCGGCTCGGACGCGGTGCGCTTCAACCGGGCCTTCGCCGCGGCGGGCGGCGACCGCCGGTGCGTGCGGTTCAGCCCGCTGATGGAGGAGAACATGCTGCTCGCGAGCGGGCCGTCGCGCGAGCTGTACTCCGCGGCGGCCTGGTTCGAGAGCCTGCCGACGGCGGCCGGCCTGGACTTCTCGCGCCGCTACGTCGAGCGGTTCGGGCCGCGCGCGCCGGTTCCCGGCGCCCTCGCCGAGTCCTGCTTCGAGGGCCTCACGCTGCTGGCCCGGCTGGCCGAACGGGCCCGGTCCCTCGACGTCGACGCCGTGTCCGGGGCGGGGGAGGGGATCGCCTACGAGAGCCCGCGGGGCGACGTCGCGCTGGTGCACAACCACCTCCGGCAGGACGTCTACCTGGCCCGGGCCGACGGTCTCGAGTTCGACGTGCTGGCCCGCTTGACCTGATTGCTGTCGCTCGACATAGTTTCACATGACAGTAATCGGGGAGGTGCCCGTGCCCACCTACGCGTTCCGCTGCCCCCACTGCGGGGGGTTCGACGTGATCCGGCCGATGCGCGAGGCGGGTGCGCCCGCCACCTGCCCCGAGTGCGGGTCGACGGCCCGCCGGGTCTTCGAGTCGCCCGCCCTGCGCGCGGGCAACCCGGCGATGCGCCGCGCGCTCGACGCCTCGGAGCGCAGCGCCGACGAGCCCGCCGTCGTCTCCTCGCTGCCCGGCCGCAACCCCAGGGCCACCCCGATCAGCCGGGACCCGCGGCACGCCCGCCTGCCCCGTCCCTGACGCAAGTCCGGCTCGAACGCACCGCCGACCAGGAGGTACCGCCATGCCCGACGTCGTCTTCACCGTGGACCAGGCGAAGTCCATGCGCGACCAGAAGGCACCCGGCCACAACCGGTGGCACCCGAGCATCCCGCCGGCGGTGACCGTCGCCCCCGACTCGTCGATCCGCGTCGAGTGCCGGGAGTGGACGGACGCCCAGATCGGCAACAACGACTCGGCCAACGACGTCCGCGACGTCGACCTGACCCGCGCCCACATGCTCTCCGGACCGATCGCGATCGAGGGAGCGGAGCCGGGCGACCTGCTCGTCGTCGACATCCTCGACCTCGGCCCGGTGCCCCAGGAGACGGGCCCGGCGCCCGGCCAGGGTTGGGGCTACACCGGCATCTTCTCGAAGCAGAACGGCGGTGGCTTCCTCACCGACCGCTTCCCCGACGCCTACAAGGCGATCTGGGACTTCTCCGGCCAGGTCGCCACCTCCCGCCACCTCCCGGGCGTGAGGTACACCGGCATCACCCACCCCGGGCTGTTCGGCACCGCGCCCAGCCACGAGCTGCTCGACCGGTGGAACAACCGGGAACGGGCGCTCATCGCCACCGACCCGGACCGCGTGCCGCCGCTGGCCCTGCCCCCGCTGGAGGAGAGCACCCTGGGCGGCAGCGCGACCGGCGACGTCCTCGCCGAGATCGCCCGCGACGGCGCCCGCACCGTGCCCGCCCGCGAGAACGGCGGCAACCACGACATCAAGAACTTCACCCGCGGCAGCCGCGTCTTCTACCCGGTGCACGTGCCGGGCGCCCTGTTCTCCGGCGGCGACCTGCACTTCTCCCAGGGCGACGGCGAGATCACCTTCTGCGGCGCCATCGAGATGGGCGGGTTCATCGACTTCCACGTCGACCTCATCAAGGGCGGCATGGAGACCTACGGCGTGACCACCAACCCGATCCTGATGCCGGGCAACGTCGAGCCGCGGTACTCCGAGTTCCTCACCTTCATCGGCATCGGCGTGCAGCACGAGACCGACACCCAGCTCTACAACGACGCCACCGAGGCCTACCGCAACGCCTGCCTCAACGCCGTCACGTACCTGGAGAAGTTCGGCTACTCGGGCCCGCAGGCCTACCTGCTGCTCGGGTCGGCACCGATCGAGGGCCGCGTCTCCGGCGTCGTCGACATCCCGAACGCCTGCTGCTCGCTCTACCTGCCGACCGCGATCTTCGACGACGACGTGCGGCCTTCGGCGAGCGGCCCGGTGCGCAAGGACCGGGGGAGCTGTGCGGTGAGCTCGTGACGGGTCCGGACGCCTCGTACGAGGTCCACGAGATCCCGGAGCTGCCGCTCGAGGTGGACGTGACGCTGCGGCCGGCCCGGATCGCCTACCAGACCTACGGCGAGCTGAACGCCGACCGCAGCAACCTGATCCTCTACCCGACCTGGTACTCGGGGCGGCACTGGGACAACGAGTGGCTCATCGGCGAGGGGATGGCGCTCGACCCGGCCCGGTGGTTCATCGTGGTGCCGAACATGCTGGGCAACGGGCTGTCGTCGTCGCCGTCGAACACCCCGCCGCCGTGGGACCGGGCCCGGTTCCCGAGGATCGACGTGCGGGACAACGTCGCGGCGCAGCACCGGCTCGTCACCGAGGTGTTCGGCGTCGAGACGCTGCCGCTGGTGCTCGGTTGGTCGATGGGCGCGGGGCAGACCTACCAGTGGGCGGTCAGCCACCCGGAGATGGTGCAGCGCATGCTGCCCTTCTGCGGCTCGCCGCGGACCGCCCCGCACAACAAGGTCTTCCTGGACTCGCTGCGCGCGGCGCTGACCGCGTCGGTGGGCTTCGACGGCGGCTGGTACCCGCCGGACGACTGGCCCGTCGGCGGTCTGCGGGCCTTCGCCCGGATCTACGCGGGCTGGGGCTTCTCGCAGGCCTTCTACTGGGACGAGGTGTGGCGCGAGCTGGGCCACTCCTCGCTGGAGGACTTCGTCGTCGACTTCTGGGAGGGCTTCTTCCTCGACGGCCGGGACCCGAACAACCTGCTCACGATGCTCGACACCTGGTGGAACGGCGCCGTCGGGAAGACGCCGGGGTTCTCGTCCACCGAGGAGGCCCTCGCCTCGATCCGGGCGAAGGCGATCGTGATGCCGGCGGAGAAGGACCTGTACTTCCCGCCGGAGGACGAGGCGTGGGCCGTCTCGCACATGCAGGACGCCGAGCTGCGCGTGATCCCCGGGGTGTGGGGGCACTTCGCGGGCGGCGGGAGGAACCCGGTGGACACGGCGTTCATCGACGCCGCGGTGAAGGAGCTGCTCGACCGGTGAGTCACTCCCGGACGTCGAGGAGGCCCCTCTCCTCCACGGCCTCCCGGGAGAGCGTGGTGTAGCCGCGCTCGTCGAACAGCACGGTGAGCCGGTCGGCCTCGGTGGCGAGCACCACGCCGTCGCCCCACTCGGGGTGGCGGACGGGGGTGCTGGGCGTGAACGCGGCGTCCTCGTCGCCGACGTCGGCCGGCACGTGCTCGGCGGCCGACCCCGAGCCGCAGGTGTCGCAGTGCCCGCACGGCCCGCCGAGCTCCTCGCCGAAGTAGCCGAGCAGGTAGCGGCGCCTGCACCCGCCGGTCTCGGCGTACTCGCGCACCAGGTCGATACGGGAGCGGACGAGCCGGCGGTGCCGTTCGGCGGCCTCCGCGGCGGCGTCGACCGCCTCCTGCGCCGACAGGTCGGCGCGGGACACCCGGCCCTCCTCGATCCGCACCGCGCCCACCTGCTCGAGCAGGTTGAGCGCGGTGGTCCGGCGCTGCGGCGACAGCCCGGAGCGCTCGCCCAGCTCCTTGCCCGTGACCGGGCCCTGCTCCAGGGCGGTGAGGACCGCGCGCAGCGCCTCCGGCTTGGGCCGGCGGGCCACCAGGAACCGCTGCAGGCGCAGGTCGTCGTGATGGTGGTGCAGCTCGATCGTCGCCGGCCCGCCGTCCCGGCCGGCCCGCCCGATCTGCTGGTAGTAGGCGTCGAGGGAGCCGGGGGAGGCGGCGTGCAGCACGAACCGCACGTCCGGCTTGTCGATGCCCATCCCGAACGCGGAGGTGGCGACGACGACGTCGAACGTGCCGTCGAGGAAGCCGTCGTGGACCTCCACGCGGCGCTTGCGGTTCAGCCCCGCGTGGTAGTGCGCGGCGCGCAGGTCCGGGCCGGCCAGGGCCTCGGCGTACCGCTCGGCCTCCTTGCGGGTGGCGACGTAGACCAGGCCCGGCTTCGGCAGCTCGCGCACCCGCTCCACGATCTCGCGGTGCCGGAGGTCGTCGTCCGCGTAGACCTGCACGGTGAGGTGCAGCTCGGGCCGGTCGAAGCTCGCGACGATCTCCCGCGGCTCGCGCAGGCCCAGGCGCTCGACGATGTCCGCCCGCACCGGCGGCGCGGCGGTGGCCGTCAGCGCGACCACCGGCGGGTGGCCGAGGCGCGCGATCGTCGCGCCGATGCGCAGGTAGTCGGGGCGGAAGTCGTGGCCCCACTCGGAGACGCAGTGCGCCTCGTCGACCACGAAGAGGCTGGTCCCGGCCTCGATCAGCCGCTCCACGACCTCGTCCTTGGCGAGCTGCTCGGGCGCGAGGAACAGGTACTCGGCCGCACCCGCGGCGAGCGCCTCCCAGGCGTGGTTCGTGCGGGCGGCGGCCTGGGCGGAGTTGACGGTGACCGCCTCGGGGACGTCGCGCTCGGCGAGCCCCTGCTGCTGGTCGTGCTGCAGCGCGATCAGCGGCGACACGACGACGGTCGGGCCCTCGAGGAGCACGGCCGGCACCTGGTAGATCGCCGACTTGCCGGCGCCGGTGGGCAGGACGGCGAGGACGTCGCGGCCCTCGAGGAGGTGCTCCATGCCGTCGAGCTGGTCGGGGTGCAGCTCGGGGAAGTCGAACCGGTCCGCGGCCGCGCGCTGCAGCCGCTCACGTGCTGTCGTCACCGGCGGGTGCTACCCGGAGGTCGCACGATCACAACCTGTGCCCTGCCGGGACGTGACCCTCATGTCGTGGATCTCCTCCTGCGACGGGGCGCGGGTCACCGGTCGACCGGGTGCGGCGCCGTGCGGGGCGCGACGGCCGCGCCGACCAGGGCGAGCACGACCAGCACGACCAGCAGCACGGGCAGCGCGACGGCCGGGGTGACCAGCACGGCGAGCAGCGCGCCGCCGAGCCCGACGAAGGTGGCCTGGGAGAGCTGGTCGGCGAGCTGGGCGGCCGAGGAGTGGTAGCCGACCTCGTCGGCGCGCGAGGCGGCCAGCAACAGCGCGGACAGCGAGGAGAAGCCCAGGCCCATGCCCACTCCGGCGACCAGCCAGAGCGGCGGCGCCGCCCAGGCGACACCCCAGGGCGGGGCGACGACCAGCAGGCCGGCCGTCCCGGTCGCGATCAGCAGCATCCCGATCCGCAGCAGCCGCGGCCGCGCCAGCTCCGGCCGCCGCCCCTGCCAGGCGGCCGCCCCGGACCAGCCCAAGGAGCCGACGATCAGCGGCAGCCCGGCCGCCGACAGCGACCAGCCGTGCGTCGCCGTCAGCATCAGCGGCAGGAAGGCGGTCACCGTGAAGAACGCCCCGGCGATCAACCCGCGCCCGGCGACCACGGCGGCGATCCCGCGCCGCGCCCGGACGGTGCCCGCCGGGACCAGCCGCCGCAGCGCCGGGACGAGCACGGCCAGCGCGGCCGCCGCCAGCAGCGCACCGACGATGGTCGGGTGCTGCCCGGCCCAGCTCAGCGCGGCGACGCCGAGTGCCGCCGCCACCGCCGCCGGCACCAGGCCGCGGTGCGGCGGCGCGGGCTCGGCGGGCGGGGCGAGCCCGCGCACCGCCGGCAGCACCAGCAGCACGGCCAGCGCCACCAGCGGCAGCAGCCCGAGGAACACCCAGTGCCAGGACAGGTGCTCGGTGACCACACCGGCGACCGGGGGCCCGACCAGCGACGGCACCACCCACGCCGACGACACCAGACCGAAGACCGCGGGCCGGGCGCGCTCGGAGTACACCAGCGCGATCAGCACGTACACCGCGACGCCCTGGGCGCCCGCGCCGAGGCCCTGCAGCAGCCGCCCGGCCAGCAGCCAGGGCAGCGACCCGGCGGTGCCGGCCACGAGCAGGCCCAGCCCGAACACGGCCGGGGCGAGCAGCAGCACCAGGCGGGGACCGCGGGCGTCGCACCACCGGCCGCCGAGCACGGTGCCCACGACCGTCGTGGCGATGAAGGCGACGAAGGGCCAGGCGTAGTCGGCGAGGGTGCCGAGCTCGGCCACGACCGCCGGCATGGCGGTGCCGACGCCCATCTGCTCGAACGCGACGAGGCTGATCAGCAGCACGATCCCCACGGTCACCGCGCGCCGGCGGTGCCCGAACAGCTCGTCGCGGACGGTCGGGACCGGGCCCGGCAGCTCGTTCGGCGGCATCGTCACGCCACGACCCTGCAGGCTGAACTGCGGTTGAGGTCAAGCGGGTTCCTCGCGGGCGTTCGGGTGGCCCGGGTCACCGAACGCGGCTCGAACGAGCGCCGAACGGGCCGTTCCTAGCGTCGGGTCCGTACTCGCTCGCAGACCCGGTCCACCCCCTTGCCCCAGGAGCAGCCATGTCCCGCACGCCGTCCTCCCTCCGCCCGGCCCCGGCGATCACCGACGCCGCCGACCTCGGCACCGTGCTCGGCGTCTGGGCCCATCCCGACGACGAGGCCTTCCTCTCGGCCGGGTTGATGGCCGCGGCCACGGAAGCCGGTAACCGGGTGGTCTGCGTGACCGCCACGCTCGGCGAGCACGGCACCGCCGAGCCGGAGCGCTGGCCCCCGGAACGGCTGGCCGCGGTCCGGGCGCACGAGCTGCGGGCCTCGCTGGCCGTCGTCGGCGTGACCGAGCACCACGTGCTGGGCGTCACCGACGGGCGCTGCGCCGCGCAGCCGCACGACGCGATGGTGTGGCGGCTCGCCGGGATCGTCGGCGCCGTCGCCCCGGACACGATCGTGACGTTCGGCCCGGAGGGCATGACCGGGCACGAGGACCACCAGACCGTCTCGGCCTGGGCCACCGAGGCCCGTGCGCTCGCCGCGCCCCGGGCCCGGCTGCTCTACGCGACGACCACCGAGGAGTTCGTGGAGCAGTGGGAGCCGGCGCGGGCGGCGTTCGACGTCTTCCTCGCCCACGGACTGCCGCTGCGCACCCCCGCCTCCGCGCTGGCCGCCGAGCTCCGCCTCTCATCGGCGGAGGTCGACCGCAAGGTCGTCGCGCTGCGCGCCCAGGCCTCCCAGACCTCCGGGCTGCTCGCTGCCGTCGGCGAGGAGCGGTTCCGGCAGTGGTGGTCGACCGAGGCGTTCGTGGCCGCGGAGTCCGTGTCCGTGCGGGCCCGCGAGTGGGGCACCTGGCGGGTGGCGGCATGAGCGCCTGCCGCAGCGAGCCCGGCGCCCCGGAAGCCGGACCGTCGCCGGTCCGGCGGGCCCTGACGGACTCCGCCGCGGTGATCGCGGCCTACCTCCCCTTCGGCCTGACGCTGGGCGCCACGCTGGCCGGCACGACGCTGCCCCCGTGGGTGGCCTGGGCCTCCTCGCCGCTGCTGTTCAACGGCGCCGCCCAGCTCGTGGCGGTCACCCTGCTCGACGGCGGGGCGGGCGCCGTCCTCGTGGTGCTCGCCGCGCTGGTGATCAGCGCGCGGATGCTGCTGTACGGCGCCTCGCTCGCCCCCTACGCAGCGGAGTGGCCGCGCCGCTGGCGGTGGCTCGGCGGGTACGTGCTGACCGACCCCGTGTACGCGCTGGCGATCGGGCGCTTCGGTCGCCCCGACCGCGGCGGCGGGTCGCGCGCGCGGCTCGTCTACTACCTCACGGTCGGCGTCACGCTCTACACGGCGTGGCAGCTGCTGACCGGGGCCGGGGTGCTGCTGGGCGGCCTGCTGCCGCAGTGGCTGCATGTCGAGCTCGCGGCGCCGCTGACCTTCCTGCTCCTGCTGCTGCCGATGCTCACCGGTCGCGCCGCGTACGCCGCCGCGGCGGCCGCCGGCGCCGTCGCGGTGAGCGCCATGACCCTGCCGCTCGGTCTCGGCCTGGTCGTCGGGGCCGTGGCCGGCATCGCCGCCGGCGTCGCGGTCGACGCCCGGCGCGTGCGGACCCGACAATCGGACGGAGCGCGTGATGCGTGAGCTGCTCGTCCTCGTCGCCGTCGGCGCCGGGACCTACGTGATGCGAGCGGCGTTCCTGGTGCTCGCCCGGCCCGCGCCGCCGGCGCCGCTCGCGCGGGTGCTGCCCCACGTCGGCCCCGCGGTCCTGGGTGCGATCGTCGCGCCGGCGCTGCTCGCCCCGCACGGGGCGATCACCGTCGCCGGCACGGTGCCCGCCCTCCTCGCGGCGGCCGGGGCCTGGGTGCTGTGGCACCGGACCCGCAACCTGCCGATCGCGCTGTTCGGGGCCCTCGCCCTGGCCCTGCTCACCACGCTGGTGTTCCGGTGAGCGCCGAGGTCCGGATCGTCGAGCTCGGGCCCGGCCGGTTCGACGTGCTCGACGCCGTCGTCGGGGCGCTCTCGCCGACGAGCCGGTACCTGCGCTTCCACACCCCGGCCCCACGCCCGACCCCGGACGTGCGCGAGGCGCTCGCGGCGGTCGACGGGCGGTCGCACATCGCGGTCGCGGCCTTCACCGCCGACGGCCGGCCGGTCGGGATCGCCCGGCTGGTCGCCGTGGCCGACGGCCCCTCCGATCTCGCCGTCGAGGTCGTCGACGAGTGGCAGGGTCGGGGGATCGGCGCCCGGCTGGTGCGCAGCGTCGTCGAGCTCGGCCGGGCCGCCGGGCACCGGGCGGTGCACGCCGACGTGCTCGCGGAGAACGTCGCGGCCCAGGCGTTGTTCTTCACCGTGTTCCCGGCGGCGATCGCCATGCCGGGCGCCCACGAGGTCGGCTTCGCGGCGGAGCTGGCGAGCTCCCGGGTGCCGTGCGCGGCGTGACCTCCCAGTGTCCGATTTGTCCCGCCCGGGTCCTCACTGCCCCGTTCGGTCGACGGGCCGTCGTCCACCCGGCCCTGCCGTCGGCCGGGCCCGGCCGGGACGCTGACGGGCAGGTGCCCGGCTCGGTCGGCCGTGCGGAGGTGACGCCGCGATGCTGCAGGTCACCCTCCTGGGCGAGCAGGTGGTCCGGGACCCCGGCGGCGCGGTCCGGGTCCGGTCCTCGCGCAGCCTGCTGCTGGTCGCCTTCCTCGTGGTGCACGCGGGCTCGCCGCAGCCCCGGCACCGGATCGCCCCGCTGTTCTGGCCGGACTCCACGGACGACCAGGCGCTGACCAACCTGCGCCGCGAGCTGCACCACTTGCGGGGCCTGCTCGACGACGGGGCCTCGCTGGTGGTGAGCACCCGGGACCTGTGCTGGCAGGACGCCCCCGACTGCCGGGTCGACGTCCGCGAGTTCGCCCGGTCGCGCGCCGCCGCACTGGCCGCCCGGGCGCGGGGCGACACCGACGGGTTCCTCGGCCATGCCGGCGCCGCCCTCGACCGGTACCGCGGCGAGTTCCTGCCCGGCGGCACGGACGACTGGGTGCTGGAGGCGCGCGCGGCGCTCGAGGAGCAGTGCGTGGACCTGCTCGACCGGGTCGTGGAGGTGCAGGCCCGCGGCGGCGATCCCGCCGAGGCCGTCGGGCCCGCGAAGCGCCGGGTGCAGCTGCGGCCGCTGGAGGAGGCCGGCTACCGGACGCTCATGGCGTTGCAGGCCGAGGCGGGGGACCGGGCCGGGGCGGTGGGCACCTACCACCGCTGCGCGTCGATCCTCGAGCGCGAGCTCGGTGTGGCGCCCGACCCGCTCACCCGCACCACACTCAACCGGGTGCTGGCCCGCGGCGGCCCCGCACCGGCGCCGGCCACGGCGCCCACGCGCACCGGCCGGGCCGGCACGCAGCTCGTGGGCCGGGTCCGGGAGGTGCGGCTCCTGCAGGAGCGGTGGCGGGCGGCCGCGGCCGGCCACCCGGGCCTGGTCCTCCTGCACGGCGACGCCGGGGTGGGCAAGACCCGGCTGATGACCGAGCTGTCCGACCGCGTCCGCCGCGAGGGCGGGGTGGTCGCGGGCGCGCAGTGCTTCGGGACCGCGGGCCGGCTGGCGCTCGCCCCGGTGGCGGACTGGTTGCGCACCCCGGCTATCCGGTCGGCCCTGACCGGGCTCGACGACGTCTGGCGCACCGAGGTCGAGCGGCTGGTCCCGGCGGCGCGGACCCGGACGGACCCGGGCCCGCCGGCGATGGTCGACGCCTGGCAGCGCCACCGCTTCCACGAGGGCATCACCCGCGCCCTGCTGCACCTCGGCCGCCCGGTCCTGTTGACGATCGACAACCTGCACTGGTGCGACCCGGAGACGCTGGCCTTCCTCACGTTCTGCCTCGCGCTGACCCCGGACGCCCCGATCCTGGTGGTCGCCACCGTCCGCGACGAGCCGGACGACCACGAGCCGGGGCTCGCGCAGTGGACCACCCGCATGCGGGCGACCGGTCTCCTCACCGAGGTCGCGCTGCCGCCGTTCGACACCGCCGACACCGCGACGCTCGTCGAGGCGGTCACCGGGCGGGCCCCGGAGCCCGGCGCCGCGGCACTGCTGCAGGCCACCACCGGCGGGTTCCCCCTCTACATCGTCGAGACGGCCCGGGCGGGCGACGGGTCCGGCGCGGTCCCGGACGGCCGGGTCACCGCCGTGCTCGTCCGGCGGCTGGCACAGACGAGCCCGGCCGCCCGCGAGATCGCGGGGCTGGCGGCCGCGGTCGGCCGGGACTTCGGCCTCGACCTGCTGACGGAGGCCGCCGACCTCGACGCCGACGCGGTGGTCGGGGCCGTCGACGAGCTCTGGCGCGCCCGGATCCTGCGCGAGACCGCCGACGCGTACGACTTCTCCCACGACCTCCTGCGCGAGGCCGCGTACACCCAGGTCAGCCCGCCGCGGCGGTGGCTGCTGCACCGACGGGTCGCGCAGGCCCTGGAGATCCTGCACGCGGCGGACCCCGAGGGGATCTCGGCCCAGCTCGCCGAGCAGTACGCCCGCAGCGGGAACGGCGAGCGGGCCGTCGCGTGCTACCGGCGCGCCGCCGACGTCGCGGCCGGGATGTTCGCGCACGGCGAGGCCGTCCGGTTGCTGGACGAGGCGCTGGCGATCGTGCACACCCTGCCCGAGGGCCGGGACCGCGCCCGGCGCGAGCTGACCCTGCTGGAGGCCCTCGCCGCCCCGTTGAACGCGCAGCTCGGGTACTCCTCGCCGCGGGTGCGCGCGACCCTGGAGGACGCGATCGCCCGGGCCGAGGCGCTCGGCCGCCGGGACTCGCTGCTCAACGGCCTGGTGGGGCTGTGGGCCTCGCTGTTCGTCCACGGCGACACCGAGGAGGCGCACCGGGCGGCCGGGCGCGCCCTGGCCCTCGTCGAGCCGGACTCCGAGCTGAGCGGTCCCGCGCACTTCGCGTACGGCGGCTCGGCGCTCAGCCTGGGCCGGCCCGCCGAGGCGCTCGAGCACCTCACCCTGTCCGCCGGCTTCGGCGGGTTCCACCCGCTCAGCATCGGCACCCGGTCCGACGTGCACGGGCGGGCGTTCGCGGCGCACGCGCAGTGGCTCCTCGGCGACCCCGACGCCGCGCTGACCAGCAGCGCGGACGCGATCGCCCTGGCCCGTACGACCGGCAACGCCTACGTCCTCGCCGTCGCGCTCGCCTACGGGGCCATCACCCACCAGCTGCGCGACGACCGGGCGGAGCTCGGCCGCGTCGTGGACGAGCTGCGCGGGCTGTGCGACCGCTACGGGTTCGCCTACTACGGGGACTGGGGCCTGGTCCTCGACGGGTGGTCGCGGACCGACGCCTCGGGCACCGACCTCCTCCGGGCCGGGATCGCCAGCCTCGAGGCGCACGACGCCTTCGCGCGGATGCCGTACTGGCTCTCCCTGCTCGCCGACCGGTTCGACCGGGACGGCCGGCGCGACGAGGCCGTCGCCACCCTCGACGCCGCGCTCGCGGCCGGCCGGGCCCACGACGACCTGTGGTGGGCCCCCGAGGTGATGCGCCGGCGGGCGGCGTACGACGACGACGGCGGGAACGGGAGCGGGCGCGCCGTCGCGCGGCTGCGGGCCGCGGCCGACCTGGCCGCCGAACAGGGGAGCGTCGCGCTGCTCGCCCGGTGCCGCGCCGACCTCGAGCTCCGCGGCGTTCCGGCCGCGGCGTTCGGCGTTCGCCCGGCCACCTGAGCGCCGACGCGCGGCCCGAACGGAGGGTGAACGGCGCGTTCCGAGGATCGGTGGGTGTCGCGTCCGAGCACGTCGGAGGCACCGACCGAGAAGGAGCGAGCGTGACCACCACGCCTGCGCGCACCACCGCCCCCTACCCGGAGCTCGCGGCCGCCCTGCGCGGCGAGCTGGTCCGGCCCGGCGACCCGGGCTACGACGCCGCGCGCGCCGTCTACAACGGCATGATCGACCAGCGGCCCGCGGCGATCGCCCGCTGCCACGGCACCGCCGACGTCGTGGCCACGGTGCGGTTCGCCCGCGCCCACGACCAGGAGATCGCCGTCCGTAGCGGCGGGCACCACGCCGCCGGCCTCGGGGTACGGGACGGTGCGCTGACGATCGACCTGTCGGCGATGCGCGGCACCGCGGTGGACCCCGCCGGACACACGGTCCGGGTCGACGCCGGGTGCACATGGGGCGACGTCGACCACGCCACGGTGGCCCACGGCATGGCCACGCCCTCCGGCTTCATCGCCTCGACCGGCGTCGCCGGCCTGGCGCTCGGCGGGGGCATCGGCTACCTCACGCGCCGGTTCGGCCTCACGGTCGACAACCTCGTCTCCGCCGACGTCGTGCTCGCGGACGGGCACGTCGTGACCGCGAGCACCGGCTCGCACCCGGACCTGTTCTGGGCCCTGCGCGGGGGTGGCGGCAACTTCGGGATCGTCACGTCGTTCACGTTCCGCTGCCACGAGATCGGCGAGCGCGGGACCGTCGTCGCCGGCCCCGTGCTCTACGACCTGGCCGACACGGCCGAGGTGCTGCGCTGGTACCGCACCGTGGTGCCCTCGCTGCCGGAGGAGCTGAGCGGCTGGTTCGCGCTGCTCACCATCCCGCCCGCGCCGCCCTTCCCGGAGGAGCTGTGGGGCCGAAGGGCCTGCGGCATCGTCTGGTGCTACACCGGCCCGCACGACCGGGCGGACGAGGTGCTGGCGCCGGTCCGCGAGTTCGGGTCGCCGCTGCTCGTCGGCGTGCAGCCCATGCCGTTCACGGCCCTGCAGAGCGCCTTCGACGGCCTCTACCCGGCCGGGCTGCAGTGGTACTGGCGCGCGGACTTCTTCGACGAGATCTCCGACGCCGGGATCGCCGTGCACGAGAAGTTCGGGCCGCGGCTGCCCAGCGGGCACTCCACGATGCACCTGTACCCGATCGACGGCGCGGCCTCCCGCGTCGCCGAGGACGAGACCGCGTTCGCCTACCGCGGCGGCGGGTGGGCCGGGGTGATCGTCGGGGTCGACCCGGACCCGGCCAACGCCGAGGAGATCACCCGGTGGACCCGCGAGTACTGGGAGGAGCTGCACCCGACCTCCGCGGGCGGCGCCTACGTCAACTTCCTCATGGAGGAGGGCGACGACCGGGTGCGGGCCTCCTACCGGGGCAACCACGACCGGCTCACGCGGGTCAAGCGCCGCTACGACCCGGACAACGTCTTCCACCTCAACCAGAACATCGCGCCCGCCACGGACGCCTGACCCGCCTGCCGGCCGGCGCGGCGGGCGGGGCGCGGGGTCCCGCCCGCCGCGGGCCGGTCGTCGGGCCGGACCGGAGATCGGATCATGAGTCGCTTCGTCGCACTGCTGTCCGCCCTCGTGCTCGCCGTCCTCGTGGTCGCCCACGGGGCGCCCGGCTCCGGGGTCGCCGCGTCGTGCCTGGTCGCCGCCGCCCTCGGGGTCACGGGGTGGGGCCTGGTGCGGCAGCACCGCCGCGGCCGCCTCCGCTTCCGGCTCGCCCGGTTCCGGCCGGCCGCCCCGTTCACCGGGCTGCTGCCGGAGGGGGACCGGGCCCGGCTCGCCGAGGACCTGCAGGCCCGCCCGGACGCCCCGGCGCACCTCGTGGACCGGCTGCGCCGGCCGGTGCCGGGGCGCTGAGACCGTCCCTCGGAGTCCCTCCCCGGCGGCCGCGCCTCAGAGTCGGTCGAGGAGGGCGCGGGTGAACTCCGCGGTCCCGGCCGTGCCGCCCAGGTCGCGGGTGCGGACGCCGTCCGCGAGCTGGGCCCGCATCGCACCGACCACCTCGGCGCCCGCCTCCGGGTGCCCGAGGTGGTCGAGCAGCATCGCGGCGGACCAGATGGCGCCCAACGGGTTCGCCAGGTCCTTGCCGGCGATGTCCGGCGCCGAACCGTGCACGGGCTCGAACATCGACGGGAACTCCCGCTCCGGGTTCAGGTTGCCCGACGGCGCGATCCCGATGGAGCCGGCGACCGCGGCGGCGAGGTCGGACAGGATGTCGCCGAACAGGTTCGAGGCCACGATCACGTCGAAGTCCGCGGGCCGGAGCACGAGCTTGGCGGCGAGGGCGTCGATGTGCTCGGTGCGTAGCGCGACCCCCGGGTGCGCGGCCGCCCGCTCGGCCACCACCTCGTCCCAGAACGGCATGGTGTGCACGATGCCGTTGGACTTGGTGGCGCTCGTGACGTGCCCGCGCCGCGACTCGGCCAGCGTGAAGGCGTAGTCGGCGATCCGGGTGATCCCGGCGCGGGTGAACACCGCCTCCTGCACGGCCAGCTCGGAGGGCAGGCCGCGGTTCATCCGGCCGCCGATCTCCGAGTACTCGCCCTCGGCGTTCTCCCGGACGACCACGAAGTCCACCTCGCCGGGCTTCGCTCCCGTCAGCGGCGACGGCACGCCGTCGAGGACCGCGATCGGCCGCAGGTTCACGTACTGCGCGAAGGCGCGGCGGATCGGGATCAGCAGGCCCCACAACGAGACATGGTCGGGGACGCCGGGCCAGCCGACCGCGCCGAGCAGGATCGCGTCGTGCGACCGGATCCGGTCGAGGCCGTCGGCCGGCATCATCGCGCCCTCGTGGGCGTAGCGCTCACAGGACCAGTCGAACTCGTCGTAGGCGAAGGAGATCCCGTGCCGGCGGCCGACGGCGTCGAGCACGGCGGTCGCGGGCGGGACCACCTCCTGCCCGATGCCGTCGCCGGGGACGAGCGCGATCCGGTAGGTCGTTCCTGCCATGCCCCACCTTCTCAGCCGGCCCCCCGCCGCGCTGCGGGAGCCGGCCACACCTCGGCTTTGAGGCAGGTGCATCTGGCGGATCACGGCCGCGTCGCGCAGAGTGGGGTGGCGGGAGGGAACGATGACGTTTCGCAACGGTCCGGACACCGATCTGGACGTGGTGGTGGTCGGCGCCGGGTTCTCCGGCCTCTACGCCCTGCACAGGCTGCGCTCCGAGGGCTTCCGGGTGCGGGTGCTCGAGCAGGGCGGCGGGGTCGGCGGCACCTGGTACTGGAACCGGTACCCGGGCGCGCGGTGCGACTCCGAGAGCTACTACTACTCGTACTCGTTCGACGAGGAGCTCCAGCAGGAGTGGGAGTGGACCGAGCGCTACCCGGAGCATTTCGAGATCCGCGCCTACCTCGAGCACGTGGCCGAGCGGTTCGACCTGTACCGGGACATCGACCTGGACACCCGGGTCGAGTCCGCGGCGTTCGACGACGACACCTCGACCTGGACGGTGCGCACCGCCGACCGCACGCTGACCTGCCGGTTCCTGGTCACGGCCGTCGGCTGCCTGTCCACGGCGAACGTCCCGGACATCCCCGGGCTCGACACGTTCGCCGGCGAGTGGTTCCACACCGGGCGCTGGCCGCACGAGGGCGTGGACCTGGCGGGGAAGCGGGTCGGGATCGTCGGGACCGGCTCGACCGGGATCCAGGCGGTGCCGGTGGTGGCGGAGCAGGCCGCGCACCTCACCGTCTTCCAGCGCACCGCGAACTACAGCATCCCCGCGCGCAACGGTCCCGTCTCCGCCGCGGAGCGCGCCGAGGTGAAGGCCCGCTACGACGAGATCCGCCAGATCCAGCGCGAGTCGACGAACGGGCACCCGTTCCTGATCAGCGAGGTCTCCGCGCTCGCGGTCGACGAGGCGGAGCGGACGGCGATCTACGAGGCGGCGTGGGAGCGGGGGAGCCTGAAGTTCCGGGCCTCCTTCGCCGACCTGCTGACCAGCCGCGAGGCCAACGAGACGGCGTCGGACTACATCCGGGCCAAGATCCGCGGGATCGTCCGGGACCCGGAGACGGCCGAGAAGCTGACCCCGCGCGACCACGGCTTCGCCACCAAGCGCCCGCCGATCGACACGGACTACTTCGAGGCCTACAACCGGCCGAACGTCTCGCTCGTCGACGTCCGGGCCGACCCGATCCGGGAGATCACCCCCGCCGGGATCCGGACGAGCCAGGAGCACCCGCTGGACGTGATCGTCTTCGCGACCGGGTTCGACGCGATGACCGGGCCGCTGCTCGGCCTCGACATCCGGGGCGCGGGCGGGCTGCCGCTGCGCGAGAAGTGGTCCGCCGGGCCGGTGACGCACCTCGGGCTGCAGGTCGCCGGGTTCCCGAACCTGTTCACGATCACCGGGCCGGGCAGCCCGTCGGTGCTGTGCAACATGCCCACCGCGATCGAGCAGCACGTGGAGTGGATCGCGGACTGCCTCGTGCACCTGCGGGAGAAGGGCGTCTCGCGGATGGAGACCACCGAGGAGGCCGAGCGGGACTGGGTGGCGCACGTCAACGAGGTGGCGGAGCGGACGCTGCTGCCGCAGGCCACGACGTCGTGGTACCTGGGCGCGAACGTCCCGGGCAAGCCGCGGGTGTTCATGCCGTACGCGGGCGGCATGGCCGCCTACGCGCGGACCTGCGCGGAGGTCGCGGAGAAGGGCTACGAGGGCTTCGTGCTCTCGGCGTGACGCACGGCGCGGCGGGGGAGCGCCGCCGCGCCCGCGAGGATCACCAGCCCCGCAAGGGGGACGACGAGCAGGCCGGCGCGCAGCGAGGTCGCGTCGGCCACGAGCCCGACGACGGGGGGCGCCACCAGGAAGCCGATCCGCAGCAGCCAGCTGACGACCGTCAGGCCGGCCCCGGTGGGCAGCCCCGGCAGCTCGTCGGCGGCGTGCATGGCGGCGGGGATCAGCGTCGCCACCCCGAGCCCGGCCAGGCCGAACCCGGCGATGGTGCCCGGGACCGTCGGGAAGGCCAGGGCCAGCCCCATCGCGACGGTCACGATCGTCGCGCCGCCCCGCGCCACCGCCCGTTGGCCGAACCGGTCGACGAGCCGGTCGCCGACCACCCGGCCGAGGAACTCCAGCGCCTGCAGGGCCACGAACCCGAGGCCGGCCACCGCCGCGGCCGCGCCGAGGGTGCCGGACAGGTAGACGGCCGCCCAGGAGGCGCCCGCGTCCTCGACCAGGGCGCCGGCCGCGGCGATCACGCCGAGGACCAGCACGATCAGCAGCGCGCGCCCGCCCGCGCGGGACCGCAGGCGCGCCGGCGCCGCGGTGGGCTCGCGCTCGGCGTCCTCGGGGCCGGGCAGCAGGAACCGGTAGGCGACCAGCGCGACCGCCACGAAGATCCCGGCCGAGACACCCAGGTGCAGGCCGAGGGGGAACCCCAGCCCGGCGGCGGCGGACCCCATCAGCCCGCCCAGCACCGATCCGGCGCTCCACGTGGCGTGGAAGGAGTTGAAGATCGAGCGGCCGTAGCGGCGCTGGACCCGCAGGGCGTGCGCGTTCTGCCCGACGTCGACCACCGCGTCGGCCGCCCCCGCCACGAACAGCGCCCCGGCCAGCAGGCCCCAGCTCGGCGCCAGCCCGGCGAGCAGGATGCCGACGGCCACCACGACCATGCCGAAGCTCGCCACCCGCGCGGAGCCGAACCGCCGGACCAGGGCGGACGCCGTCAGTCCCGCGAGCAGGGCCGCGAACGGGAAGGCCGCCACGGCCGTGCCCAGCTGCGCGTTGCTCAGCTCCAGCGAGGCCTTGATCTCGGGATAGCGGGGGAGCAGGTTCGCGAACACCGCCCCGTTGGTGAGGAAGACGGCCGCGACCGCGATCCGCGCCCGCCGCTCCGTCCGCCCCGGGGCTGCGCCCGGTGCCCCGTCCGCCGCCCCGCCCGTCGTGCCGCTCGTCGTGCCGCTCGCCATCGGGAGGCAGCGTACGGAACGACCCGGGGGTTCCGCCCGTCGATTCGGACCTCGGGCCCGGAGATCATGCGGCGGACGCCACCGCGGGCTCCAGGCCGACCGCCCTGCCGACCGCCCGGGCCAGCGCCCGGGCGTGGTCGCCCGCGGTCTCCCGCGCGGCGGCGTCGTGCCGCCAGGCGATCACCCCGTCCGGCCGCACCAGCAGGGCGGAGCGCGGCTCGAGCCCGCAGCGGCGGGCGATCCGGTCGCCGACCGCCGGGACCGCGACGGGCACCGGCAGGTGCGCCGCCGCGGTGCGCCAGTGGGCGTCGACCGCCCCCGTGAACAGCGTGAACCCGGGTCCGAGCAGGTCCAGGGCGGCCCGGCGGCCGAGCTCGTCGCGCACCCGGACGTGCGGCAGGCGCTCGCCGGGCCGTGCGGTTCCGGTGCCGACGTGCACGTCCCCGTCGGCGGGGTCGGTCGCCACCGTGCACGAGCGGTAGGCCAGCCCGAGGTCGCCGGTGAGCCCGTCGATCGGGTCGGGCCCGCCCGGGCGCAGCGAACGCAGGGCCCGCGCCCGCCCGACCGGCTCGCGCTCCTCGGCGTACGAGTCGAGCAGCGCCGGGCCCGCCCACCCGCGGACCGTCCAGCCGAGGCGCCAGCCCAGCTCGTGGCCGTCGTGGATCGCGGTGTTCATGCCGTTGCCGCCGACCGGGGTCATCCGGTGCGCGGCGTCGCCGACCAGGAACCCGGGGCCGGAGCGCACGGCGGTCGCGACGGCGGCGGCCATCGTGAAGGTCTGTGTCCCCAGCAGCCGCGGCTCGAGGTGCGGCAGGCCCGTCGCCGCACGCAGCAGCCACCGCCACCAACCTGGCGTGGCGGCGGCCATGCGCTCGGCGCCGGTGCAGTCCGCGGTCCGCTGCCGGGCGTAGCACCAGCGGCCCCCGCCCACCGGCAGCAGCACGCCGGCGGCCTCGGCGTGCTCGAGGGTCCACAGCACGTGGGGGTCACGGGCGAAGATCGCGTCGACCCCCGACGGCGCGTCCGGGCGGAACAGGACCTGCGCGTAGTCGCCGAGCGTGCCGAGGTCGCGAATGCCGATGCCGAGGGCCGCACGCACCCGGCTGCGCGGCCCGTCGGCCCCGACGACGAACCGGGCCCGCACCCGCTCCCCGCCGGCCAGCCGCGCCTCGACCCCGTCGGTCACCGCGAGGTCGATCAGCGCGCTGTCGAAGCGGACCTCGCCGCCCCGGCGTCGCAGCTCCGTGACGAGGACGGGCTCCAGGTGGTCCTGCGGGCACAGCAGCGGGTGCGCCGGGCTGGCGCGCAGGGCGTCGCGCCGCGAGGGCCAGCCGACGTCGCGGTGCTCGCGCACGGGACCGGCGAGGGTCTCGGCGACGGCGACCCGGGGCGGCACGTCGCCGATCGCCCCGGCCAGCACCGCGTCGGTGAGCCCCCACTCGCGCACGATCTCCATCGTCCGGGTGCTCACGCCGGTGGCGCGCGGGATGGTCGAGGTGGTGCCGCGCCGCTCGACGACGAGGACCCGCGCCCCGTGCGTCACGGCGGCCAGGGCCGTGGCGAGGCCGGCGGGGCCCGCGCCGACCACCAGGACGTCGGTCTCGATCAGGCGGTTCGTCTGCATGGCCGGAAGCGTCCGCCCCGGCACCGCCCGCCGGATCCGTGAGGACTACGGAGTTTCGCCCCCGGCCCACCGGCGCAGCTCCGTGCGCCGGGCCGCGCCGGTCTTGGCCAGCAGGTTCGCGACGTGCGTCTCCACGGTGCGGCGGGACAGCACCAGCCGCCGCGCGATCTCGGGGTTGCTGAGCCCCCGCCCGACCAGGACCAGGACCTCGTACTCGCGCCGGGTCACGCCCTTCTCCCGCAGCCCGGCCGGGACCGTCGTGCCGTGCCGGCCCCGGGTGGGCGCGCCGGCGGCCCGCAGCAGGTCACGGCAGGTCCGGGCCTGCTGCTCGGCACCGGCCGCCTCGTGGGCGGCGAGATCGGCGCGCAACAAGGGGACGGGATCGTCCCAGCCGTCGCGCACCGCGCACTCGAGGACCATCGGCCGGAGCAGCCGCCGCCACCACGCCCGGCGCCCGAGCAGCCGGTCGCCGCGCACGCGCGCCTCCGCGGCCTCGGCCGCGCGCCCGGTCCGGCCCGCGGCGACCGCGTCGGCGTAGGCGAGCGCGGCACGGATCGAGCGGGACACGCCGGACGGGTGGGTGGTGAGCCGTTCGCGGGCCCGCGCGCCGCCGTCGAGCACGGCGTGGAGCAGCAGCCAGGCACCGACCGGGGCGATCATCGGCATCGCCCGGTCGGTCAGCACGAGGTCGATCTCCGCGTCGAACTCCCGGGCCGCGCGCGCCAGGTCGTGCTCGACGATCGCGCCGACGCCGCGGGCCAGGGCGGTCAGCGCACGGTTCCCCGGGGTCGGTTCCGGGACGGCGGCGAGGAGCGTCTCGGCGCCGACCGGGTCGCCGCCGGCGGCGAGCGAGTACGCGGTCTGGATCCGCGCGATGTCCACGAGGGCCGGCAGGTGCAGGCGGAGCGCGGTGTCGAGGGCGTGGCGGGAGTGCACCTCGCCCGCGGCCGGCCCCTCGGTCATCAGCGCGGCGTCGGCGACGATGATCTCCGACGCCGCCAGCTGGCCGAGCATCCCGGCGTCGCGGGCGAGGGCGCAGGCGAGCTCGAGGGTGGGCTGCTCGTCGGCGTCGAGGGCCTCCATCATCCCGGCCCCGGCCAGGGCGGTGACCCGCCACGGCAGCAGGCCGTGCTCGGCGGCGACCTGGGCGGCGCGGCGGAAGGCGGCGGTCGTGGCGGCCAGGTCGGTCCGCCAGCGGGTGCGGGCGAACACCCCGAGCGCCTCGCACAGGCTCTCGGGGTCGCCCGCGGCCTGGGCCCGCGAGACCGCCCGGGTCGGGAGGACCGCGGCCTCGTCCACGCGCCCCGCGCCGAAGGGGGCGTCGGCGAGCTGGACCGCGGAGCGCGGGTCGGCCGGTCGCCCCGCGCGCTCGACGAGGTCGTCGGCGGCGGCCCACCGCCCGGCGACGACGGCGGTGCGGGCGAGGTCGAGGCAGAGGGCGGCGTGCCCGTCGCCGGTGGTTCCGGACAGCCGGGCCGTGCCGAGGTCCAGCGCTTCGTGGGCGCGACCGGTCAGGGTGAGCACGCGGATCCGCTCCCGCAGCACCTCGGCGTCGAGCGGCGGGCCGGGGCCGGCTCGCCCGGCGGCGTCCAGGTGGTCGGCCGCCGCGCGCAGCGCGCCGCGGGCGGCCTCGGTCCGCGCCTCGCGCAGGTACAGCGCGGCCGCCCGGTCGGGCCGCCCGGCCTCGGCGAACAGCGCGGCGGCGGCCGGCCCGCCGTCCGCCTCCGCGAGCGCCTCGGCGGCGCGGGCCGCGAGCCGCGCCCGCTCGGGCGGCAGGAGCGCGGCGAGCACCGCCTCCCGGGTCAGGGCGTGCGGCCAGCCGAGCCCGCCGGCGTCGCGGACCAGCAGACCCTCGGCGACCCCGCCGCGCAGGGCCGCGCCGATCTCGTCCTCGGCGAGCCCGGCGACCGGCCCGAGGAGCCGCCAGTCCGGGGCGGCGCCGAGCACCGCGGCGGCCTCGACCGCGCGTCGCGCCGCCGGGTCCAGCGCGTCGAGCCGGCCCTCGACGAGCGCGGCGAAGGTGGGCGGGACCGGCGCGGCGGGAGCCGCCAGCAGCTCCTCGACCACGAACGGCAG
>NZ_JAJSOK010000055.1 GCF_021283305.1 Pseudonocardia kujensis
GCCGCCGCACCGCCGGCGGTAGAGGAACAGGGTGAGCCCGGCGGCCAGCAGGTTCAGCGCCACCCCGACGACGATCGGGTCACCGCGCAGGGTCACCGACACGAACGCCATGATCGCGCCGAGGACCAGCCCGAGGCCGATCCCGGCGAGCAGTCCGAGCCCGACGCTGCCGGTGGCGTACGCGGCGAGGAAGCCGGCGTAGGCGCCGAACAGCATCATCCCCTCGAGCCCGATGTTGATCACGCCGGCACGTTCGGAGATCAGCTCACCGAGCGCGGCGAGCAGCAGCGGGACCGACAGCCGGATCGCGGCGGCGAAGAGGGCGACGTCGAACGGGTTCACGAGTGCGCTCCTTCGGTGACGCGTGCGGGTTGCTCCGCCGCGGTCGCTGCGGGCCGCCGGGAACGGCGGCGCTCGACCAGCCATGCGGAGCCGGTGACCAGCAGGATCACCACGGCCTGGGTTGCGGTGACCAGGCCGGAGGAGATGCCGACCCTGGCCTCCATCAGCCCGCCGCCCTGGCGCAGCGCGGCCAGCAGGAGCGCGGCCGGGATGCAGGCGAGCGGGTTGTTGCGGGCGAGCAGCGCCACGACGATGCCGTCGAAGCCGTAGTTCGCGGAGAAGCCGGGGGCGAGGTTGCCTGCGGGAGCGGCCAGCACGAGTGACGAGCCCGCGACGCCGGCGACGGCGGCCGACGTGCACAGCGCGCCCACCCCGACCAGCCGGGTCCGGGTGCCCGTGGCCTTGGCCGCGGACGGGTTCGCGCCGGTCAGCCGCAGCCGGTAGCCCACGACAGTGCGGCGCAGCACATACGCGGCGGCCAGCACCACGACCACGACCAGCACGATGTCCCAGCGCAGCGTGGTGCGCGCCAACAGGACCGGCCAGCGCGCCGAGTCGGCCACCGGGGAGCTCTGGCCGAGCGTGCCGGTCGGTTCCTCCATCGGGCCGTTGGCCAGCCAGGACACGATCTGGGTCATGATCAGGGTGAGGAGCAGCGTGGCGATGAAGTCGTTGACCCCGCGGCGAGCCCACAGCCAGGCGGCGATGCCGCCGAGTGCCGCGCCGCCGGCCGCCCCTGCGAGGACCGCGAGCGGCAGGTGCACCGCCATCGGCAGGCCGGACAGGTGGAGTCCGACCACCGCCGCGGTGGTGCCGCCCGCGAGGATCTGCCCCTCCAGTCCCACGTTGAGCCGACCCGCGCGGGAGGCGACGACCCAGCCGACCGCGGCCAGGACGAGGGGGACGAACTTGGTCAGGGTGGCGCCGAACTGGGCGGGGCTGCCGAAGACTCCGTCCCACATCGCCCGGGCGGCGTCGCCCACGGGGGCTCCGCTCAGGGCGATGACCAAAAGGGACACCGCCAGCGCAAGGACGACGGCGAGCAGGCTGACAGCAGCGCCGCGCAGAGCCCGCCGGTCGACGGCGAGCCGTCTCATGGGGTCGCTCCTTCTGCGCCGGCGGCCATCAGCTCGCCGATCCGGTCGCGGGTGGCGTCCGCAGCGTCGAGCACGGCGACGACCCGGCCCGACGACATTACCGCGATGCGGTCGGACAGGGCGAAGATCTCGTCGAGCTCGGCGGAGACGAGCAGGGTCGCCCCGCCCGCGGTCTTGTGGGCGTTGATCTGGGCGTGCACGAACTCGATCGCGCCAACGTCGAGGCCACGGGTGGGCTGAGCGGCGACGAGCAGATCGGGCTCGCCGTGCATCTCCCGGGCCAGGACGATCTTCTGCTGGTTGCCGCCGGAAAGGCTCGCAACGGGGGTGTCCAGCCCGGTGGTGCGTACGTCGAAGCGGGCGACGAGGTCGGCGCAGTGCCGGCGGATGCGGCCCGGCCGCAGCACGCCTGCGCGGCTGAAGGCAGGCTCGCCGATCGCCCGCATCATGAGGTTGTCGGTTACCGACAGCGGTAGCGCCAACCCGTCGCAGTGTCGGTCCTCGGCGATCGTCCCGGTGCGGCCGGGGCCACCGCCGGTGCGGGCCGTGACGGTGACCGTGCCCGCCGTGGGGGTACGCACGCCTGCGACGAGGTCGGCGAGCTCGCTCTGCCCGTTGCCCTCGACACCGGCGACCCCGAGCACCTCGCCGCCCCGCACCCGCAGGTCGACGGGCCCGAGGTCGCGGTCGCCGCGATACCGGGCGAGGGTGAGCCCGTCGACATGGAGCACCACGGGACCCGGCGGGACCACCGGCCGCTCGGTGCGCAGCACGACGTCCCGGCCGACCATCATCCGGGCGAACTCCTCGGGCGGGGTCGCACCGACCTCGACGGTGTCGACGACCCGCCCGCCCCGCACCACGGTGCACCGGTCGGCCACGGCCGCGATCTCGCCCAGCTTGTGGGTGATCAACACGATGGCCAGGCCTGCTGCGGCCAGCTCGGCAAGGACCTCGGCGAGGCGGTCCCACTCGGCCGGGGAGAGCACGGCGCTGGGCTCGTCGAGGAGCAGCACCCGGGCGTCGCCGAGCAGGCACTTGAGGATCTCGATCCGTTGCCGCTCGCCGACCGGGAGGGCCTCCACCGGGACGTCCGGGCGGACCCGCATGCCGTGCCGCTCGCCGATCTCGACGAGCCGGGCCCGGATCGCGGCTGCGTCGTACCGGCCGGTCGTGCCTTGGGCCAGCGCGACGTTCTCCGTGGCGGTCATGTCCGGGACCAGCATGAAGTGCTGGTGGACCACGCCGATCCCGGCGGCGCGCGCGGCCTGCGGGTCCCCGGCCGGCAGCGGTGCGCCGCCGACGGACACCTCACCTGAGTCCGGTCGCACCAGCCCGGAGAGGATCTTGACCAGCGTCGACTTGCCGGCCCCGTTCTCCCCCAGCAGCGCGAGGATCTCCCCGGGGCGGACGTCGAGGTCGATCCCGTCGTTCGCGAGCAGCGCGCCGTACCGTTTGGTCACCGCACGCGCCGACAGCGCCGCGGGGGCGGCGCCGTCGGACGTGCGGGAGGGGGCCGGCATGCTCAGCCGCCCTGGGGCAGCGTGATGGCCCCGGAGTTCAGCTTCGCAGTCGTGTCGGCGACGACGGACTCGTAGTGCGAGGCCGACGGGCAGAGCTTCAGGGCTTGCACGGCGGGGTCGTCGAGGGCGTAGAAGCGGGGCTCGGCCGGCAGCGAGCCCGCCTTGTAGTCCTCCAGCACATGGCCGACCATGATCTTGGTGTCCTGGAACGCGTAGCCGATCAAGGCGGGAGACTCCTCGCAGCGGTCGGTCGTCGGGTTGAAGACCTTGACGTCCTTGCCGGACTCGGTGACCGCGTCGAGCACACCGGGCAGGCCGGCGTCCTGGAAGGCGTAGATCACGTCGGCGCCGTTCGCGATCTGGGCCGCGGTGGCCTCCTTCGCCTTGGCCGCGTCGCTGAGGGACCCGACGGTCACCGAGGCGACGTTGATGTCCGGCTTGACGGACTTGGCGCCCGCGGCGAAGTCGATCGACGACTGCGAGTTCGGCGGGATATCGGTGCCGCCGACGTAGCCGACCGTGCCCGTGGCGCTCTCCTGCGCCGCGACGACGCCGGCGACGTAGGCCGGAACGCCCTGCCTGGTCGCATAGGTGTGCAGGTTCGGCACCCCGGCCTGCACCACCCCGGACATCACGAAGGTGACGTCGGGGAACTGCGGGGCGACGGTGTTGCCCGCGGAGACCAGCGAGCTGCCACCGGCGATGATCAGCTGGTTGTCGGCGGCCAGGTTGGTCAGGGCGTCGATCGCGGCCTGCGGGGAGCCGACGTTGTCGACGACCGAGACCGTCATGCCCTCCCGGTTCGCGACGGCCTGCACGCCGTCGAGGTAGGACTGGTAAAACGCCTTGTCGTTGCGCGGGCCGGCGAGCACGACACCGACCTTGGTCGGCGCCCCGGAGGCACCGGTCTCCGGCGCGGCCGTCGACCCGCCGCTGGAGCAGGCGCTCAGCACGAGCGCGGCGCCGAGAACGGGCGCGGCGAGCACGCGGGTGCTGCGCAGCCACGAAGGCACTCGGATCATCTGACTCTCCTTCTTCGCGACCGATCCGCCGGCGGCTGAGATCCTGAGATCGCATCTAGTGCCACGGATCGTGTCCTCGGGGCTCACTGGCCGTCAAGACATGCACGGATGCGTAACCAGCACGCAACACCAAACTCGGTTAACGTGCCGTGACGTGACGTCCACCGCCCTTGACAGTCTGTGGACCGACCCCGCAGATTTAAGATCTCAAATCGAAGTGGGAGTGCAATGGAGAGATCAGCAGCGGTCGAGCAGGCCCTCGCCAGCATCGACGAGGCGCGTGTGGTGTCCCTGGTCCAGGACGTCTGCCGGATCCCGAGCGTGCTCGGCGACGAGCTCGCGTTCGCTCAGTACCTGGTCGACGTCATGAAGGACTCGAGCTTCACCGACGTCCGGCTGCAGGACGTGCTGCCCGACCGGCCGAACGCCATCGGCGAGCTCGACTTCGGCACGGGCCCCCGGGTCGTCCTGACCGGACACATGGACACCAAGCCCGAGTCCATCGGCTGGACCGACACGACGCCCTACTCCGGCGAGCTGATCGACGGGCACGTCTACGGCCACGGGATCATGGACATGAAGGCGGCGCTGGTCTGCCAGATCGTCGCCGCCGAGGCCGTACGCTCCTCGGGCGTCCCGGTGTCGGGCAGGCTCGCCTTCGCCGGCGTCAGCGACCACATGGGCGACCAGCTCGGCTCGATCCGCTACTTCGACGAGTACTCCGCCGACCTGTGCGTGCTCGGGGAGCTGTCGGACAACGAGATCTACCTCGGCCACCGGGGTCGCTACTACTTCGACATCACCGCGCAGGGCAAGTCGGCGCACACCTGCCACAAGCCGCTCGCGGTCAACGCGAACATGTTGGCGGCCAAGGCGATCCTGGAGCTCGACGCGTCCCGGCTCACCCCCGAGCTCGAGCCGTGGGTCCGCGACCTGTTCGGCGAGGAGACCTACATGGCGCCCGGCCGGGTCTACGGCGGTCTGCCGCCGGGAGGGCCGTCGATGATCCCGGACGAGTGCGTGATCCGGCTCGACTGCCGCCCGCAGCCCGGGGTGTCGGTGGAGACAGTGCGTGCCGAGCTTGACCGCTGCCTCGACGCGGTCAAGGCCGCCGACCCGCGCTTCGCGGCGCGGGTCGAGCTCGCCGACGTCAAGTCCGGTTACGTGGCGGACCCGCACAGCCTCGTCGTCGAGACGATGGTCGACGCCGTCCGGCAGGTCCGCGGTACGGAGCCGACCCTGCAGGCCGCGGGCTGGCTCGGCGACACCGCCAGCTTCGGCGACACGATCCCCACGGTGATCTTCGGTCCGGGCGGCGAGCCGGTGTACTGCCCGAACGAGCGGCTCTCGGTCGCGGACATCGTCGAGGCCACCAAGGTCTACACCGCCTTCGCGACGCTGGCGCTGCTGACGTGAGCGCCCCGGCCACGGCTGCCCCGTCGTTCGAGCACCTGCTGGAACGGCCGGACCTGGTGTGGATGGGGCAGAACACCACCCACCTGGAACCGCCCGCCGAGGTGCTCGCCGCGCTGGAGGAGAGCACCCGGCGCCGCGAGTTCCAGCTCTACGCCCCGGCGCTGGGCTTCGAGCGGCTACGCACACAGATCGTCGAGGACCTCGGGCTGGCCGGGGCCGACGCGTGGATCACCGACGGCGCGGTGGGCGGGCTCCACCACATCTGCACCGGCCTGGCCGGGTCGGTCTCCCGGGTGGTCACGAGCGACCCGGGATGGCCATGGCCGGCCCGGTTCGCGGGTCTGGAGGGCGTGCCTGCCACGACCCTGGACCTGTACTCCGCCGAGCAGGGCTACCGCGTCACCGCCCAGCAGATCGCCGAGGTGATCGAGCCCCGCTCGCTGATCTACCTGATCGACCCGCTGAACCCGCTCGGCAGCCGCTACACCCGCGCCGAACTCGTCGCGATCACCGACCTCGCCCGACAGACGGGCTCGCTCGTCGTGCACGACTGCACCTACCGACACTTCGCCACCGACCACACCCTCGCGGCGGAGCTCTACCCCGAGGGCACGTTCACCACCTACTCGTTCTCCAAGTGGCTGGGTCTGGCCGGGCTGCGGCTCGGCGCGGTGGTGGCGGTGCCGGAGCTGCTCGGGCGGCTGACCGAGGTGCCGTCGAACCCGCTGGGCGCCAACATCCAGGCCCAGCGCGCGGCGATGGCGGGGCTGTCGGTGAAGGAACCGTGGCTCGCCCGCGTGCGCGCGGCCAACCGGACCAACCAGGAGACGGTCCGGCTCGCCGTGCAGCGCAGCGGGCTCGGCGAGCTCGTGGTGTACCCCTCGCACGGGAACTTCGTCGCCGTGGACATCGCAGGCAGCGGCTGGTCCGCCGACACGCTGTGCGCCGCCATGCTCGAGCGGGACGTGTTCATCCGGCCCGGGACCTACCAGTCCCCGCGTTTCGGCGAGCGCTTCGTCAAGGTCAGCACATCGGTTCCCGAGGAGTGGGGCGAGCGGTTCGCCGCGGCTTGGGCGGACCTGTCGACCCCTGCGAGGCAGGCGTGACCGCGGCGGCGCGCTACGCCGAGCTCGACGCCGAGGAGTACCGGGCGGCGTCTGGGCTGGAGCTCGGGCGCCGGGTCGCCGCCGGGGAGATCTCCCCGGTGCACCTGGCCGAGCTGGCCCTGGGCCTGGCCGCGGAGGCCGAACCCGCGCTCAACGCCTACGCCGTCCTGCTCCCCGAGCGGGCCCGCGCCGCGGCGGTGCAGCTCGAGGCCGAGGTGCGGGCCGGCCGCGTGCGCAGTCCGCTGCACGGGGTCCCGATCGCCGTGAAGGACAACATGCTGGAGGAGGGGCTCCCAGCCGGAAAGGGCTCCCGGACCAGCCCGGGCACGCCCGCCGCCGCATCGTCGCCCATGGTGGGCAGGCTCGTCGACGCGGGCACCGTGGTCATCGGACGCACCACCACCCCGGAGTTCGGGTGGAAGGGCACGGGGATCTCGCCGCGCACCGGCGTCACCCGCAACCCGTGGGACCCGACCCGCAGCTCGGGTGGCTCCAGCGCGGGTTCCGGCGCGACCGTGGGCAGCGGCGCGGTCCCGATCGCGACCGGCACCGACGCGGGTGGCTCGGTCCGCATCCCTGCCGCGTTCTGCGGCGCGGTCGGGCTCAAGCCGACCCTGGGGGCGATCCCGGTCTGGCCGGGCACGGTCAACGAGAACCTCTCCCACGCCGGTCCGATCACCCGCGACGTCCGGGACGCACGAGCCGTCCTCGACCTCACCCGCGGACCCGACGCGCGCGACCCCCAGTCGTACTGGTCCCGTCCACCCGCTCCCGACAGCGGGCGCACGCTGCGAATCGGCGTCGTCCGGGCGCCGTTCGGGATCGCTCCGGAGGCGTCGGTCGGCCGGGTCGTCGATCCCGCCCTCGACGCGGTCGTGGCGGCGGGCGGCGCCGAGTACCACCAGGTCGAGCTGCCCGCGGCGCTGCCGCGCGCAGTGTTCGAGGCGCTCTGGGTGACCGGACGCGGCCTGGGGTTTTGCGACCTCGCCCGCGAGCACGCCGCGGTCATGGACCCGGGCCTCGTCCGGCTCGGTCCGCTCGCCGAGACCTACAGCCTGGGCGACTACTACGAGGCGCTGACCGCGCGCCGCGCGTTCAACACCGCGATGGCACGGACGCTCGACGAGTGGGACCTGCTCGTCATGCCCACGATGCCCCTGACCGCCTTCGCCGCGGACGCGGAGGTCCCCGAGGGCGGGGAGGCCGACGCGCCGCTCCCGTGGATCACCTGGACTCCGTACACGTACCCGTTCAACATCACCGGCCAGCCCGCCGTCACCGTGCCGTGCGGGCTCGCGGGGGACGGGCTCCCGGTGGCGCTGCAGATTGTCGGACCGTGGGCGCACGACGACCGGGTCCTCGGCTTCGCGGCCCACGCCCAGGACGTCCTCGGTCCCGCACCGGCCGCTTCGCGTCCGCGAGAATCACAAAGTTAACGGCCGTGGCCCTTTCGTCACCGCCAACCGGGCACGGAGAGTGCAAGGTTGTACCACAAGGATCACCGGAGACCCCGACCCGCCGGGGGAGTGCGAAGGACAAGACGATCATGAGGCCGAGCGTGGGCACGCCCCCGGCGCCGAAGGCGTCCACCCGCAGGTCGACGCCGGACTTCACCGGCCTGACCCTGCCGGAGCCCGGCGCGGACACCCACCTCCAGATCAAGGAGGTCGTGTACCGCCGCCTGGTCCGGGCGATCGTCGAGCTGGAGCTCGAGCCGGGAACCCAGCTCCGCGAGCGCCAGCTCGCGGAGCAGATGGGGGTCAGCAAGACCCCGATCCGCGAGGCGCTGGTCCGGCTGGAGAAGGAGGGCCTGGTCACGGTCGCCCCGTACCGTGGCGCGATCGTCCGCGGCTACACGCACGCGGACATCCGCGAGATCTATGAGCTTCGTGAGCTGCTGGAGGGCTTCTGCGCGCGGCGGGCGGCCATGCAGATTAGTGACGCGGACGAGGCGGACCTGCGGGCCAACGTGCGGCAGAGCCGTGCGCAGCTCGACGCGGGCGAGCTGGATGGCATCCCTGCGCTCTTCGACGGCTTCGACCGCATCCTCTACCGGCAGGCCGCGGGCCACCGGATCGGCGGCATGCTCGTCGAGCTCGACGCCCACCTCGAGCGGCTGGGCAACCTCACGGTCGCCGTGCCCGGCCGACTCGACGCCTCGGTCCGCCAGCACGAGGAGATCGTCACCGCCATCACGAAACGGGATCCCGCCGCCGCCGAGGCGGCGTGCCGTGAGCACATCCGCAGTGTGTTCGCGGACCTCGTGAACGCGCTTCCCGACGAATGACCTGTCAGGCTTAGCGGATCCGGGGAGTTCGTCGTCCGGGAGTGTGCGCCGAGCCTGGGCGCTGACCGCGTCGTCTGTGGGTGACGCGGTACATCGGTCCTCGGGCACACGGTCGGTGGAGAGGCGCCCGGCGGTCTTCGCGCAGCTCATCCGCCGTGACGTGCGGCGGCCTTACGCGGGGAGGATGACAGTGCAAGACCGAGCGTCGTCCGCCCTCGTAGATCACAGCGGAGCAGCTGATTCGCTTTCCCAGCAATACACCCCATCCCGGCCCGAAAGGCGCAAGGTGCTCCCGTCAAACGCTGACCGGGGTGAGGCTCTCGCCCATCCACCGCGCGATGTCAGCCATCCTGGCGTCCGTGCCCGGCTGCCCGAGGTCTTGGAGGCCGAAGGGCAGCCCACGGCCATGAGCGGCACGTTGACCGCGGCGCCCCCTATAGCGAGCTGGGGAAGTTGAAGGCCGGGTCACCCGTCGCGGGCGGGCTCCTCGCCGGTTAGGTCACCGTGCCACTCGGGTGCCGGGGGTGGAGGTCGGCGCGCGATGATCGCGTCGATGCGAGTCTCGAGGAGTGCGTGTCGCCCGTATCGCGGCCCGCTCCCGCAGCGCCTCTTCGTCGTCCGCGGCACCGAGCTCCTCGGCGGCCTCGACGAAGAACCGTTGCCCGCGCTCGCTGACCCCGTCCGGGTGGTCAGCGAGGACTTCGCGGAAGGCCCGGTAGTGCTCCCAGGCGGGGATGGCTCTGCCGAGCCCGGAAGCGCCGGCCAGCGCCCGTTCGAGGCGCTCCACCACTTGAGCTCGCCAGTTCTCGCAGCTCACAGACGATTGTGCTGCCGGCGTCGTCAAGGACGGCCCTGGTTGTCGGTTCGTAGGTCTGGGTCGGAGCGATTCTTGACCGGACAGGACACCAGGGCGTGCGGTCCTCGCGGGAGCTGGAGGAGCGCCGCTGTGGGCGGGACGTGGCCTGGGGCTCTACGACGCCCTCCCCCTCGTCTATGGGCCGGACGAGCACCCGCGCCCCTCCGAGTTGCGCGGCACGCTCGCCGCCGTGCTGCCCGACGTCTACGCCGTCTACCGCAGGCTCGGCACGCTCGCCAGCCGAGACGCCCGCCCTCGGCGACGGCCACAACGTGCACGGACTCATCCCCGGCGCCGGCGCCTCGGTCCGGCTGCCCCGCACGATCGGCCGCGACGCGCCGCCGAGATGCTCTACACCGGCGCCACCTACGACGCCGACCTCCTGCAGTCCTGGGGACTGATCAACCAGGTCGTCGCCTCTGATGAGCTGGACAGCACCGTGGCCACGCTCGCAGCCCGGCTCTCCCAACGAAGCCCGCTTGGGCTGCGGCGCATGAAACAACTACTCCACGACAGCGCCGATCTGCCGTCCACCGAGGCACTGCAGACGGAGCGGAGCTGCGTCGACCAGCACGATCTCGCACCCGACGTGCAAGAAGGGGTCGCCGCCTTCCTCGACAGGCGACCACCTGTCTTCGCGTCGACCCCCGAGAGCTACACCATGTCTACCGACGGTGAACAAGGTGACCTGCAGATCACTTGCGGCAAGCCCCAGCGGAGTCCGCAGCAACATCGTCCTGAAGGCTGCCGCCACTGCGCTAGCCTGGTGTCGCCGGAGCCTAAAACTCGACGCGTTGGCTCGGGCGACTGCGTTCCGGCGGTGGCGGGCCGAGGACGTCCGCTCCATCCTCGCCGCCGGCGCGGCCGCGCCCCGGCCCCGCCCGGCCGGGAACGCCCTGGTCATCGAGCTGCCCGCGGTCCCGACCCGCTCTCTGGCCGACTACGCCATCACCACCGCTATCGAGCCGGACACCGCGGAGAGGTCTGGGCACCGCCACCGTCGCATCGCGGGGTGAGTGCCCGCGATCACCGCTACCGCCAGGAGGCAGGCCAGACGCCGATGATGGCCGTTGCGGGGGCCGAGACCAGGCCGGCGACGAGCCCGGCGCGGGCGTCGCCGAGCCCGGGACCGCCAGCGCCGATGGCGTACTCCGCGGAGTTGATCCGCTGCGGAACCCATCGGGTGTCTCGTTCCAGCAGGCCAGCGGCGCCGACCAGCTCGACGAGGTGCTGCGCTGGCCCGCCCGCCGTGGTCACGGTCTGGGCGATTGGCATCTACGCGAGCGCGCTCGATGCTGGGCGGCACCCGCGTCCGCTGGGCCGCGGCGTGGCTGTTCGTCGACCTGAACTGGATCGAGGAGGACTACTACTCCCCACAGGCCACGGGATCTGCCTGCTGCTTCACCATGTTGACCTTCGCGCTCGCCCCGATGACGACCCGCCGCGCCGACCTCGCCGGAATGCCCGGCTGGCCGACCAGGCAGCCAGGGACCAAGCCGCTGCCGCTGGGGCACCGCTGGCTGGTCTCGGCGCTGACCCCGCCGGCACACGACGGTCGTCCGCCGGGATCGACACATGGTGCTCGTCAAGTACGACTCGGACCGGATACCGCCTGGGAGCGGGTGCCGGGCGGTCGGTCATGGGCGCATCCTGCCCTGCCGGCGCTCGGGCGCGCCCTGAGGTGCGGTCAGTCGCGGAGCGTCATGAGAGCCTTGGCGACCGGGGCCCAGCGGTCGGCGTAGGCCGGTAGTGCCGGGTCGTCGGCGAAGCCCGAGTCGAGGAGGTAGAGGCCGGGCAGGGCGCAGGTGCCGCCGAGCTCGGCCAGGACGGGCTTGAGGGTGAGGTCGGGGGCCATGGAGTGGGCGGGCCCGGCGCCGAGCATCAGCGGCACGGCGACGACGTCCTGCAGCCCGGTGCCGCCCGCGAACTGGTCGAGGAACAGCTTGAGCAGCCCGGTGTAGGTGGCCTTGAATGTCGGGCTGGCGAACACGACCAGCGAGGAGGCCTGCACGGTCTTCACCGCGGACGCGACGGCCTCGTCGCCCCAGCCGAGCAGGCCGGGCCCCAGCTCGGTCAGCTCGACGACGTGGTCCGGGGCGCCGCCGGTGAGCCGCTCGGCGAGCAGCTCGCCGGCCGCGCGGGTGCGGGAGCCTGCCTTCGGGTTGCCGACGACGACGGTGACGGTCATGAGATCTCCAGGAGGCGGACGGGGCGGGGCCCGGGGGTGGGAGCGGGGACGGGCAGCACGGCGAGGTCGGGCCGGGCCAGCCCGGTGGCGCTCGCCGGGCCGGGGAGCAGCCGCACGGCGCGGTGCCCGAGGTCGGCGAGGATCGCGCCGGCGGCGCCGTCGTCGGCCGGGGTCCATGCGTGCCCGTCGAGCGCGCCGACGGCTCGCGCACCCGGCCGGCGCACGTAGAGCAGGATCCCGCCCTCGCGCGCGACCTGGGCCGCGGACTCCGCGAAGCGACGGGCGCAGTCGCAGGTCAGAACGCCGAAGACATCGCCGGTCACGCACTCGGCGTGCACCGCGACGAGCGGCCGGCTCGCCGGCCCACGCCCGACGAGCGCGACGTGCTCGGCGCCTGTGACCTCGTCGCGGTACCCGACGGCGTCGAGCGGGCCGTGGTCGGTGGGCAGCCGGGTGGTGGCGGCGCGGGTGACCCGGCCCCGCTCGCCGTCGCCGTGGCGCAGCCGGTGGTCGACGAGCTCGGCGATGTCGAGGACGGGCAGGTCGTGCCGCGCGGCGAGGAGCGCCGCGTCCTCGCCGCCGGCCATGCCGGTGCCGTTTCCGACCAGCTCGGCGATCAAGGCGACCGGGGGCAGCCCGGCCAGGCGGCACAGGTCCACGCCGGCCTCGGTGTGCCCGGGCCGGGCGACCACACCACCCACGCGGGCCCGCAGCGGGAGCACGTGCCCGGGCCGGACGAGGTCGGCGGGCCGGCTGGCGGGATCGGCGAGGACCCGGGCGGTGCGTGCACGGTCCTTCGCGCTGATCCCCGTGCCGACGCCGTGCGCCGCGTCGACCGACACCGTGTAGGCCGTGCCGCGCGGGTCCTGGTTGTCGCGGACCATGGGGTCCAGGGCGAGGGCGTCGGCGCGCTCGGCGGTGAGCGGCGCGCAGAGCAGGCCCGACGTGTGCCGGACGGCCCACGCGGTCCACCGCGGCTCGGCCAGCGCGGCCGGGAGGATCACGTCGTACTCGTTCTCCCGGCCGGCGTCGTCGGCGACGAGGACCGGGCGCCCGGCACGCAGGGCGGCCACGGCGGGGCCGACCCGGTCGACGGGGGTGAGGGTCTCGGGCTGGACGCTCATCAGGCCGCCAGCGCCGCGAGCCCGTGGAAGCGGCTGCCGTGGAAGACGAGCGGGGCGACGTCGTCGTGGGTCTGCAGGGCCTCGACGCGCAGCAGCACCAGGTCGTGGTCCCCGGCGGGCACGATCGCGTGGACCGAGCAGTCCAGCCACGCCGCGGCGTCGTGCAGCAGCACTGCGCCCTCGTCCGTCGCGGTGTAGCCGATTCCCGCGAACCGGTCCCCGGTCTTCGAGGCGATCTGCCGGCACGCCCGGTCGTGCGTGGACCCGAGCACGGACAGCCCGAGCCGCGGCCGGTCGGCCAGCAGCGGCCAGGTCGTGGAGGTGTGCTGCACGCACACCGACACCAGCGGCGGGTCCATCGACACCGACACGAACGAGCTGGCGGCGATGCCGACCGGGGCGCCGTCGCGCAGCGCGCAGACGGCGGTCACCCCGCTGGGGAAGGTGCCGTAGGCCCGCCGCAGCGCGCTGGTCTCGGCGGGGTCGGGAACGATCATCTTCAGGGCCTCCTGTCGCCTGCGGTGAGGCCTACGGAACCCGCCGACTGTTGCCTCCGCGTTACGCGCGACGATCGCCCGATTTGCGCTCCCGCCGGCCCCCCGCCCGGCCCTCCGACCTGCGGCGACGGCCTCGGAGCCGGGGAATTACGCCACGGCTAGCCCATGCGGTGGCCGGTCTCCGTGAACGTGCCGATGCCCGACAGGGCCACCCGGCCACTACGGAAGTACGTGAAGCTCAACTCGAAAGGCCTGCCGTCGACGTCCGCGGTCGTCAGCTCCCGCAGGAGGGTCGGGACCTCGGGCTGGACGTGCAGGAGGGCCGCGATCCGCTCCTCCAACGCGACCGCCTCCACCGAGTAGATGCTCGCACCGTAGGGGCGCCCGAACACCCGCTCGAAGACGACGGGCAGCGGCGGATAGTCGACGTGGCAGCGGTCGAGCAGGGCGAGGAACGCGGGCGCCTCGAGGTCGGTGACCAGGTACCCGGTGCGGACGTAGAGCGGCTCGGAGTCGTAGTTGCCCACCTGCTCGATCCGCATGACCTCGGCCGTCGGCTCGATCTGCAGCCGCCGGGCCACCTCGCGGCCGGCGATCACGCGCGTGCACTCCAGGGTCTCCACGGCGAGGCGGCCCTCGTGCAGGGTCCCCTCGTACACCCGCGGCCCGACGTCGGTGGGGGCGACCGGCACGATCGTGCGGGAGAGGCTGGTGCCGACCCGACGAGTCCGGTCGAGCAGGCCCTCCTCGGCCAGCGCCTGCAGCGCTCTGCGCACCGAGTTGCGGCTGCCGTTGTAGGCGCGCACGAGCCGCTGTTCGTCCAGCTGCTCGCCGGCGCCGATCGAGCCGTCCCGGATGCTGGCCCGCAGCAGCTCGTAGATCCGGCGGGACGAGGTGTCGGCGGGACGGGCCCGGCCGCCCCGGGCCGTCCGGTAGGCCCGGCGGCCCTCGTCGTCGTCCTTGCGCAGCGGGACAGGATGCGCCACGAGTGAACCTCCGCTGGGTGCGAACGGGGTGCGGGCGGCTCACCCGGGTGGGTGTGGACCGGTCGGGCGCCGCAGCCCATGCCGCTTCGCACCGGGACGAACGGTGACGGACCGTCCGCCGTTCGAGGCTAACGGCGACCCCCGATGTGCCGTATGTGACCTCGGTCATGGGGCCCGAGGTGGCGGTCATCGCCCGATTCGCCGGGTCCGCAACGCTGTGACCTGCGGATAAACGTTCGGGCCCGGCGGCGCAATAGAGCGGTTACCCCCAGCGTGCTTGTCGGCGAAACATGCCGTCCGCAGGCTCTGCACTCACCGCCCGCCGACGACGCCCGGTCGGACCCCCGTTTCCCGGCAGTTCCCGCACACCTCTGCCCACGCGAGAAGGACGAGAACGTGACAGAACACCCGGTGCCGGGCCCCCGCCCCGCGCAGCGCCTCGGCACTCCCACCGGTCCGCTCCTCGAGGTCCGCGGCCTCACCGTCGGCTACCCGACCCCCGACGGGGAGTCGGTCGCCGTCCGCGACGCCGCGCTGAGCATCGGCGTGGGCGAGCAGGTGGCATTCGTCGGCGAGTCGGGCTCCGGCAAGACCTCCCTCGCGATGGCGGTGGCCGGGTTCCTCGGCGGCTCCGCGCGCGTCACCGCCGAGCTCCTCGCGTTCGACGGCGTTCCGCTCGACCGCAACCCGCACGCCGGGGTGCCGCGCCGTACCCCGGGTATGGCCGTGGTCTTCCAGGACGCCATGACCTCGCTCGACCCGGTGTGGTCGGTCGGCAGCCAGCTCACCACGGTGGTCCGCAGTGCCACCCGCTGCTCCCGCCGGGAGGCCACTGAGCGGGCCCGCGAGTGGCTGGTCCGGGTCGGACTCACCGACACGCGGCGGGTCCTGCGCAGCCGTCCGTACGAGTTGTCCGGTGGCATGCGGCAGCGCGCGATGCTCGCCCTCGCGCTGGCCGGCACGCCGAAGCTGCTGATCGCGGACGAGCCCACCAGCGCGCTGGACGCGAGCCTGTCCCGCACGGTGATGGAGCTGCTGCGGGAGCTCGCCACCGAGACCGGCACGTCGCTGTTGATCGTGTCCCACGACATCCGGCTCTGTCAGGAGTTCTCCGACGCGATGGTGGTCATGTACCACGGCGCGATCGTCGACGCGGGTCCGTCCGCCGAGCTCGAGCGGACGGCGACCCACCCGTACACCCGCGGCCTGCTGCGCTGCGTGCCCGATCTCGGCGCCCGGCACGCCCATCGGCTGCCCACGCTGGACACGGTGGACACCGGCGTAGGCGCCGAGCTCGTCCGCACGAGCGTCGCATGAGGACACCTGGGATGCGGCTGCTCCGGCAGCGCCCGGCAGCAGACCCGGTCGGTGACCGCGGCCTGGTGCAGATCACCGGGGAGTCGCTGGAGAAGACGTTCGTGGTCAACCGGGCCCGGCACCGCGCCGTGGCCGCGGTCGACGTCACGATCGGCTCGGACCGCACGATCGGCGTGATCGGCGAGTCGGGTTCGGGCAAGTCCACCCTGGCCCGGATGCTGTCCGGCCTCGAGCAGCCCGACGGCGGCACCCTCGACTACAACGGCGTGCCGCTCGGCCACCACCTCGCCTCGCAGACCGGCCGCCGGGACTTCCGCCGGGCGGTGCAGCTCGTCAGCCAGGACGTCAGCTCGTCCTTCGATCCGCTGCGCACGCTGCGCGACGCCGTCCGGACGCCGGCCATGGTGCTCTGCGGGCTCGAGAGCGCCGCCGCCGACCAGCGGGTCGACGAGGTGCTGGAGACCCTGCAGGTCTCCCCGGCGATGGCCGACCGGCGCCCCCACGAGGTGTCCGGGGGGGGGCAGCGGCAACGCTTCGCGATCGCCCGGGCGCTGGTCGTCCGGCCGCGGGTGCTGCTCTGCGACGAGGTCGTGTCGGCGCTCGACGTCTCGGTGCAGGGCGCCGTGCTGAACATGCTGAAGGACTACGTGGAGCAGAACCGGGCGGGGCTGTTCTTCGTCTCGCACGGGATCCCCGCCACGGCGTTCCTGGTCGACGAGCTGATCGTCATGCAGGACGGCGAGATCGTGGAGCGCGGCAGCACGGACGAGATCGTGGACCGGCCGCAGCACGAGTACACCCGGTTCCTCGTCGCGGCCGCGCGGCGCAGCGGCCGGATCGAGGTGGTGGCCTCGTGACCCCCGCCGTACCCACCGCCGCGCCGGACGCGGCCTCCCTGCTCGCCGCGGTCCGCCGGCAGCGCTGGTGGGCCCTGCGGGTGCTCGTCCTGCCGATCCACATCCTCGTGTTCGCGCTGATCGCGTTCTTCCTCGTCCGGCTCATCCCCGGCGACCCGGCCCGCGCGATCGCCGGGCCCGACGCCACCCCCGAGACCTACGAGGCGGTCCGCGCGCAGCTCGGCCTCGACGGGAGCATCTGGACACAGCTCGGGCACTACGTGTCCGGCCTGGTGCGGTTCGACCCCGGTACCTCGATCACCAACGGCCGGCCGGTGTTTGACGAGCTCATGGCCCGGTTGCCCGGCACCGTGGAGCTCGCCGTGGTGTCCTTCGTGATCCTGGTCCTGGCCAGCCTTCTGCTGTCCCTGGTGGTGGTCCTGGCCCCGCGGAGCCTGGACGCCCGGATCGTGTCCGGCTACTCGCAGGCGGCCGGGGCGGTCCCGGACTTCGTGGTCGGCGTGATCGGGATCCTCCTCTTCTACGCCACCCTGCAGGTCGTCCCCGCGCCGAACGGGCGGACCCGCCCCGGCCTGCAGGAACCGGATCCGATCACGCACTTCCCGCTACTGGACTCGGTCCTGGCGGGGAGGTTCGCGGTCACCTCGTCGATCCTCAGCCACTACCTGCTGCCGATCGTGGTGCTGGTCGTGTCGCTGGCCCCGCTACTGCTCAAGCAGCTGCTCGGCGCCCTCGGCCCGGCCGCGGAGGACCGCGCCACGCTGTTCCGGATCGCCACCGGCACTCCGCGCCGGAAGGTGGTCGTGAGCATCTACCGGCGCGCGCTGCCGCCGACCATCGCGGTCTTCGGCACGATCTTCGGCACGCTGCTCGGCGGCACGGTGATCATCGAGCAGCTGTTCGGCCTCGGCGGGCTGGGGACGTACGCGGTGACTGCCGTGGCCGGCCTGGACTTCACCGCGCTGCAGGGCACGCTCGTGCTGGTCGCCGCCATCTCGATGATCGTCTTCCTGCTCTCCGACGTCACGACCATGCTGCTCGATCCGCGGCGCCGGCCCGGCGTCCGAGGGAGTGGATCATGACCTCCACCCTGCCGCCGCCCGCGGCCCCGACCGATACCCCCGCCCCGCCCACCGCGGCCCGCCGCCCCCGTCCCCGGCTCGGGGTGGGCACCTGGATCGCCGCCGCCCTGCTGGGGCTGGTACTGCTCGTCGCGGTGATCGGGCCGCTGATCGCGCCCCACGACCCGACGGGTGTGGTGGGCCTGCCGTCCCGCCCGCCGAGCGGCGAGCATTGGGGCGGCACCGACTCCACCGGGATGGACGTGTTCTCCCGGACGCTGGCCGGCACCCGCATCGACGTGGCCATCGCGGTGTTCTCGACGCTGCTGGCCACCGCGCTGGGCATCGTCGTCGGCCTCGCCGTCGGGATGAACGAGTCCCGGCGCGGTCCGGTCGGCATGGCGGCCAGGGGCCTGTCCCGGCTGCTCGATTTGCTCCAGGCGATCCCGGTGGTGATCATCGGCCTGGTGGTGGTGTCGTTCTTCGGGACCAGCACCGTGACGATGATCCTCGCGATCGCGGTGATCCTGATGCCGATCCAGGCGCGGCTCACCCGCACCGAGGTGCTCCGGGTGCGCGGCGACGCGTACCTCGACGCCGCCCGCCAAGCGGGGCAGCACGAGCTGCGGGTGATCGTGAAGCACGTGCTGCCGAACTCGGTCCGCCCGGCCCTGCTGAACGTCTCGGTGATCCTCGGCATCAGCATAGTGCTGACCGCCGCGCTCGGCTTCCTCGGCGTCGGGCTGCCGCCGCCTACGCCGGAGTGGGGCTCGATGATCGCCCACGGCGCCGGCGACGCCGCGGTCGGGAAGTGGTGGTCGGCCGGCTTCCCCGCGGCCGCCCTCTGCATCACCGTCGCCTCCGCCTCCGTCCTGACCCACCGCTTCACCGTGAACCGCGTCGGCTGACCGGACGCACGGCCCGCTGGTCCACCCGCACGACCCCGCACGACCCGCACGACCGACGGACGGCGCCGGTGCCGCCCGGCGGTCGGGCGTGCCCGCAGGACTCCATCCCCGCACACCCCGAGGAACCCCCATGCCCGCTCCACCCCGCCTGCGCCGACTCGCCCGTGCCGCCGTCGCCGTCGTCGCTCTCGGCCTGGTCGCCACCGCCTGTGCCGACACCGGCGACTCCGCCTCCGGCAGCGGCGCCGCGCGCGACACGATCGTCGTGGTCACCGGCGACCAGGCGTCGAATGTCGTGCGCGACTACGGCTTCACCAACGGCACCGACAACCAGGAGGTGACCAACAGCATCCACGCCCAGCTCATCCGCAAGCCGTACATCGCGGAGGAGGGCGCGAACGTGCAGGTCCAGGACCTCTACCACTTCGAGCCGTTCCTGGCGCAGAGCTACGACGTCAGCCCGGACGGCAAGGTGTTCACCTTCCACCTCCGCCAGGGCCTGAAGAGCCAGCAGGGCAACGAGCTGACCGCCGACGACGTCGTCTGGTCCTTCGAGCGGAAGTTCTCGTCGAAGGGCGGCGGCATGCCGGGCTACTACGCCCCGATGCTGACCGACATCGACAAGCAGGTCGTGGCCGTGGACAAGTACACGGTGACCTTCACGATCGACCAGCCCGGCTACGGCTTCACGCTGCTGGGCAACCTGGCCGAGAACATCGGGTCGATCTACGACAGCACCTACCTCAAGCAGCACGCCACCGCCGACGACCCCTACGCCATCCAGTGGGGCGTCTCGAGCATGATGAACGGCAACTCCGGGTTCGGGCCCTACATGCTGCAGAGCGTCACGCCGAACCAGGAGATCGTGATGACGGCCAACCCGAACTACGTGTTCGGGCCGCTGCCGATCAAGACGATGATCCGCCGGGTGGTGCCCGACGCGGCCACCCGGGCGAACATGCTCGTCCGCGGTGACGCCGACGTCGCGCTGGACCTGCGCCCGTCCGACCAGGCCGACCTCGCGTCCAATCCGGACGTGTTCACCCCGACGGCGTCGTCGAACCTCTACCACTCGATCACGCTGAACACGAAGCAGGCGCCGTTCGACAACCGGACGGTGCGGCAGGCCCTGGCCTACGCGGTGCCCTACGACCAGATCGTCAAGGACGTCTACCACGGCCGCGCCTACGCCTACCAGCACCTCCTCGACGACAAGCAGCCCTACTACGACGAGTCGACCCTGCCGAAGTACACCTACGACCCGGCCAGGGCGAAGGCGCTGCTGGCCCAGGCGGGGATCACGACGCCGGTGTCGTTCACGCTCACGGTCAGCAACGCGTCGCCGTCGGTCCAGGACTCGGCCGTCGTGCTCGCCTCGGCGGCGAAGGACGCCGGCTTCGATGTGAAGATCAACCAGGTCCCCGCGGCGCAGCTGTTCTCCGACGGGCTCGCGGGCCGGCTGCAGGCGAACATGGGCACCGGGTCCGCGGTCACCATGTCCCCGCCGTACGAGCTCCAGCTGGTGACCCAGCCCGGCGGCGGCAGCAACCTCTCGTTCTGGTCCGGCCCGGACTACGACGCCTTCGCCCAGGTCATGAAGCAGGGGCTCGCCTCCACCGACGCCATCGGCCCCGAAGCCGGCCCGCTGTGGAGCAAGGCCGAGGGAATGCTGGCGGATAGCGCCGCCAACATCTTCGTCGCCCGGGTCATGTCGCCCTACTCCCTGCGTGCCGACGTCCACGGCTACGCGCAGCGCACCGACCGCCGCATCGACTACGCGGCCATCACCGCCGGAGGCGAGCAGAACTCATGAGCGCAGACATGTTCCACCTCGGGTGGTTCGGCAGCTTCATCCCGACGACCTGGACCACCGGCTGGGACGGCACCGACGCCGCCCGCTGGATGGACGGGAAGTTCTACGTGGACAAGGTCCGCACACTGGAGCGGGCCTGCTTCGACTTCATCCTCTTCGAGGACTCCTCGATGGTGTCCGACGTCTACGGCGGCAGCTCCGAGGCCACCCTCAAGCGCGGCGGCTGGGCGCCCAAGGGGGACCCGGTGGCGCTGGCCCCGATCCTGGCCCGGGCGACCGAACGGATCGGCATCTCGGTGACCATGTCGACGTCGTTCTACCCGCCGTGGATGCTGGCCCGCTCCGTCGCGACGCTGGACCACATGTCCCGCGGCCGGATCGGCTGGAACATCGTGACGTCGTCGGAGGACCTGGCGGCCAAGAACTTCGGCATGGACGCCCTGCCCCCGCACGACGAGCGCTACGCCCGCGCGGACGAGTTCGTGGACCTGGTGACCCAGCTCTGGGACTCCTGGGACGCGGACGCGCTGGTCATGGACCGCGAGCGCGGGGTCTACGTGGACCACACCAAGGTCCGGCCGATCGACTTCGTCGGCAAGTACTACAAGTCCCGCGGCCCGCTGAACACGCTGCGCCCGCCGCAGGGCCGGCCGGTGCTGACCCAGGCCGGCGGCAGCCCGGCGGGCCGCCAGTTTGCCTCCCGCTACGCCGACATGGTCATGGCGCTGCCCAAGGGCGTCCCGGCGATGAAGGAGTACCGGGACGACATCCGGATGCGGGTGGCGGCCGAGGGCCGGGACCCCGACCGGACGAAGGTCATGTTCGTGGTCTCGCCGATCCTGGGGGAGACCCACCAGCACGCGCTGGACCGCAAGGCGGCCAAGGACGAGGCGGTGCGGCAGCACCCCGAGGGCCAGCTGATCGGCTGGTCGGGCAGCATGGAGATCGACTTCTCGAGGTTCGACCTCGACAAGCCGCTGCCCGACGACGTGCAGACCAACGGTCACCAGAGCACGCTCGCCAACTTCCGCAAGTGGGCGAACGGCCGCACGTTGCGCGAGGCCTGCGTGGCCTACCGCACCGAGTCCATGGAGCTCATCGGCACGCCGGACGAGGTCGCGGCGCAGATGGACGAGGCCATGCAGGAGGTCGGCGGGGACGGGTTCCTCATCTGGAACCAGCCGCACAACCGCCGCTACATCGGCGAGATCGCGGACGGCCTGGTGCCGGCGCTGCAGAAGCGCGGGCTGATGCGGACCGGGTACGGCCACGAGCACTTCCGCGACAACCTGCTGGAGTTCTGATGACCACCGCTGTCGACCCCCGGTTCCACCTGGCCTGGTTCAAGAGCTTCACCCCGCACGACTGGCGTGGGCCGTGGGCCGGTCCCGAGGACCGCGAGTGGATGAACGGCGACTCGCACGTCGACTTCCTGCAGGCCCTGGAGCGGGCGCGGTTCGACTTCCTCATGCTCGAGGACTCGCTGATGGTGTCCGACACCTACGCGGGCACCGCGGAGGCCTCGCTCGCCCAGGGCGGCTACGCGCCGAAGGGCGACCCGGCGCTGCTCGCGTCGATGCTGCTCAGCGAGACGACGCGGATCGGCGTGATCGCGACGATGTCGTCGACCTTCGTGCCGCCGTGGCTGCTGGCCCGCACGTCGGCCACGATCGACCACCTCTCCGGCGGCCGGTTCGGCTGGAACTGCGTGACCTCCAGCGAGAACCGGGCGGCGCAGAACTTCGGCATGGACGCGCTGCCCCCGCACGACGAGCGGTACGAGCGGGCCGCCGAGTACGTCGACCTGGTCAAGCAGCTGTGGGACTCGTGGGAGGACGGCGCCCTCGTCATGGACGAGGAGACGAACACCTACGTCGACCACACGAAGGTGCGCCCGATCCACTTCGAGGGCCGGTGGCACCGCAGCCGCGGACCGCTCAACCTCATGCGCCCGCCGCAGGGGCACCCGGTGATCTGCCAGGCCGGCGGCTCGCCGGCGGGGAAGGCGTTCGCCGCCGCCAACGCGGACGTGCTCCTCGCGCTGCCCAAGGGGCTCGCGGACATGAAGCGCTACCGGGACGACATCCGCGAGCTCGCCGTGGAGGCGGGCCGCGACCCGGACGACATCAAGGTCATGTTCATCGTCTCGCCGATCCTCGCCGACACCGACGAGGAGGCCCGCGAGCTGCAGGCCCTGATGAACGCGAACGCCGAGGCCAAGATCAAGGCCCAGATGGTGAACTGGTCGGCCACGATGGAGATCGACTTCTCGCGGTTCGACCTCGACGAGCCGCTGCCCGACGACGCGTCGACCAACGGCCACCAGAGCACTCTGTCGACCTTCCGCAAGTTCGCGGCGGGACGGACCCTGCGCGAGGCGTTCACCGCCTACCGCACCGAGTCGATCGAGGTCGTCGGCAGCCCGGCGACCGCGGCCGACGTCCTGCAGGAGGCGATGGAGTTCGTCGGGGGCGACGGCTTCCTGATCATGGGCGGCACCACCAACCGCCGCTACGTGCACGAGATCACCGACGGCCTGGTCCCCGAGCTGCAGCGGCGCGGCCTGGTCCGCACCGAGTACGCCGGGGCCCACCTGCGGGATCACCTGCGAGAGTTCTGAGAAGGAGCACGACGATGAGTGCGCGGATGTTCCACCTGGGCTGGTTCCTGGGCAACGGGTTCGGCGTGCAGGCCTGGAACCAGGAGTGGGCCGGCACCGGCGCCACGGACTGGATGATGCCGGACCAGTACATCGACCTCGCCCGGTCGATCGAGCGCGGCGGGTTCGACTTCCTGATGATGGAGGACTCGGTCCAGATCCCGAACGCCTACCAGAACTCCAGCGAGTACTACCTCCGGACGGCGAGCGCGGCGCCCAAGCAGGACCCGGCGGTGCTCGCGGGGATCCTGTCCCAGTTCACGGACAAGGTCGGCATCGTGGCCACGCTGACCACGACCTTCTACCACCCGTTCACCGTGGCCCGGATGATATCCACCCTGGACCACGTGTCGAAGGGCCGGATCGGCTGGAACATCGTCACCGGCTCCAGCACCTACGCGGCGAAGAACTTCGGGTTCGACATGCCCGAGCACGACCTGCGCTACGAGATGGCGGACGAGTTCGTCGAGCTGGCCTGCAAGCTGTGGGACTCGTGGGAGCCCGACGCCGTGCTCGCGGACGTCGAGAACGGGATCTACGCCGACCACACCAAGGTCCACACCCTCGATTTCGAGGGCAAGTTCTACTCCTCACGCGGCCCGCTCAACACCACGCCGTCCCCGCAGGGCAGGCCGGTGTTCCTGCAGGCGGGCGGGTCGGACAAGGGCAAGGACCTGGCGGCGAAGTACGTCGAGGCGATCATCGCCAACCCGCCGGGCGTCGAGAAGATGAAGGCCTACCGTGAGGACATCCGGCGGCGTGCCGTCGAGCACGGCCGGGACCCGGACTCGATCAAGGTGATGTACCTGGTCTCCCCGGTGCTGGGCGAGACGGACGCCGAGGCCGAGGAGAAGCTCGCCCGTCGGGAGCGGGCCAAGGAGTCCAACATTGAGGGACTGCTGGCGGGCCGCTCGCACCTGGCGAGCATCGACCTCTCGCAGTTCCCGCTGGACGAGCCGCTGCCGGACGACCTGATCTCCAACGGCCACCGCAGCAGCTTCGCCAACTTCAAGGGCGACGGCACCCAGACGCTGCGCGAGCGGATCCTCGCGCACAGCGCCACGGACGCGGTCCACCTCTGCGGCACGCCCGCCACCGTCGCGGCGCAGATGGACGAGATCATGCAGGAGGTCGGTGGCGACGGGTTCCTGATCGTCGGCACTCCGATGCACCGCCGCTACGTCGCCGAGATCACCGACGGCCTGTCCCCGGCCCTGCGCCGACGCGGCCTGATCCGCGACGGGTTCGAGCACCAGCTGCTCCGCGACAACCTCCTGGCCTTCTGATGCTGCACCTCGGATGGTTCTTGTCCTTCCAGGTGCAGTCCTGGAACCAGATGTGGTCCGGCGAGGGCGGCCGGGAGTGGAACAAGCCGCAGCTCTACATCGACGCGGCGCGCTCGCTGGAGCGGGCCGGCTTCGACTACATGATGTTCGAGGACGGCTCGTTCGTGCCGGACTCCTACGGCGGCAACCACGACTGGTGGCTCAAGGCGGCCCGGTCGGTGCCCAAGCAGGACCCGCTCCCGCTGATCCCGATTCTGGGGGAGCACACGAAGAACATCGGCTTCTTCGCCACGGTCACGACGTCCTTCCATCCGCCGTTCATGGCGGCCCGCAGCGCGGCGACGATCGACCACCTCACCGACGGCCGGTTCGGGCTCAACCTCGTGACCAGCCACAACCACCGGACCGCGCAGAACTTCGGGCACGACGCCCTGTTCGACCACGACGAGCGCTACCGGATGGCGGACGAGTGGATCGACCTGGTGCGCAAGCTCTGGGACTCCTGGGACGCCGACGCGGTGGTGCTCGACGAGGAGCGCGGGATGTTCGCGGACGGGTCCAAGGTGCACCCCGTCGACTTCGAGGGTGAGTTCTACCGCAGCCGCGGCCCGCTGAACACCACCCGGCCGCCCCAGGGCCGCCCGGCGCTGTGCCAGGCGGGTGGCTCGAACGCCGGCCGGGCGTTCGGGGCGAAGAACGTGGACACCATCATCGCGCAGGTCAACGGCGTCGAGGACATGAAGGCGTACCGGGACGAGGTCAGCGAGCACATGATCGCGGCGGGCCGGGACCCGAAGGAGTGCAAGGTCCTGTTCATCGTCACGCCGGTGCTGGGCGAGACGGACGCCGAGGCGCAGGACCGGGCCGAGCGGGGTCGGCTCGCGATGGCCGGGGCGGTCGAGAGCAACCTGGCGTCGCTGTCCTACGCGACGGGGGAGGACTTCGCGAAGTACGACCTCGACGCCCCGTTCCCGGACATCGAGACCAACGCGACGCAGAGCTCGCTCGCGCTGTTCAAGAAGCTCGCGGCCGGCAAGACGCTGCGGGAGTTCGTCACCTCGGACACCCGCAAGTCCGTCGACCTGGTCGGCACACCGGACACGGTGGCCGGGCAGATGGACGAGATCATGCAGGAGGTCGGCGGGGACGGGTTCCTCATCTCCGGTTCCCTGCACCGCCGCTACGTCAGCGAGATCGCCGACGGGCTCGGCGCGGCGCTGCGCCGCCGCGGGCTGGCCCGGGACGGGTACGCCGGCTCGACGCTGCGCGAGAACCTGCTCGAGTTCTGATGGCCCTCACGCAGTCCCCGCCGGCGGAGCTCCGGTACGCGTGGCGGGTCCTCTCGGTGACCGGCCTCGGCATGTGGGTCACCTTCTCCAGCGTCAGCATGGTCCCGCTGGCGTTGCCGCACATGGTCGGCGACCTGCGGGCGGGCTCCGCGCAGGCGGACTGGTTCGTGCTGGCCTACCAGCTCGTCACGGCCGTGCTCATGCTTCCGCTCGGGCGCCTGTCCGACGTGCTCGGCCGGCGCACGATGTACGTCGGCGGCCTGGCCCTGGTCACGGCGTCCACCCTGGCGATCTGTTTCTGCACCGCCCCGGAGCCGGTGATCGCGCTCCGGGCGGTGCAGGGCGTCGGGGCGGCGGCGGTGATCACCAACACCACCGCCCTGCTCGTCGACGCCTTCCCGCCGAGCCACGTCTCCCGCGGCATCGGCTGGAACATCACGATCATGTCCACGGCGGTGGCGCTGGGGCCGCTGCTCGGCGGCCTGCTCACCGAGGCGTTCGGGTGGCGCGGGGTGTTCGCGCTGTCCGTACCGCTCGCCCTCGCGGGCACCGTGTGGTCGGCGGTCGCCTTGCGGCGCACCCGGCCGATCACCCAGGGCCGGATCCAACCCGACGTCGGGGGCATCCTCGCCTCCGTCGTCGGGGTGGGCGGGATCGTGCTGGCGGTGAACCGGGTGGGCGACGGCGTCGGCTCGGTCACCTTCCTGATCCCGCTGGCGGCCGCGGTGCTGGGGGTGGCGTCGTTCGTCGCGATCGAGCGGCGGGTGCCGAACCCGATCCTCGACCTGCGGCTGGTCCTGGTCCGCTTCCGCGGCTCCGCCTACGCCACCACCGCGCTGCTCAACCTCGGCCTGTCCGCCGGGCCGCTGCTGGTGTCGTTGTACCTGCAGAGCCTGCACGGGCTGACGGCGTTGTCGGCCGGTCTGTGCATCACCGCCCAGGCCTGCGGCAACATCGTCGTCGGGCCGCTCGCGGGGCGGTGGGCCGCGCGCACGGAGGCCCGCGTCCTGGCGACGGCGGGCGCGTTCGTCGCGGTCGCCGGCGCGGCGTTGCTGGCGACGGTGTCCGCCCTGGGCGGCGGCGGGCCCGCGGTGGCCGGGGCGATGTTCGTGATGGGTCTCGGGAACGGCATCTTCCAGACGACGAACGCCTCGGTGATCAACATCGGGGTGCGGCCGTGGGAGCGCGGGATGGCCAACGGCTTCCGCGTGATGATCGACAACTCGGCGGCGCTGCTCGGCTCGGCGATCGCCCTGGTGCTCATCACCTCGGGCCTGCCGCACGCGCTGCGGTCGGACGCGCTGGCCGGGGCGACGGACGGGTTCGGCCCGGCGGACCTCGCCGCGTTTGCCCACGCCTTCCCGCTCACCATCGGTGCGCTGGCGGTGCTGTCGCTGGTCGCCGTGTGCATCTCGGCGCTGCGCGGCCGGACCCCTCATCCGGAGGAGGAGACGTGATGTTCCATCTCGGCTGGTTCACCAACTACATGCCCCCCGCCTGGAACAAGCCGTGGGCGGGCGACGCCGGGCGGAGCTGGGCCAACGGGGACTTCTACCTCGACATGGCCCGCCAGCTCGACCGCGCCGGCTTCGACTTCATGATGCTGGAGGACTCCACCGCGCTGCCCGACACCTACGGCGGCACGTTCGAGGCCGAGCTGCGGCAGATGGTCCGGGCCCCCAAGCACGACCCCGTCCCGCTGGTCCCGCTGCTCGCCCACGTGACCCGCGGACTGGGCATCGTGGCGACCTGCTCGACGTCCTTCTACCCGCCCTACCTGCTGGCCCGGATGATGTCCACGCTGGACCACCTGACGAACGGGCGGGCCGGCTGGAACGTCGTCACCTCGGCGGGATCGGCGGCGGCGCAGAACTTCGGCATGGAGGACCTGCCCCCGCACGACGAGCGGTATGCGATCGCGGAGGAGTTCGCCACGCTCGTCGAGCAGCTGTGGGACTCGTGGGAGCCGGACGCACTGCTCGTCGACCACGACACCAACACCTACATCGACCACGAGAAGGTCCATCGGGTCGACTTCCGCGGGAAGTACTTCGCCAGCCGGGGGCCACTCAACACCCTGCCCGGACCGCAGGGCCGGCCGGTGATGCTGCAGGCCGGCGGCTCTCCCGTCGGGCGGGCGTTCGCCGCGCGGCACGCGGACGCGATCGTCGCGATCCCGAAGGGGATCGACGCCATGAAGACCTACCGCGCCGACATCAGCCGGCTGGCCGCGGACGCGGGGCGGGACCCGAGCGCGGTGAAGGTCTTCTCCATCGTCTCGCCGATCGTCGCCGAGACCCACGACGAGGCCGTCGCGCGCAAGGAGCGGCTGTACGCGCAGGAGTCCGAGCGGCTGGAGAAGCGGCTGCTGCTGATGTCCGGCGGCGACCTCGACCTCTCCCGCTTCCCGCTCGACGAGCCGCTGCCCGCGATCGCCGCCGCGTCGTCGAACGGCAGCCAGAGCATCCTGCAGACCTTCCTCGACCGCGCCCGGGGCAAGACCCTGCGCGAGGCCGCGGTGGCCGACCAGACCGAGTCGCTGGAGTTGGTGGGCACCCCGGACGCCGTCGCCACGCAGATGGGCGAGGTCATGGCGGAAGTGGGCGGGGACGGCTTCCTGATCTACAGCGGCTCCGGGCAGCTCACCCGTCGCTACGTCACCGAGATCTGCGACGGGCTGGTGCCGGAGCTGCAGCGCCGGGGCCTGACCCGCGACCGGTACGAGCACCGGCTGCTCCGCGACAACCTGCTGGCCTTCTGAAAGGGCAACCCGATGTTCCACCTCGGATGGTTCTGCAACTTCTCCAACCCGCCCTGGTCCGCGCAGTGGTCGAGCACCGAGGGCGCCGACTGGCCGACCGGCGAGGCGCACGTCGAGTTCGCCCGCTCGCTGGAGCGCGCGTGCTTCGACTACGTGATGCTCGAGGACTCCTCGATGGTGTCCGACGCCTACGAGGGCTCGTCCCGTGTGGACCTCAAGTACGGGCTCTACGCGCCGAAGCACGACCCCACGATGCTCGCGCCGGTGCTCACGGACGCCACGCGGAACATCGGCATCATCGCCACCTGCTCGACGACCTTCTACCCACCGTGGCTGCTTGCCCGACGGTTCCAGACGCTCGACCACCTGTCGGGCGGGCGAATCGGCTGGAACATGGTCACCTCCAGCGAGGACCGCGCCGCGCAGAACTACGGCATGGACGAGCTGCCCGAGCACGACCTGCGCTACGAGGTCGCGGGCGAGTTCGTGGAGGTCGCGCGACGGCTCTGGGACTCCTGGGAGCCGGACGCGCTGGTCATGGACCCCGAGACACAGACCTACGTGGACCACACCAAGGTGCACACGATCGACTTCGAGGGCCGGTTCCATCGCTCCCGGGGGCCGATGAACATGGTCGCCTCCCCGCAACGGCATCCGGTCCTCTGCCAGGCCGGCGGCTCGCCCAAGGGTCGCGACTTCGCCGCCCGGTACGCCGACACCCTGCTCAGCGCCGAGACGCACTCGGTGGCGGCGATGAAGGCGTTCCGGGACGACATCCGCGCCCGGATGGGCGCGTACGGCCGCGACCCCGACGAGCTGAAGATCATGTTCATCACCCAGCCGGTGCTCGCCGAGACCCGGGAGCTCGCAGAGGGCAAGAAGGAGCGGATGCTCGCCGGGATCGACGCCCGGATCAAGTCCAGCCTGGGGCACATCTCGGCGCTGACCGAGAACGACCTGTCGCAGTTCGGGCTCGACGAGGAGTTCGGCGACCTCACGACGAACGGCCACCGGACCACGCTCGCCGACTTCATGCGCGCCGGGCGCACCCCGCGCGAGGCGGCGCTGGGCTGGTCGATGAAGAACGTGAAGTTCGTGGGCACGCCGGACTCCGTCGCGGCGGAGATGGGCGAGGTCATGGAGGAGGTCGGTGGGGACGGCTTCCTGATCACGGGCAGCATCACCCGGCGGTTCGTCGACGAGATCACCGAGGGCCTGGTGCCCGCGCTGCAGCGGCGGGGGCTCACCCGGAGCGAGTACGGCGGTGGGACCCTGCGCGAGACGCTTCGTGAGTTCTGAGCGATGAGCACCGCGACATGAGCTCCGGCGAACGCACGGCGGCCGGGGACCGCACCCCCGTCCCGGTCGCCGTCGTCGTCCTCGCGGGGGTGAACGTCTGCATCGGCCTGGGCTACGGGATCGCCGCCCCGGTGATCCCGCTGCTCGCGGCCGCGTTCGACGTGAGCGACCTGGCGGCGTCCGGCGTCGTCAGCGCCTACGCACTCGCACGCATCGTCGCCGCTCCGCCGGCGTCCCGGCTCGCGGCTCGGGCCAGCCCGGCGCCGGTGATGGCGGTGCCGATGGCGGTCACGGCCGTCACCAGCCTGCTGGCTGGCATGGCCGGGTCGTTCACCGGTCTGCTGATGTGGCGCGCGCTGGGTGGTGCCGCGACCGTCGTCACCTCGGTCGCGGGCCAGACGCTGCTCTACCGGGTGGCACCCGCGGGGGCCCGCGGGCGCGCCACCGCCGTGTTCCACGGCGGGTTCCTGGCCGGCGGGCTCGCGGGTCCGCTCGTCGGCGGTGTGATCGCGGGGGTGTCGCTGGCGCCTCTGCTGGTCTACGGCGGTCTGCTCCTGCTGGGCGGGGTGCTCGCGGCCGTGCTGCTCGGGCGCGCCCGGCGTGCCTCGACGCCGGAGGACGGCGACGCCGCAAGCATGTCGATGAGCCTGCGCGAGGCGTGGGCCGACCGCCGGTTCCGCGTCGCCGTGCTCACCCAGTTCGCCAACGCCTGGGTCGGCAACGGGCTGCGGTTCACCGTGATCCCGCTGTTCGTGGCCGCGGTCCTCGGACTCGGGCCCGTGTGGACCGGCCTCGGGCTGCTGCTGGCGGGGACGACGCAGGTCCTGGTCGCGCCCGTGAGCGGGCGGCTCACCGACTCCTGGAGCCGGCGCGGCCCGCTGGTGCTCGGCGGCCTCGCGGCCGGCGCGTCGGCCCTACTACTGGCGGTCGACGAGACCACGGCGGGCTAACTCGTGGCGATGGTCCTCTCGGGCGTCGCGGGCTCGCTCGGCGCCGTCGCGGGCGGGGCCCTGCTCGGTGACGTGCTCGACGGGCGCAGCGGCCCGCCCATCGCGTGGTACCAGATCGCCTTCGACGTCGCGGGGGTCGTGGGACCGCTCGCCAGCGGCGCCATGGCCGAGGCGTCCACGTACTCCGCCGCCTTCGTCCTCGCGGCGGCGGTCTCCGTCCTCAGCGCCGCCGTCGCCGTCGCAGGTCGTCCGCGGCGGGCCCGTTGACAGCTCGCCGCCCGGGCGCGCTCAGCGGCGGGCGGCGGCGTCGCCGCGGGTGAGGCCCCCCGGGAGGCGACCCACACACTGAGCGTATCCCTCGCCTCGGCCGCCGCCCGCCGGAGCCGCCAATGGCGCGGCGCTCGGGTCGGGCACCTGTCGCGGCCTTCCAGCCTGCAAACGCGGATGCTACCGACGGGTCCTGGGCGGCGCACGGATCAAGGGGGGCTCTCGCGGTCACCGACGCCCGCACAGTCGGCCTGGACGAGTACATGTCCGTCCCGATCCACGAGCGCCCCGACGAGCCGCAGCCGTTCGTCGGATTGAACCTGATGTATGACCCGAAGCAGCGCTGGTACTACTTCCCGGACATGCAGCCCGACGAGGCCCTGCTCTTCCGGCTCTGGGACACCGACCCCTCCGTCCCATTCCCGGTGGCGTACAGCGCAATCGACGACCCGACCTCACGACCGGACGCAGCACCGCGTGCCAGCGTCGAGGCACGCACAGTTGCCTTCTTCGGCTGACTGAACCGGCGATCTCGGCGGGCCTCTATGCCGAACCGGTGATCCAGCAGAAATCGTGCAACTAACACGGCGTCTCGATGGCCACCCGCCGACGACGTTGGACGCGCCGCGGGTATCGCGCAGACTCATCGTCGTCGCCCTCGCCGGGTGGGCTCCGAAGGCATGTGCACCGCGACCTCCTCGTTCATCCTGCTCAGCGGTGTCGTGTTTCCGGCGTTCGGTCGCTCTAGCAACAGCGGCCTCGACGAGGTGGCGGCGGCTCGGGCGGCGAACACGCTGCGCGGCTACCGCAGCGACTGGGCCGACTTCACCACCTGGTGCACTACTCGCGACCTGCCCCCGCTGCCGGCCCGGCCGGCCGCCCTTTCGGGTATCTGACCGACCTGGCCGGCAGTGGGCACGCCGACGGCACGCCATCCCGACCCCGCCGCCGGGGCGCGCGGGTGGCGGCGGTGTGGGAGGGGATCCGCCGCACCCACGGCGCCCCAGCCGGCAGGCGCCCCGCTGATGCCCCGGAGCTGTTCGAGGTCGTCGCCGCCTGCCCCGACCAGCATCGTCGAGGTCGTCGTGCTCCCGCGCGCACACCGCCCGGAGCGCAGCCTGGTCTGCGCCCTAGGCGCCTGGCTCGACGCAGCCGCCGTCACCGCGGGGCCGATGCTGCGCGAGGTCATCAAGGCCAACCGGCCCAGTGGCCGCGGGCTGCACCCGGAGCCAGTGAACGTGCTGGTGCAGAACGCCATCGCCCGCCCGCGCCGACATCGGCGGCGGGCCCTGGTCGGCGCACCCGCTGCGTGCCGGGTTCGTCACCTACGTCCACCCGAGCGGGGCCTCCGACCGGGCCATCGCGCACCAGACCCGGCACCGCTCACTGGCCAGGGGAAATGTATGTGCGGATCCACCCGGCGCGGGAGGGCAACGCGGCCACCATGCTCGGCCTCTGGCGCTGACGGCCTGCTGCGGCCGAGGACCTGGCGTATGACGAACCGGCCGGTCAAGCGCCCGGCAAATCGCGTCGAAGTCTCGTGCGGGTGGTGATCGTCGGCGGCTAGAAGCACTGATTCGAGGCCGGACTTACTTCGGATGACGGTGCGACGGCGGAGTTCGCGGGAGTTTTTGACCGTTCAACGAGAATGTCCGATTGACTGTCACTGGCTCAACTAGTGCCCGGTGGGTAAAGCAGGTTTCCTCGGCGCGTGATAGCACACGGGCCACATCTGCCTCACCTGCAGGCGAGGTGAACTGGATGTGGGTGTCGAACTCGAGTGGCCCTCCCTCCACCGTGCCGGCGAGGGCGGATCCGGCCATGTAGAAGCGGGTGGTCACGTCGGCACGCAGCTCGTGGAGGGGCACCTTGTTCACTCCGGCGAGCCAACTGATGTGGCTCATCATGCAGAAGGCGAGTGACGCGGCGTAGTACTGGATTGAGGTCGGGGCGGTCCCGCCGCCGCCGACCGACTCCGGCTCGTCTGAGATGAGCGCGAACGTGGCCCCGCGCGGCTCGACCTGCTGGACGAGTGCCTCTCGGCGCGTGCCGTCGAGCACCCGCGCCTTGACCCCGATCGTGATGGTGCGGCGCCCGCCCGGGCTGTTGCTCGGATCGAACGGGTCGACGTCGGTTGCCGGGGCGCCGGGGTCTGCGGTCTCTGCAGTCATGGCATGCCTTTTCGCACTCGGTCCGGGGTAGACGCCTGGGAGGCTAGCGTCACCGCGTCTGGGATTCAAGCTTGAGAGTTGCATCCAAACTCAGTCATTGCGTACGTTGCGAGGTGAGGGATCACGCCCATGTGGGCGCACTATCCCTAGGACCTCGAAGAGGCGGGCTGTTGATGCGACGCGTGGACCTGCATGCGCATGTGATCCCTGACGACTACCGGCGGCTCCTGGTCACTCCGGCCGGAGACCGGCCGTTTGTCGTCTCGGCGCCGTTGGAGGGGCTCGAGGAGAACATGGAGCGTTACGGCATCGACGCCGCTGTGATCTCGGTCGGGCCTCCGGGCGCCTACCTGGGTGAGCAGCAGCGAGCCAACGAGCTTGCTCGGGCCGCGAACGAGTCACTTGGGGCGATCATGAACGCGTCGCCGGACCGGTTCGGCGTGCTTGCCCTCCTCCCGTTACCCGACGTCGAAGCGGCGCTGTTCGAGCTGGCGTATGCCCTCGACCAGCTGCACCTCGACGGGGTGCTCCTGTTCAGCAACGTCGCCGGCACATACCTCGGGGACCCCGCGTGGGAGCCGCTCTACTCCGAGCTCGACCGCCGGGGGGCCTACGCGTTCGTGCACCCCGGCGCCCCGCCGTACGCGCTGCCACTCGGTGCCGACCACCCGATCTGGCTCTACGAGTTCCCGTTCGACACGACCCGAGCGCTGACTCATTTGATCTACACGGGCACTCTGGAGCGGTACCCGCGTATTCGGTTTCAGTTCTCCCACCTTGGCGGTGTTGCGCCGTTCCTTGCGGGCCGGCTTGCGTCCCTGGCTGAACGTCAACCCGAGCTCGCTACCGCGGCGTCCGCGGGTTCGTCGGAGTACCTGCGCCGCCAGTACTACGACACCGGGCTGTCTCAGAGTCTGGCTGCGCTCACGGCGACCCGGGCGGTCGCGCCGCTGGAGCAGATCGTGTTCGGGACGGACTGGCCGTACGCGGCACTGCCGGAGGAGGGTTCTGACCCGGCGCCGGAGTTCGCGGCGTTGTCGCCCGCGGAGCGGGAGGCGGTAGATCACCGCAATGCGGCCAGGCTGGTCCCTCGCCTGGTTCGCGAGTGAGGGTGGCCCCTGTTACCGGCCTGGGCTGTGTCGGAGGAGCTTGTCAGGAGTGATCGGCGGGTCGCGCACTCGAACTCCGATTGCGTTGTAGACGGCGTTGGCGACTGCGGCTGCGGTTCCAGTGATGCCGATCTCGCCGACGCCGTGAGCGCCCAGCGGGGTGTGTGGGTCGGGGATATCGGTCCACATCACCTCGATGTCCGGGACGTCGGCGTGAGCCGGGACGTGATAATCGGCAAGACTTGGATTCATGATCCGGCCGGATCGGCCATCGACCTGGGTCTCCTCCATCAGCGCGAGCCCGAGGCCCATGACGATGCCGCCGCGCAGCTGGCTTGCGGCTGTCCTGGCGTTGATGATGCGCCCACAGTCGAACGACCCGAGGAATCTACTCACCCGGATCTCGCCGGTGATCACACTGACCCGGACCTCGCAGAACTGCGCTCCGTAGGAGTGCATGGACCACTCGAGCTGCTCCATACCCTCCGGCGCAGTGGCCTCGGCGCTGATGGTGTCCACGCCGGCGGCGGCCAGAATGGCCGTGTAGCTCTCGCTTCGGGAGGGATCGTCGAGCCTCCCCAGCCCTCCGGGGATGGTGCCGACCTCGTCGGGATGGAGCCCGGCCAATGGCGAGTCGCAGTTGATGAGCTTGAGCAGCTCGCCGACCAGCTCGCGGTGGGCCGCGGTGATGGCACCCCCGATGGCCGCGGTCTGCTGGGAGCCACCTGCCAGGACGACGCCGGGCAGTGAGGAGTCGCCGAGGACGAAGATGATCTTTTCGACCGGCAGGCCGAGTCGTTCCGCCGCGACCTGGGACTGGACGGTGCCGGTGCCCATGCCCATCTCGTGCGCGGCTACTTCAACTGTCGCGTCACCGTTGCGGTTGATCGTGATCCGGGCGGCGCCGCCGGGGAAGCGGTTGTACGGGTAGGTCGCGGTTGCGCAGCCGAGCCCGATCAGCCACTCGCCGTCCCGCCGGGCGCGGGGCCGGGGCGAGCGGGCCTCCCAGCCGAAGCGCTCGGCGCCGGCGCGGTACGCCTCGATCAGGTGCCGGGCGGAGAAGGGCTTGCCCGAGCTGGGATCGACAGCGGGCTCGTTGCACAGCCGCAGCTCGATCGGATCGACTCCCATGCGGTCGGCGAGTTCGTCGACCGCGCTTTCGAGCGCGAAGGTGCCTACTGCCTCGCCGGGTGCGCGCATGAAGGTGTTGGCGAGCATGTCGAGGTCGGCCCGCTTCACCTCGAAGGTCGCGTTCCGGGTGGCGTAGAGGCAGCGGGCGGGCTTGATGAACGGCTCCGGGACGTTGTTGTGGCGGCTGGTGGCGACGACGCCGGTGTGCACGAGCGAGGTGAAGGTGCCGTCGTCCTCGGCGCCGATGGCCACCCGCTGCTCGGTCGAGGTCCGGCCGCCGACGACTCGGTAGACGCCCTCACGGGAGAGCACGACGCGCACCGGGCGCCCGGACAGGCGGGCCGCTGCAGCGGCGAGGATCTGGTGCTGCCAGAGCATTTTCCCGCCGAAGCCACCTCCCACGTAGGGCGCCGAGATGTGAACCTGGTCCTGCCGGATCCCGAAGACCTGGGCGAGCGACCAGGCCAGATGCGTGACTGCCTGCGGGCAGTCGTGCACGGTGAGCTCGTCGCCGTCCCAGGCCAGTGTGACGGCGTGCGGCTCGATCGCGTTGTGGTGGTGTCGCGGGGTGGTGTAGACGGCGTCGACGGTGTGCGGGGACTCCGCGAGCGCGGTCCACGGATCACCGATCGTCTGGCGCAGGGGGTCTCCCTGGTAGAGCGCCGGGGGGCGGGCGTCGGCTCGAGCCTGGTCGAACCGCGTGATCGCCGGCTCCGGTTGGTACGTCGCGTCGATCAGGGACGCTGCGTGGTCGGCCTGCTCCTGGCTCTCGGCGAGGACGATCGCGATGGGCTGGCCGTTCCAGCGGATCCGGTCGTCCTGCATGACCGGGAGCTCGTCCGCAGCAGCAGCCCTTTCCGCAGTTCCCAGCTCCACGGTCGAGTGCAGCCGTGGGGCGTTGTGATGGGTCATGACGAGGGCGACGCCGGCCGCGCGCTCGGCGCTGCTCGTGTCCATCGCGACAATGCGGCCCCGGGGGATGGTGCTGAACGCCAGGGCACCGTAGAGCATGCCGTCGAGGCGCACCTCCGAGGCGTAGCGGGCCTCGCCTGTCACCTTCGCCGGGCCGTCACGCCGCGCGAGGGGCGCGCCGATCAGGCCTTGCCGGGCAGCCAGCGGATCCGGTCCGGCGTCGATCGCCCAGCTGCTGGGGCCGAGCGGCAAGGGGGCCTGCTCGAGGCTCACGCTTCCTCCCTCGTGAGCTCGTTGAGGACCCCGATGACGGTCCGGACGGCGAGCTCGACCTTGAAACCGTTGTGTGCGCGGGGGACCGCGGCTGCCAGCTCGGCTTGCGCGGCACGTCGGAAGGCCGGCTCTCCAACGGCCTGGCCCCGCAGCGTCTCCTCAGCGTGCCGAGCACGCCAGGGAGTGGTGCCCACACCGCCCAGGGCGAGGCGGACGTCTTGGACGATCCCGGCCTCGACCTCGACGGCTGCCGCGACCGAGACGAGGGCGAAGGCGTAGCTTGCCCGGTCGCGGACCTTGCGGTACGTGGAGCGGGCGGCCAGCGGTAGGCGCGGTAGCTCGACCCCCGTGACGAGCTCACCGGGTCGCAGAACGGTCTCGATGTCCGGCCGGTCCCCGGGAACGCGATGCAGGGCTGTGAGGGGCAAGCTCCGCTCGCCGTCCTCGTGCGCAAGATGCACGACGGCGTCGAGAGCGGCGAGCGCCACGCACATGTCGGACGGATGGGTGGCGATGCAGGAGCTCGAGGTGCCGAGCACGGCGTGCCCTCGGTTCAGCCCCTCGATTGCGTCGCAGCCCTGACCCGGGCTGCGTCGGTTGCAGCGCGAGCCTTCGACGTCGTAGAAGTAGGCGCATCGGGTGCGCTGTAGCAGGTTGCCGCCGACGGTGGCCATGTTGCGGATCTGTGCCGACGCGCCGGCCAGGATCGCCCGGGCCAGGGCGGGATACCGCTGCCGGACCGCTGGGTGTTCGGCCACCAAGGAGTTGCGGGCTGCTGCGCCGATGCGCAAGCCGCCGGTCTCGGTCCCCTCAATCGTCGATGCCAGCCTCGTGACGTCGACGAGCGCCGCGGGCTGCGCAACGGTCTCCCGCATCAGATCGACGAGGTTGGTTCCGCCGCCGAGGTAAAGGGCGTCCCGTCTCGTCCCGTATCGGACGGCGTCCGCGACGTCCTCGGCGCGGGCGTAGTCGAACCGCCTCACGGCCCGGCCCCGCACGCAGCTTGGATGGCGGCGATGATGCCGTTGTGTGCGCCGCACCGGCACAGGTTGCCGCTCATCCGTTCCCGAATCTCGGCTGCGGACGCCTCGACTGTCCCGGTCAGGTCGGCGGTGACGTGGCTGGGGGCGCCTCGCTCGATCTCGGTCGCCATTCCGATCGCTGAGCAGATTTGGCCGGGCGTGCAGTAGCCGCACTGGAAGCCGTCATGGTCGACGAACGCGCGTTGCACCGGGCCCATCTGGCCGTCCTCGGCCAGGCCCTCGATCGTGAGGACGGAACGACCGGAGTACTGGACGGCGAGGGCGAGGCAGGACAGTATTCGGGCTCCGTCCACTAGGACGGTGCACGCACCGCAGGCGCCCTGGGCGCAGCCCTTCTTGGTCCCGGTGAGCCCGAGGTGCTCGCGAAGCAGGTCCAGCAACGACACCCGGGGGTCCTCGGGCAGCCGGACCGGCCGGCCGTTCACGACCATCGGCTCGGCAGCGTCAGTCACGCGTGACACCGGGCGGGGGCCCGACGCGAAGGGGGTTCTCGCCCTGCCAACCGCGGGCGGCGCGCTCGACCCCCTCGAAGAAGCCGTTGAGGAAGTCCGACGACTGGTGGATTTCGATCGAGTGCTCGGCGGTCGGCACCGAGTGGAACCGGGCGAGGATCGGGCCGCTGCCATGGACCATATACAGGGGCATTCCGGCGGCCTCCAGCTCGGCGCTGGCTGCGGCGCCGTCTTCGGCGATGTAGGACACGTGGTTCATGGGGACCTCGAGGCGCCGGCGCAGCCCCTCGGGTTCAACGCGGTGCAACTGCTGCAGCTCAACTGCGATGTCGCCCCACTGCCCGAAGGCACCGGAGTGTTCGAAGATCGCAGGCTCGCCCTCGTACTCCATGAAGTCGAACTCGACGTTCTCGAGTAGGAAGAAGGGGCCGGCGTGCATAGCACGCGCCCAGAAGTCGACGGCGGCTCGCAGGTCGGGCACTCGGAAGCAGACGTGGCTGAGTGGAAGGCCGAGTGGGCCCTGGGCGATCGCGCCGAGCTCGGCGGAGGTCGTCTGGTCGCTGGTCATCGATGCTCCTTCGCGTACTTGTGCTGGCCGGGGAGGTTGGGATCGGCGACGCAACGGTTTCGCATCACCCCAAGTCCGGTGATCCGCCCCTCGACGACGTCTCCTGGGCGAAGCCAGCGGTCGCCGTGGTGGCCGGCGTTGCCGCCGGGCGAGCCGGTGAGGACGACATCGCCGGGCCGCAGCTCAGTGATGGTCGACAGATAGGCCACGAGCTCCTCAACGCCGTAGATGATGTCCCGGACGTACTCGTCCTGCATGACCTCGTCGTTGACCGTGAGGGTCAGCCGCAGCGCCCGGTAGTCCTCCACGAACTCCCGTGGGACCAGATACGGCCCGGTGGGGAAGAACCCCGGGCGGCCCTTCGACACCAGGAAATCCGTCATCGGCAGGTGCGGGCGGACCAAGACATCGCGGGTGCTGACGTCATTGCTCATGGTGTAGCCGGCGACATAGTCCATCGCCTCAGCGGCGCTGACGTTGCGCGCCGGCCGCCCGATGGCGAGCGCCAACTCCAGCTCCCAGTCGTGCTGATAACCCGGCCCCCACAGCACGATGTCATCGCGCGCACCCGAGACGGTGCTGGGCGGCATCGCGAAGACAAACGGCGTTCCGGAGAGTCGGCGGCGTTCGACGAGTTCGCTCGCGGTCGCGCGCAGCTCGGCCTGCGAGCGTCGCTCGCCGGGGTCATTGCGTGCCATGCTGAAGGCGATCTCGGCGAGATGCTTGCGGTAGTTCGCGCCGGCGCAGAACAGCTGACCCACGGGCTGTATCGGCGGGAGGGGACGCAGCGACGCGGCCGGGACGCCCCCGGTGAGCGAGCGGGCAAGCTCGTGCAGCCGTGTCAAGGTCGATCCCCAGTCGGCGAGCATCGTCGCAGTAGTCGACGCACGACCGAACTCGTCCCGCAGATCGTGGACACGGCCGTCGCGGACGAGGCCGGGGAACGTGTCGCCATCCTCTGCCGCGAACGTGCCGAGCGCAAACACATCGATCTCCAACTTCTGTCGGCGGAGGTCGTCTGCACGTGCCGCTCCGCACTTGGTGTGGGGCGGAGTGGGGATCCGAGAGCCCCTGCACCCGCGCCTGGTGATCAAAGTATCCGTTGAGCAGGACATGCGTCAATAGTATAGTTTGGATACTATCGCGCTCCAGGTTGCGACGAGCGGCCGCGACTGTGCGCCAAACCAGCACTCTTGCGCCCAAGACGCTGTTTGGATACATTCACTGTTCGTCGCGGGTTGCCGACGGCGAACCCACACGGTTCGGACCGAAGACCCCGGTGAGGACCAGGCCTCGAAGGAGAGGAAGCCCCCGAATGTCGAATCGTCTGCTTGCGCCGCTGGCTCAGGTCGAGCTGCTGACGCCTGATCTCGACGTGAGCGTGGAGTTTGCCCAGGAGATGCTCGGCCTGGACGTGGTTGAGCAGGTCGGCGAGTCGGTCTACTTACGTTGTTGGGGGGATCACTACCTGTACAGCCTGGCCTTGACCCAGGCCCCGCAGCCAGGCCTCGGCCGTGCTGCGTGGCGAGCTGAGGGTCAGGAGCAGATGGCGGAGGCAGTTCGTCGAATCGAGGCGAGTGGGCGCCCTGGGGAATGGACGGAGAGTTCACACGGGGTGGGGCGCTCGTACCGGTTCACCGGGCCGGCGGGACATCAGCACGAGATCTTCTGGGACGTCGAGCGAGCGCGGGTGCCCGAGGCGGAGAAGTCGACCTACCCCGAGCGTCCGCAGCGGCGCCACGGCCGCGGCCTCGGAGTTCGTCTGATGGACCACCTCACGGTCACCGCCCCGGACGTGCAGGCTGCGGCGACCTGGGCCAACCAGACCATGGGTTCACGGGTCATGGCCGCCGTCGAGCCGGCGCAGGGCGCGCCATGGGTGTTCGCCGTCACCACGAACAACGAGACCTCGCACGACTGGGGTCTCATCCAGGACTTCGACGGCCAGTCGGGCCGGATGCACCACCTGGCGTTCTGGGTCGAGTCCAGCCACGAGCTCATGCAAGGAGCGAAGTTCCTCATCGAGCACGGACATGACATCGACCAGGCGCCCGGTCAGCACGGCATTGGGGAGCAGAACTACCTCTACTTCCGCGACCCTGTCGGCCTGCGCTACGAGCTCAATGCGGGCGGCGTTCGCAACTACGTCCCGGACTGGGAGCCCGTCATCTGGACTCCGGAGCAGGGCTCGAACAACGCCTACCGCACGGAGATCGAGATGCCACCGGTGAGCCTCGTGGCCATCCCTCCGGGCGTCGCCCGCCGGGGCCAGGCCAAGGAGGCTGAGAAGGTGCTTGAGACCGCCATGGATGCCCTCGCGCGTTCCTGAGATCGTCGGGCCCGCCGCTCCCCGGCGGGCCCGACCCACGAGAGGGAGGTTCCCGTGAGCACAGCGACGGACGTGACGGTCGACGAGCTCATCGAGCGCGCGGAGAAGCTCGTACCGGCGATTGCCGAGCGAGCCCTGCGGACGGAGGACGAGCGGCGTATCCCGCAGGAGACACTGGATGAGATTCGGGCCGCGGGGCTGCACAAGGTGCTCTACCCGCGGCCGTGGGGCTACGGCATGGACTGGGACGCCTTCTTCGAGATCTCCTGGCGACTGTCCTCGGCATGTGGCTCGACTGGTTGGGTCTACTCGGTTGCGGCCTCCCAGAGCTGGCAGCTCGGGCTCGCGCCTGAGGCCGCACAGGAGGAGTTCTTCGGCTCGGGCGATGTTCTGTCCTGCTCGGCGTTCAACCCGCGCGGAGCGCAGGTCGAGGCCGTAGAAGGCGGTTGGCGGCTGGCGGGGCGATGGAAATACTCCAGTGGCTGCCTGCACGCCGACTGGGCGCTGCTCGGCGCGCGGGTGCCGGAATTCCCGGCCCCTGTGCTGCTGCTGGTCCCGCGCAACGACTTCGCCATCGACGACACATGGCATGTCTCGGGCCTGGTGGGGACCGGGAGCAACGACGTCGTCATCGACGACCCGGTCTTCGTGCCTGCGCATCGCTACATCCCGCACAGCGGCCCGAATCCGGCCGCCGCAGCGGCACAGGGTCTTGGATCATACGCAGTGCCCCCGGCCTCGCTGACCCCGTGGTCGCTGATCGGCCCGGTGATCGGAATGGCCCAGGGCGCCCTGACCGCCTACGAGCAGGCCACGCGTGGGCGGGTCGCGGCCTTCAGCGGGCAGCAGGTGGCACAGATGGTCGGACCTCAGCTGCGGGTCAGCGAGGCTGCGGCAGCCTTGGACGCGGCTCGCGCCCTGGCGCGTCGCGATATCCGAGAGGTCATCGATCGGGGCAGCCGGGCAGAGGTGCTCAGCGACGAGGATCGGGTTCGACTGCGCCGTGACCACGCCTACGCCGCCAACCTCGCTTACGACGCCACGATGATGATCGCTCGGGCCGGCGGGGCCGGCTCGCTGTTCCGCACCAACCCCATCCAGCGGTTCATGCGCGACGTGCACGCCGGCTCGATGCAGCTCGTCGCAAACTGGGACGAGCAGGCAGAATCCTATGGGCGGGTCCGGATGGGGCTCGAGCCGAACGGGCAGATGTGGTGACAGGCACGACATTCCAGCGGAAGCGGATGAGCAGCCACTGATGAAGATCCTCGATCTCTCAGTGCCGCTGGCCAACGACGTCCCTGCGGACCCGCCCTTCCAGAAGGTGTCCATCGAGTACACCGGGCACGACGAGGGCGCGTTCGAGCTTGCCGCGGCGTTCCCCGGCCTGGAACCGACACAGCTACCGGACGGGAAGGGCTGGGCAGTCGAGCGAGTACACATCTCCACTCATAACGGCACCCACATGGACGCGCCGTGGCACTACCACCCCACCATGGACGGCGGTCAACGCGCGATCACCATCGACGAGGTGCCGCTGGATTGGTGCATGCGCCCGGGCGTTCGGCTCGACTTCCGGGACTTACCGGACGGCTACGTTGTGACCCCGGAGGATGTTGACCGGGAACTGGCGCGGATCGACCACCATCTGCAGCCGCTGGACATCGTCGTCTGCGCGACCGGCGCCGGTGCCCGCTACGGCCACGAGGACTACATCCACAGCGGGTGCGGGTGCGGGTTCGGGCGCGACGCGACCCTGCACCTACTCGAGCAGGGGGTCCGGATCGTCGGGACCGACGGCTGGAGCTGGGATGCCCCGTTCAGCGCCACGCTCCAGCGGTTCGTGCGCGACGGCGACCCGTCGGTCGTCTGGGAAGGCCACAAGGCAGGCCGGGAACGAGGCTACTGCCAGCTAGAGAAGCTGCACCGCCTGGAACAACTCCCGGACAGCGGCTTCACCGTGGTCTGCTTTCCGGTCTCCATACAAGCGGCCTCGGCCGGCTGGACCCGTGCCGTCGCGCTCCTCGAGGACGACTAGGGCCTACCCAGCGCGACCGGCGGTGCCGCCAAACGTTCCTTCTTCCGGCCCCCACCACCAGTGATCGTCCCGAGCGCCACCCCGGACGGTGCACGTGGTGGGGGCCGGCTCCGTTGATCGCAGACTGGGGCGCTCTCGCTCCGGTGGAAGCTGGCCCTCGGCACTGATCGATCCCAAGGGAAGGTGGAGATCGTGTCGGCGCCGGGGGCAGCCTCCACTGCAGCCGGGTCGCTTCAGATCTCAGAACCGTCAATACCCAAAGCGAGATCCCCCAAGGGTAAGTACGACGTTGAAGCCGTACGCTACTCAGCTTTCTCTGGGTTCGGCCGGGGCACAGCCCGCAGGTCGGTGTGCTGGCGGCCGCTCTCAATGGCAAGGGTGACCTCGAGGCGCTGCATGGAGTGATCGGGGTCTAGGTGCTGACCGATCTCACGCACGGCACGCGCGTGATGCTGGGCCAGCAGCCACGCGGCGGCCTCAGCGTCGCGCGCCTCGGCAGCGTCGAGGAGAGCGCGATGCTCCTGCATGTTCGCGGCAACGCGACCCTCGTCATCGCCAACGCGTTCGAAGGCGCGGCGGTAGCGGGTCTCCTGCTCCCACAGCCGGCCGAGCTGCTCGGTGTGCATCGGCCCCGCTTCGCGGGTCAGCAGGGAATGGAACCGCTGGTGCGCGTCTTCGAAGCCGTCCCACTCGCCCATCTCGGCCAGCCGGACCGCTTCGGCGAGCATGCCCTCGAGGGCGGCGTGATCGGCGTTGGTCAGCTCGGGCACGGTGATCCGCACCGCGGCGGCCTCCAGCGTGATACGCAGAATGCCGAGCTGCTCGATCTCGTCGGCCGACAGCCCGGCCGCCCGGAATCGGCCGTTGGGCTCCCGGATGATCAGGTTCTCCTGCTCCAACATCCGGAGCACCTCGCGTAGCGGTGTCCGGCTGACCCCGAGTGCAGCGGCCAGCTCCGCCTGTGTGGGCGTGGCGCTGGCCGGGATCTCCCCGGACACGATCGCCTGGCGGAGTCGGTCCCGCAGCTCCGCCACCGAGCCGCGGCCGCGTCCGTTTCGGTTGCTCTGCGTTGACGTCATGTCCGCCTCAGCTGTCGGTGCGGAAGAGATCAGGGCTGCCGGTGAACCGTTCGACGAGATCGTGCACGCGCGTCACCGGATGCGTGGGGTCGATTCGTTCGGCGACGACGAGGGCCGTGCGGGCGACCTGCGTGACGATCCAGCCCGCGGCCGCTGCTGCGTCGTAGGCCTCGAAGGCGTCGACGATCCCACGATGCTCGGTCCGGGTGATCTCCCACACCTCGTGGCTGTCTGCCGCGCGTTGAAATGCGATCGAGCGGTACCGCGACGCGTGGTCCCAGAGCTGGGCGAGCAAGGTGGTGACCCGCTCACCGGCCCCACTCACGATCATCTGGTGGAACTCGCGGTGAGGGGCTTCAAGGCCCACCCAGTCATCGACCGCCGCATAGCGGTCGATCTGCGCGAGGCAGCCCTCCAGCCGGGCGTGGTCGGCGTTGCCGAAGCGCGGGACGGTCAGGCTCACGGCCAGGGCCTCGACGTTGATCCTCATCACGGCAAGATCCACGACGGTCTGGATGCTCAGCGGACTGATCCGGAAGCGACCGTTGCTCTCCCGCAGGACCAGGCCCTCGAGCTCGAGCATGCGCAGGGCCTCGCGCAGCGGTGTTCGGCTGACCCCGAGACGCTCCGCCAGGCTCATCTGAGTGGCGTACTCACCTGGCTCGAGATCTCCAGTGAGGATGGCGCTGCGCAGCCGGTCGCTGATCAGCCCGACCGTAGCCGTCATCTGGCGAACCCCCTTCCGAACCCGAAGTCGTGCCGGGCAGCCCCAAGCTTACGACCCGGATGCATCCCCCGGGCTTGGCCCACGCGACCACAACCGAATGGCTCCTAGAGGGCAGTGAAGGGCACCGTAGCGTCTATTGACGGCGATTCTCAAGTATGGATACATTCTTCTGCAGTCACGTCACGCTACAGCGTTGCATACCGAGAACGTGTTCCATGACACCCGCAGGGCCACGATCGGACCCTGCCCCGCCCTCAAAGAGGAGGGGATCAGATGCGCAATCTGAAGAAGATGGCCGTCCTTGCGTCGGCTCTCACCATGGCGTTGGTCGCCGCTGCGTGTGGATCGGCGCCGTCAACGGCGACGGGCGCCGCCGACGGCGCCACGTGCGGCGCGGTACCCAACCAGATGCCGGCGGATCCGGACGGCGTGCTGGCCACGCTGCCGGATTCCACCCGCGCCGCGTTCAACCTTTACCCCGAGACGATACGGGCCAGCGCGTGGGCGAACTGGAAGCCTAGCCACCCGGGGCCCTTCGTCATCCACTACAACCCCGGCCGCCTGACCACCTCCTTCGATCAGGAGTTCCTGGCGACCCTCAACGCGCTGAAAGGCGACACCGAGGTCGTGGTGAAGGACGCCAACGGCGACCCACAGGTGCAGCTGCAGCAGCTGCGCCAGTCGATCCAGGAGAAGCCGGACCTGATGATCGTCATGGCGCAGGCGCCCGCCGCGGTGGCGGCGGTCCTCGACGAGGCAGGGAAGGCAGGGATCCCGTCCATCGTTCCGCTCTTTGCCTCGTCCAGCCCGTACATCGTCGGTATCGACGGAAACAACCCGCTCAAGGGCGCGTACCTCGCGCGCGACCTCGCGAAGCTCATGAACGGTCAGGGCAGCCTGATGGAGATGCTGGGGAAACCTGGCACACAGGCGACGGACGCGGTCTACCAGGGCGCTGACGCCGTGTTCGCGACCTGCCCGGACATTCAGATCGCGGGCAAGCCGGTCGGCCAGTACGACCCGGCGGCCGCTAAGTCCCAGACACTGCAGTTCCTGAGCGCACACCCCCAGCCCATCGACGGCGGGATGCAGGTCGGCGGCATGGCGGGCGCGATGATCCAGGCGTTCGAGCAGCTCGGGCGCCCCGTGCCACCGATCGCCGACCTCGGGGCGACGCCGGCGGCGCTGTCGTATTGGAACGAGCACAAGGACACGTACAAGGGCGTCGGGCTCGCCCTCCCGGTGGCCGGGCTGGCCGAGACCACGTGGAATGTCGCCTCCGGGATCCTGGCTGGCCGCGGGCTAGAGGTGAACGAGGTCCTTCAACAGCCCACCATGATCACTGCGGACAACCTGGCTCAGTGGGTGAAGCCGGAGTGGAACCTCAACACCCCGCAGACCTTCGCACCCGCTCCGCCGGGGGTGTACTACCCCAAGGAGTACCTGGACACCCTGTTCGCCAACCCCGGGAACTGACCATGAGCCAGGAAACCGGCAGCGCGACGGCCGGCGCCTCGACGTTGACCCAGCAGGAGCCCGTGTCGGGCGAGGTGGTCCTCGCCATCGATGGGCTGGCGAAGGCCTTCGGCCACACCCAGGCGCTGCGGCACTGCACCCTCTCGGCGAGAGCTGGCGAGGTGCATGCCGTGGTCGGCGAGAACGGGTGCGGTAAGAGCACTCTTGTCAAGATCCTCGCCGGGGTGCACCGGCCGGATCAGGGCACACTGCAGGTCTGCGGCCAGGCGATCGCTCGGCATCACACCCCGCGGAAGATGATCGATGCGGGCGTGCTGGCGGTGTTCCAGGAGGTGCTCGTCGTCGACCCGCAGACCGTGCTGGAAAACCTGTGGCTCGGCGCAGACGGGCTCTTCCGTCGACGAGTGCCGGACCGGGTCAAGCGGAAGCGCGCCGTGCAGGTCCTCGTGGATCTGCTCGGCGAGACGGCCCCGGCGCTCGACGCCAGGGTGGAGTCGTTGCCGCTGAGCGTGCAGCAGGTGTGCGGGATCGCCCGAGCGCTGCTGCGCGACCCGCAGATCCTCATCCTCGACGAGTCGACCTCGGCGCTGGACGTCGACACCCGCAACCGGCTCTTCGACGTCGTCCGGCGCCTGGTCGCGAACGGGAAGACAGTCATCTTCATCTCCCACCGCATGGACGAGATCGAGGAGATCGCCGACCGGGTGACTGTCCTGCGCTCGGGTCGTTCGGTTGCCACCCTCGACCGAAGGGACGCTTCGGTGCCCCAGCTTGTCCGGCTGATGAGCGGGGCGGACCACCTCACAGCGCACCCCCCCGCCGCGCAGCGGGCCACCCGCACAGGGCACGGACACTGCGTGCTCAGCGTGTCCGGCGTCCGGCTACACGAAGCCGCCTCTCCCGTCGACTTCTCGCTACGGGCCGGCGAGCTCGTGGGGCTCGCGGGCCTGGAGGGCCACGGCCAGGACGCCTTCCTGCGAGCCCTCTGGACGGGATCCACGCACGGCGAGGTTGTTCGTATCCGCGACGACGGCAGCCGCACTGTCATCAAGACGGCTGCTCAGGCGGACGCTCTCGGAGTGGCCTATGTGCCTCGGGACCGCCGCTCGGAGTCACTGTTCGCCTCGTTGACCATCAGCGACAACTTCGCCTCGGCGACGCTGACCAAGGATCGCCGGGCATTCCTGGTACGCCGGCCGCGGACCGAGACCCGACTGGCCCGGTACCGCCAGCAGCTCAGCATCGCCTTGACCTCCACCAAGTTGCCGATCACCACCCTCAGCGGTGGGAACCAGCAGAAGGTCGTCATGGCCCGCTGGCTGGCGACCGAACCCGCGGTGCTGCTGCTCAACGACCCCACCCGCGGAGTCGACCTCAACGCCAAGCGCGACACCTACCGGCTGCTCGAAGAGCTCGCGGCGAGCGGGGTAGCCGTGGTCATGCTCTCGACCGAGGTAGACGAACTCGTCGAGCTCACCGACCGGGTGCTCGTCTTCCGCGAAGGCTCTGTGTCAGCGGAGCTCGACCGCGCGGAGCTGTCCCGGGAGGCCCTCGTCGCCAGCTTCTTCGGAAGGGAGCACGTCAGCGATGGCTAGTCGCGTCGCTGGAGGCGTAGCCCGCGCAGCCGGGCAGTTCCGTCTCCGTACCTACCTGTTCGCCGTGGGCCTGGCCGTGGTGCTGTTCGTGGCCAATCTGGCGGCTCAGCCGCAGTTCGTCTCGGCCGCCGCGCTGCCCGCGACCCTGGCGATCCTCGCGCCGTTCGCGATCGTCGCCATGGCGAGCGTGCCGTCAGTGGTCAGCGGGGGGTTGGACCTCGCCGTCGGCCCGGTGCTCAGCGTCACCAACGTCATGTTCGTGGCGGTGCTGCTGCCGTCCGGACTGGGCAGCCCCACCGTGGCGATCCCGATCCTGCTCGTCGTCGGTGCGCTCGTCGGTGCCGCCAGCGGCATAGCCACGGCCTACCTGCGCCTACCGGCCATCATCACCGGCCTGTGCGCGCTGTTCATGGTCGCCGGAGCGGGCCAACTGATCCTGCTCACTCCCCGACAAGCTCCCGCAAACTGGACTGACACGCTTGGTGGCTCTGTGGGGCCAGTGCCCGTGGCCGTGCTGACGATGGCCGTGCCGGTACTGATCTGGACTTTGCTGCGACGGACCCCGTTCGTGAACGCAATGTTCTCGGTTGGAGGACACGCCCCCACCGCCTTCGCCGCCGGGCTGGACGTCCGTGCGGTGCGGGTCATCGCGTACGCACTCGGTGGCGTCTTCGCCGCCATCGGAGGCATCGCACTCACCGCGGTGATCCGCTCAGGAGACTCGTCGGTGGCGCTGCAGTACACGCTGATTGCCATCGCCGCCATGTCCCTTGGTGGCACGCCGATCGGCGGCGGCCGGGGTGGGCTCATCGGGGTGCTGTTCGGCGCGGTCTGCATCTTCCTGATGCAGAACCTCATCTCCGCCCTCGGGATCGCCGCGACCTGGATGAACGTCGTCTACGGCTGCGTGCTCGTCGCCGTCGTGGTCGTCAGCTCCCGCCTCGCCCCGCGACCGAATGGAGGCCTCGCGTCATGAGCGCTGTCGTCGACACCGAGCCCCCAGCACCCCCCGGGCGCTCGTCGCGGCCGTCACTCGCGCGGCTAGGACGCGACACGCCGGCCCTGCAGGTCCTCGTGCTCCTGCTGATCTTCGGCTACGGGGCGTTCACCCTGCGGGGATTCGGCTCGCTGCTGAGCGTGAAGTCGATGCTGCTGATCGCGTGTTTCGTCGGCCTCGCCGCACTGGGCCAGACCGTGCTCGTGCTGCTCGGCCACCTCGACCTCTCGGTGCCCGGGTTCATCGGCCTGGGCAATCTCGTCACTGCGATCCTCGTGGGGCAGTACCAGTGGGGTTTCCTGCCTACTCTGGCTGTCGTACTCGGTGCGTCGGTCTCGCTCGGCGCGTTCAGCGGCTACGTCTGTCACAGGTTCCGCGTCGAGTCGATCGTGATCACCCTGGGCATGAACTTCGTGGTGCTGGGCGGGCTCGCCGTGCTTGCGGGGTCGGGGGTCACCGGCAGCGCGCCGGAATGGCTGACACGTTTCGCCAGCGTGAACGCCACGACACTGGGGATCCCCGTGCCGCCGCTGGTCGTCCTGTGGGTCGTTCTCGCGGTGATCACCGGCCTCGTCCTGCGCCGCACGGTGGCCGGACGACGTGTTTACCTCACCGGCGCGAACCCGAAGGCAGCTGCGTTCACGCTCGTCCGGACCGGCCGGGTCGTGGTCGGTGCGTTCGTGCTCAGCGCCGTGAGCGGCGCGCTGACCGGGGTGTTGCTCACCGGCTTCAGCGGCGCCGGCGATACCAACATCGGCAACCAGTACCTCTTCACCAGCCTCACCGCGATCATCGTGGGCGGGACGTCGATCACCGGCGCCCGCGGGAACTACTGGCGCAGCGTCATCGGGGCGGTCATGCTCACGATCCTGAACACCGTCCTGCTCGCCAACGGGTTCACCGCAGCCGAACAGCAGATCCTCTTCGGCCTGATCATCCTCCTGGTCGCACTCGCCTACAGCCGAGAGGCCCCGCTGCGCGACCAGGTCTGAGCATCCTCCGGCACCCTGCCCTCCCACGCGAAGGACGACATCATGAGCACGCCCGCCGTCTTGGCAGCCGCTCTTACCGGGCCGATCGCCACCAAACAAGACAATCCGAACCTGCCCACCACCCCGGAGGAGATCGCAGCCGCCGCCACCACCGCCCACAAGGCCGGCGCCTCCGTCGTCCATGTGCATGTCCGCGACGAGGCCGGCCGCCCCACCGCGGACCTGGAGCTGACTCGCCGGACGATCGGGCTGATCGAGGACGCCTGCCCGGTGCTGATCCAGCTCTCCACCGGAGTCGGGCTCGAGGTGCCGTTCGAGGAGCGCGAACGGCTGGTCGAAGCTCGGCCGCGAATGGCCACACTCAACGTCTGCTCCATGTCGTTCGGTGCCGGCGAGTTCCGCAACCCGCCGTCAGGTGTCCGCCGGCTCGCCGCCCGCATGCGCGAGCTCGAGGTGAAGCCCGAGCTGGAGGTCTACGACACCGGTCACCTCGACGCCGCGCTGGCCCTGCATTCGGAAGGACTGCTCGCAGACCCGATGCAGTTCTCCATCGTGCTCGGAGTCAAGGGCGGCGCAGCCGCGACCGTCGAGAACCTCGTGTCGATGGTCCGTCGCATCCCGCACGGCGCCGTGTGGCAGGTCATCGCGATCGGCAGAGAGAACCTCAACCTGACCGCAGTCGGCCTGGCACTCGGAGGGAACGCCCGAACCGGCATGGAGGACACGCTCACGTTGCGGCGTGGAGTTCCCGTGACCTCCAACGCCGAGCTGGTCGAGAGGCTGGTGAGCGTAGCCCATGCGATCGAACGGCCCCCAGCGTCGCTCGAGGAGACCGAGGCGCTGCTGTCGTTGCCTACCCGGCGCGGCTGACCTGCACCGGCCTCCGACCGAACGGATCCCCAGAGATGGTCACCATCACCGCAGCTGTCGCGCGCCGACCGAAAGAGCCCCTGACGATCGAGGCCCTCGACCTGGCCCCGCCCAGACCGGACGAGGTGCTGGTGCGCCTGACCGCCACCGGCGTCTGTCACACCGATATCAACTACCGTGACCAGATCTACGAGATCGACCTCCCCGTCGTGCTGGGCCACGAGGGAGCCGGCGTCGTCGAAGAACTCGGCGACCAGGTCGAGGGCCTGGTGCCCGGAGATCACGTCGTCCTCGGCTACAGCACCTGCGGACGCTGCACTCTCTGTCGCTCCGGCAACCCCGCCTACTGCGTGCACGTTCCAATGCTGAATCTCCAGGGAAATCGCCCCGACGGCTCGTCGGCGTTCGGGGGAGATGTCCGCAGCCACTTCTTCGGGCAGTCCTCCTTCGCCACGCACGCGGTCGTGCCCGCGGGAAACCTGGTCGTCGTTCCGCCAGAGGTGCCACTGGAGCTGCTCGGGCCGCTCGGATGCGGCGTCCAGACCGGCGCGGGAGCGGTCCTGCGGTCGTTGCGCGTCCCGGCGGGAGCCGCGCTGGTGGTCTTCGGAGCCGGAGCTGTCGGGCTCAGTGCGGTGATGGCCGGTGCGGCGGCCGGTGCGCACCCGATCATCGTGGTTGACCGGGTCGACGCACGTCGCGCCCTCGCCGCCGAGCTCGGCGCGACGGCGACCGTCAACGCCGACCAGGACGACCCAGTGGCCGCTGTCCGGGATCTGACCGGCGGCGGAGCAGACTTCGCGATCGAAGCAGTCGGCAAGCCGACGGTTCTGCACCAGGCCGTCCACTCGCTCGGAGCAATGGGGGTGTGCGGCCTGGTCGGGGGCGTCGGACCCGGCGTGAAGGCCGAGTTCGACTGGCAGCACGTCCAGCTCAACGGGATCACCATCCGCGGTGTGATCGAGGGAGACTCGGTGTCTGCCGATTTCGTGCCCCAGTTGATCGACCTCTACCGTCGAGGTCGGCTCCCGCTCGAGAAGATCGTTCGGTTCTACGATCTCGCCGATGTCAACACGGCGATGGCCGACGCGGACGCCGGCCTGACAGTGAAGCCGGTGCTGCGCATCGCGGAGGGCAGGACATGACGACGATCGCGTGCGTCGTCACCGCGGGTGCTTGTGCGTTGGCGCTGCTCTGTGGGCCCTTCGCAGTCAGGACGGTATTCAGCACGGCACCGGCCCGCCTGTCGTGCCTTCGCCGAGCAGCGAGGGCACGACAGGCAGCCCTCAGCCTAGGAGACTGCTGAAAAGCTCGGGTGTCGGACCGCCAGTCGATCTCGGGCCGCTGGGACGATGCCCGTGTGCAGGGTCGGTCTGATCCGCAGCGTGAGCTGCTCGATGTCGAGTCCGTGGCCGG
>NZ_JAJSOK010000056.1 GCF_021283305.1 Pseudonocardia kujensis
AGGCCATCCGGCGCTTCCCGGCGATGGTCATCGGCAGCTCCGGACGCTGTCCGCGCAGTTCGGCGAGCCGGGCCTCGAGCGACGCGCGTTCGGCGGTGCCGGGGGCGTAGGTGTGGACCGGCTCGTTCGCCGGCTCGGGCACGACGGTGATCGCGTCCATGATCGACTCCTCGGTGCGACGGTTCAGCGGCTGACGAGGGCGCGGAGCAGGAAGCCCAGGTTCGCGGGGCGTTCGGCGAGGCGGCGGGCGAAGTAGCGGTACCAGTCGCCGCCGTAGGGGACGTAGACGCGCATGCGGTGCCCGGCGGCCGCGAGCCGGTGCTGCTCGGGGACACGGATGCCGTAGAGCATCTGGAACTCGAAGGTCGCCGGGTCGCGGCCGATGCCCTCGGCGACCGCGATCAGGTGCGGGTCGTGGGTCGCGATCATCGGATGGCCCGCCCCGTTCATGAGAATGCGCAGGCAGCGCTCGTACGACGCGTCGACCTCGGCCTTCGCGGAGTGGGCGACGGAGGCGGGCTCGGCGTAGGCGCCCTTGACCAGGCGCACCCGCGACCCCTCCCGGGCGAGGTCGGCGCAGTCGGCCTCCGTGCGGCGCAGCGCGGCCTGGACCACGGCCCCCACCCACGGGTGCTCGGCGCGCAGCTTGGCGACCGTCTCCAGCGTGGTGTCGACGGTCGTGTGGTCCTCCATGTCGACGGTGACCGTGGTGCCCGCACGGTCGGCCGCCGCACAGATGGCGGCGGCGTTGTCCAGGGCGAGGGTGCCGGGCAGGGCACCGCCCAGGGCCGAGAGCTTCACCGACACCTCGGCCCGGTCGGCGAGGCCGTGGGCGGCCAGGCCGTCGAGGGCGGCGACGTACGCGTCGCGGATCGCGACGGCCCGGGCGGCGTCGGTGGTGTCCTCGCCGAGGTGGTCGAGGGTGACGAGCAGACCGTCGGCGGTGAGGTCCGCGGTGGTGGCGAGGGCGGCGTCGAGCGTGTCGCCCGCGACGAAGCGGTCGACGACGCGGCGCGCGGCGGGCGCCCCGGTCACGAGGCGGCGCACGAGGGGGCGGCGGCTGAGGGCGAGTACGGACGCGCTGAACACGGCAGGTCTCCCTTCCGGCCTCCGGCGCGGCGGGTGGACCGACGAGCGCCGGTGGGGGACCACGGTAGGGGCTCCGCGCGCCGCGGCCCACGGACGGATGTCCGAGGTTGCGGCCCGATCGCTCATACACTTGTCCGATGGAGCTGCAGGAGCTCGTCGACGAGGTCTCCCGCGTGCTGGGCGAGCCCGTCGTCCTGGAGGACCGGGACTTCAACCTCGTGTGCTACGGCGCGCACCCGGACGAGCTGGACCCCGTCCGGCAGCGCTCGATCCTGCACCGGCGGTCCGCTCCCGAGGTCCAGGACTGGTTCGAGCGCTTCGGCATCGCGACCAGCGAGCGGCCGGTGCACACGCCCGCGGACCCGGGTTTCGGCGTCGTCGCGCGGGTCTGCCTGCCGGCCCGGTGGAACGGCGTGACCTACGGCTACGTCTGGGTGCTCGACGCGGCCGGCCGCCTCGCCGGGCCCGAGGCCGACGAGCGGCTCCATCGCGTCATGCGGCACGCGGCGCGCGCCGGCACGATCATGGCCGGGCAGGCGCGTACCCGCGAGCACCTCGCCGAACGGGCCCATGACCTGCTGGCCGGCGACCCCGCGACCGCGGAGATCGCGGCGGTGGAGATCGACCGCCTGGGTGCGCTGGCCCGCGACGTCCCGGTCCGCGCGGTCGCCCTGCACCTCGCCGAGGGCGGCCCGGTGCCCCCGCTCAACCTGTGGCGGCTGCCCCGCGCGGCCGTCGCGACCGCCGCCGACGACCCCGCCGACCCGACCGTCCTGCTGCTCACCCCCTCGGCCGACGCGGACCACCTCGCCGAGGCGGCGCGCCGGCTCTACGCCGACCGGCTCGACGGCGTCGATCCCGCCCGGCTGGTCGCCGGGATCGGCGGGGAGCGGGCGGACCTCGTCGGGCTGCGGGACAGCGTCCGCGAGGCGCGGCTCGCCGCCCGGGTGGCGCACGAGGTCCCGCAGCTGCGCCCGGTCGCGCGGTGGGACGCCCTCGGTCCGTACCGGCTGCTGGCCTGCGGGCCGCGTCCGGCACTGCGCGAGGGCGCGATCGACCCCGCGGTGCGCCCGCTCTTCGACCACCCGGTGCTCGCCGAGACCGCGGCGACCTGGCTCGACCTGGCCGGCAACGCGCAGCGCACCGCCGGGGCGCTCGGCGTGCACCGGCAGACGCTCTACTACCGGCTGGGGCGGATCGCGCAGCTCACGGGCCTGGACCTGGCCGACGGGCGGGATCGGCTCACGCTCCACCTGGCCGTGACCTTCCGTCCGCTGGTGGGGTGAGCGACCCGTGGCGCGCGCCGGCGGCCTAGCATCGCTCGCGGACCGACGAACCCGAGCACCGTTCAGCCCCGTGCGGTCGCGCGACCCCCGAGGAGAGCGGTGAGGGTGAGCCCGGACAGGGCCGGCGTGGACTCGCCGCGCCGCGTCGCGGCCGTGCGCGCCCCGCGGCTGCTCGAGACCGGCCCCGAGGAGGCGTTCAACCGCCTCACCCGACTGGCGGCGATCCTCCTCGGCACCTCGATGGTGGCCCTGACGGTGGTCGACGACGTGCGGTCCTTCCTCAAGGGCGCGCCGCACCCCGAGGCGATGACCGGCCGGGACGGCATCTACGAGGCCCCGGTGTACGACGCCGCCTGCCATGTCGTGATCGACGCCGGGGACGAGATCTGCGCGCCGGACGTGTCCCTGGAGCCCCGGCTGCGGGACCTTCCGCAGATCAAGGAGTTCGAGGCCGCGGCCTGGCTCGGCGTGCCGATCCTCGATCCCGACGGGTACGTCGTGGGCAACTTCTGCGCCATGGACCGGGTGGTCCGGGAGTGGACGGACGAGCACCGCGAGGCCCTGCGCGGGCTGGCCCTCGTGGCCGGTGGCGAGATCGCGCTGCGCCGCGCGCTGGCCGACGCGGCCCGGGCCACCGCCGAGGCGGAGCGGCACGCGGCGGAGGCCGAGGAGCTGGCGTGGACCCTGCAGGCCAGCCTGCTGCCCCCGCGGCCGCCGCGGCTGCCCGGCGCGACGATCGGCGCCCGGTTCGAGCCGGGCGGGACCGGCGTCGAGGTGATGGGGGACTTCTGGGACGTCGTGCCGGTCCCGGGCGGCTTCGGCCTGGTGGTCGGCGACGTGTGCGGCAAGGGCGCCGCGGCCGCCCGGACCACGGCCCTGGCCCGTTCCGCCGTCCGCACGGCCGTTCTCGGCGAGCCGGCCGACGGCGACGGCGCCGCCGTGCTCCGGACGCTCAACGACGTGCTGCTGGGCTGGTTCTCCGACCCGATCTTCGGCGGCCGCGTCGGCTTCGTGTCGGCGACCTACTGCACCTTCCGGCGCCCCGTCGCGGGCGGCGCGTGGCAGGTCGACGTCGCCGGTGCCGGCCACCCGCCGGGCCTGGTGCGGCGCGCGGCGGGCGCCGTGGAGCACCTGACGGGTGGCGGCATGATCCTCGGACTGACGCCCGGCGCGGTGGTCGGGTCGCAGCGGCTGGAGCTCGGCCCGGGCGACGCCCTCGTGCTCTACACCGACGGGGTGACCGAGGCGCACCGCGTCGGCGACCCCGACCAGTTCGACGAGACCGGCCTCGCCGCGGTGCTCGCGGACCTGCCGGCGGGCACCGGACCGCAGGACACGGCCGAGGCGCTGGTCGACGCCGCGCGCAGCCGGTCGGACGGCCGGTCGCCGGACGACGCGGGCGTGGTCGTCGTCCGGATCGGGAACCCCGACCCCACAGGGCGGTAGCGCCCGCACCCGGGTGCACGAGTACCGGGGGAGGAGCGAGCGGAAGGGGGACCGGGCGGGGTGACCGTTCCCGAGCACGACGACGCCTCGTCCCTGCTGCGCGCGGTCACGGCCGCGGCGGGCGGGACGGCCCACGTCCACCTCGTGGGGCGGCTGGCGCCCGAGTCGGCGCCCGACGCCGTCGCGCACCTGGCGGGCCTCCTGCAGGGCTACGACCGCGTCGTCGTGGACCTCGGCGAGCTGCGGGTCGAGCGGCTCAGCCTGCTCGCCGTCCTGGCCCGCGCGGCGCGCGACGCCGGCGGCTGGCCGGACGCCCGGCTCGCCCTGGTGGCCCGGGACCCCCAGCTCCGGCACATGCTGCGCGCGGCCGGGGTGGCCGACCGGGTCGCCGTCGCGCACGGCCCGGGCCTGGCGGTCGACCGTGCCGAACGCCGCCCCGCCGTCGTCGACGCGACGTGGGTCCTCCCGCCCGAGCAGGAGATGACGGGCCGCGCGCGGCGGGCGGTGGAGGGGCGGCTCGCGGCGTGGGCGTACCCGGGCGACGCGGAGGACGTCGCGCTCGTCGTCAACGAGCTCGTCGCCAACGCGGTCGAGCACGCGAGGACGACGTTCACGCTCACCGTGACACTCGACCGCAACGGCCTCCTGATCGCCGTGGGCGACCGTTCACCGCTCCCACCCGTCCTCCGGTCGCACGATCCGGGCGCCGCGCGGGGCCGTGGCCTGCAGCTCGTGGAATCGCTGGCCGAGGAGTGGGCCGTGGTCGACCGCGGCGAGGGCAAGGTCGTGTGGGCCCGGGTCGCGGCCCGCTGGGGCTGAGGTGGGAACTCCCCGGGAATTCCGGTCCGTCCACCGCCGTTGCCCCCTGATCGGGCCCTTTGGACACCGCCATCGGGATGCGTGACACTGATCGGACCCGATCGGAACGGGAAGAGGTGAGAAGGGGTCGCCGCGGCGCCCCCGTTTCCGTGACAGAGCCCGAGCACGCCCCTCGCGGGTCGGTCCTCGAGATCGACACGCGGATCGACACCGCGCCGTACGCGGCCGTGGTGGCGGACGCTGCCGGGATCGTCCAGGCCCTCAACCGGGCCGCGCGCACCCTGCTGCCGGCCGTGCGCGTCGGCGAGACCCTCACCGCGACCGCGCCGGCATGGCTGGCCGCCTCCCACGCGAACCTCGCCCACGCCGCCGGCCCCGGACCCGTCGACCAGGGCTGGGTGGAGCGTCGCAGCCTCGAGGGCCATCCCGTCCGGCACGACGACGGCACGGTCACGTGGTGGCTCGTCGACGACACCGACGCCCGGCTGGCCCGCGAGGCGCTGCGCTCCGAGCAGGCCCGCACGGCGTTCCTGACCGAGGTCTCGACCGCGCTGCTCGGGTCGCTGAACCTGCAGCGCTGCATGGAGATCACCGTCGGCCTGGCGACCGAGCACCTCGGCGACGCCGCAATGGTGATCGCCCCGGCGGCCCACGGCGGCCGGTACCCGACCGTGAGCGGCGTCCGCGGCGGTGAGGTCGCGCACGACGTGCTCGACGTCGACGTCGAGGAGGTCCCCGGCCTCCCCGAGGCGCTGCAGGGCTTCCCGCCGGTGCCCTCGCGCTGGCTCGACCCGATGTCACTACCGGACTGGCTGCGGCCGACCGGTTTCGGCGAGGTCGGCTCGATCGTCGTCACCCCGCTGCCCGGGCACGGCGTGCCGGCGGGCGCGCTGATCCTGGTGCGCGGCGCGGGGGCCGCGGAGTTCAGCGAGGACGAGGAGGTCGTCGCGCGGCTGTTCGCCACCCGCGCCGGTGTGGCGATGTCCGCGGCCCGCCTGTACGACCAGCAGGCGTCGATCACCGAGACGCTCATGCGGGACCTGCTGCCGCCCACCGTGCACCGGCTCAGCGGTGTGGAGTTCGCGGCCCGCTACCGCCCGTCACAGGACGGCGAGCGGATCGGTGGGGACTTCTACGACGTGCACCCGGCGAGCCGGGACGACGAGGAGTCGCTCGTCGTGCTCGGCGACGTCTGCGGCAAGGGCCTCGACGCCGCCGTCCTCACCGGCAAGATCCGCAGCACGCTGCACGCGCTGCTCCCGCTGGCCGGCGACCACCTGCGGATGCTGAAGCTGCTCAACGGCGCGCTGCTGAACACCCACGACGCGCGGTTCGCCACGCTCGTGCTCGCCTCCGTCGCCCGGGCGGGTGGCGGCGTGCGGCTGCGCCTCACCTGCGGCGGCCATCCGGCCCCGCTGGTCGTGCGGGCCGACGGGCGCGTCGAGGAGGCCCCCACGCGGGGCACCCTCATCGGCGCGATGCCCGAGGTCAGGGCCACCACGGCCGAGCTGACGCTCGGCCCGGGCGAGACGTGCCTGATGTACACGGACGGCATCACCGAGGCGAAGGGCGGCCCCTTCGGCGACGAGCTGTTCGGCGAGCGGCGCCTGCACCGGGCGCTCGGCGAGTGCGCCGGGATGCCGGCCGAGGCCGTCGTCGAGCGGGTGCAGATGCTGGCGTCGCAGTGGCTCGGGCGCGGCGCGCACGACGACATGGCCGTACTGGCGATCACGGCTCCCCGCGGGCAGCACCTCACCGCCGTCGGGGGGCACGGCCGAGGCAGGTACACCGCATGACCGATCCGACGACCCGTACCCCGACCGGGCCCGAGGAGTCCCTCTCGCAGCACGCCCTCCGCCAGTACGCCGACGCGTTGTGGACCGCCGCGATCGCGGGCGACGAGTACGCGGCCACCGACGCGGTGCTCGACGCGCTCGACGCCGGCGTCGACCCCGAGGCCGTCCTGCTCGACGTGGTGGGGGCCGTGCAGCGCAAGGTCGGCCTCGAGTGGGCGGCCAACCGGATCAGCGTCGCGCAGGAGCACACCGCGACGGCCATCGACGAGCGCGTGATCGGCGCGGTCGGGCACCGGGTGCGCACCGAGCCGCACCTCGGGCGCATCGCCGTCGCCTGTGTCGACGGCGAATGGCACGCCCTGCCCGCCCGGTTGCTCTCCGAGGTGCTGCGGCTGCGCGGGTTCCGCGTCGACTACCTCGGCGCGCAGGTGCCCGCCCCGCACCTGGTGGAACACCTGCACCGCACCGCGCCCGAGGCGGTGGCCCTCTCGGGTTCCCTCGCGACCCGGCTGCCCACCGCCCACGCCACCATCACCGCCTGCCGCGCCACCGGCGTCCCCGTGATCGCGGGCGGCGCCGCCTTCGGCCCGGACGGCCGCTTCGCCCGGCTGCTCGGGGCCGAGGCCTGGGCGCCCGACGCCCGCGCCGCCGCCGACCGGCTCGCCGCGGGCCCGCTGCCCCGGCCGGAGAACAGCACGCAGGCCGTCGACGACCTGCCGCACCTCGCGGACCAGGAGTACACGATGGTCACGCGGACCGCGCCGCAGCTGGTCAAGGCGATGTACACGGGCCTGGAACGGCGGCTGCCGGTGATGGCGCGCTACACCGACCAGCAGCGCCAGCACACCGCCGAGGACCTCGACCACATCGTGCAGTTCCTGGCGACCTCGCTCTACACGGGCGACGACGAGCTGTTCGGCCAGTTCCTCGGCTGGACCGCGACCATCCTGGAGGCCCGCTCGGTGCCGGCGGCCTTCCTGGTGCCCGCCCTGGAGCTGCTCGGCGAGGAGCTGCGGGACTTCCCGCGGGCCACGGCCCTGTTGGAGGGCGCCCGCGCGCAGCTCTCGGCCTCCCTCGTCGGCACGAAGGAGCCGGCGTGACGGCGGGCGAGCGGCTCACGTGCACCTGGGCGGTCGTCGGCCGGCGGACCGGCCGGCTCACCATCGTGGGCGACCTCGACCACGACCAGGCCGACGAGATCAACCGCGTGCTCGCCGAGGGCCTCGCGGCGCACCACGGGCTGCGCGCGGTGCATCTCGACTGCGCCGAGGTCGCCTTCTGCGACTCCTACGGCCTCGCCGCCCTGCTGATGGCGCACCGGCACATCCGGGCGGTCGGGGCGCGGCTGCACCTGGACAACCTCCAGCCCGGCCTCTCCCGCCTGCTCGAGCTCACCCACACCCTGGAGTTCCTCACCGCCGAGGCCGCGCCCTCGCGGGCGGAGAAGTTCGACACCTGAGTCCGGTCAGACCGGCTCCGCCGGCACCTCCACGGTCACGACCGTGCCGCAGGAGGTGCCCGGGGCGAGGGTCAGGTGCCCTCCCGCGGCCTCGATCCGCACCGCGTGGGAGGCCAGGCCGATGTGCCCCCCGCCCGGACCGGCGGCGTCGGGGCCGACGCCCACGCCGTCGTCGGCCACGACCATCCGGGCGCGGCCCGCGGCGAAGGTCAGCGTGACGTCCGCGGTGCGGGCGCGGGCGTGCTCGGCGACGTTGGCCAGCAGCTCGCGGGCGGTCCGGTGCAGCAGGGGATCGGCGCTCGTGCGCAGGTCGGGGGGCCAGCCGTCGGCCCGGACGTCGGCGGTGAACCCGCCGCGCGCGGCCGCGGTCGTGGCGAGCTCGCGCACCGCCGCCGGCAGCCCGGCCTTGGCCAGCACCGCCGGGTGCAGCTCGGCGACCGTGGAGCGCAGCAGCCGCGAGGTCTCGGTGAGCGCGCGGTCGAGCCGGTCGAACGCCTCCGGGTCGCCGGTGTCGCGGGCGTCGTCGAGGTCCATGCGGGCGGCCAGGACGTACTGGAGCGCGCCGTCGTGCAGGTGCTCGGAGAGCGAGCTGCGTTCCCGCTGCTCGAGGTCGCCGAGCTCGCCGAGCAGCTCGCCGCGGGTCTGCACGAGCCGCCCGATCTGCGCGACCCGGGACCGCTGGATCCGGGAGAGCCCGAAGCAGCCCGCGGCCACCCCGGCCGCGATCGCCGTGCGCAGCAGGAGCGAGCTCCACGGCTCCTGGTTGGCCCCCATCGTGGCGATCCCCGCGACCAGGTAGACGACGACCGTCGGGACCACGACCGCCGCACACACCCGCGGGCGCAGCTGGGTCGCGGCCAGCACCGGGAGCAGGAGGAACCCGGTCGTCACCACGTCGGAGGTCCAGCTCTCCGGGGTCGAGACCCCCGTGAGCAGGGTGAGCGCCGCCAGGACCACGAGGTCGCCCAGCAGCGCGACCCACGCGAGCCGAACCGGGCGGTCGCCGCCGCGGTGCACCCAGACGGCGACCACCAGCGCGAACACCGCGTAGCAGGCGGCGATCACCGCGCAGGTCAGGACGTCGTGGGCCGGCGGGACGAACGCCACCGTGAGCGCCACGAACACGACCAGCACCCAGCGCAGGGCGACCTGCAGCCGGACGCCGCGGCGGGCGTGCTCGACGGCCACCGCCAGCACTGCGGGCCCGCCGGGAGGAACGGGTGCGCCGGTCGGAGTGCTCATCCATCCGTCCTTCGGTCGTGGTGTCGGCATCCTGACCCTCCCTATGCTTCATCCGTGACCGCCGGCCGAGGGGGCGACGCGCGCATCCGCGTGCTGGTCGCCGACGACCACCCGTTCTTCCGCGACGGCGTGGCGCGCGGACTCGTGCAGAGCGGCCGGATCGAGGTGGTCGGCGAGGCGGGCGACGGGCGCGCGGCGCTCGAGATGATCCGCGACGAGTCCCCGGCCGTCGCGCTGGTGGACTACGAGATGCCCGACGTCGACGGTCTCGGGGTGGTCCGTGCCGTCGTCCGGGACGGGCTCCCGACGCGGATCCTGCTGCTCTCCGCCCACACCGAGAGCGCCGTGGTCTACCAGGCGCTGCAGGAGGGCGCGGCCGGCTACCTGGCCAAGGACGCCCGCCGGGCGGAGATCGTGCAGGCGGTGCTCGACGTCGCCCACGGCCGTACCGTCGTGCCGCCCGAGCTGGCTGCCGGCCTGGCCGGCGAGATCCGGATGCGGGCCGCGTCGGACGGGCCGGTGCTCAGCGAGCGGGAGCGGGAGGTGTTGGCGGCGTTCGCGCGCGGCCTGTCGATCCCACAGGTGGCGAAGGAGCTGGTGATCGGGGTCAGCACGGTCAAGACCCACACCCAGCGGCTCTACGAGAAGCTCGGTGTGTCGGACCGGGCGGCCGCGGTCGCGGTCGCGATGCGGAGGGGACTGGTGGAGTAGCAGGCGGGCCGGTCACGTGCCCGGCCCCGCAACGGGCGACGGGCCCGCGCGGGCGCGGGCCGTCGGCTGTCGTCGGCGGTCGTCCTCACATACCCGGCATCCCTCCCATCCCGCCGGTGCTCCCGGTCCGGCCGGTGCCTGCCGTCTGGTTGCCGTTCATCTGGCTGTTGCCGTTCATCTGGCTGTTCCCGGACGCCAGCATCTTCGTGAGCGCGGCCTGGGTGGCGGCGTCCATCTTCCCCGTCTGCGGGAGCCCGGCGTCGCGCTGCAGGTACGTGATGGCCTGCGTGGTCTGCGCGTTCATCACGCCGGTGACGGGCCCCTCGTAGTAGTTCAACTGGCCGAGCTCGGTCTGCAGGGTCTCGATCGCGGCCGAGGGCGCCGGCGGGGCCGGCGGGGTGACGTGCCCGCCGTTCGCGGTGCCCCCGCCCGCCGTCCCGCTGCCCGCCGTCCCGCTGCCCGCCGTCCCGCTGCCCGCCGTCCCGCTGCCCGCGGTGCCGCTCGCCGGGTGCGCGGGCATCTCCGCCGCGTGGTGCACCGGCACCGTGGCGACCGGGGCGGAGGCGCCGGGCGCGGGAGCCGGGGAACCCGGGCCGTAGCCCAGGCCGAAGACCAACCCCGCCGCGATGCCGGCCGCCGCCGCCAGGGCGCCGACGGTCAACCCGACGCGGCGCCAGGTTTCCTTCGGTCCGGGGACGTCGGCCGGGTGGTCGGCGCCGAGGTAGGCGCCGTGTGCGCGTGCCCAGTCGTAGAGGGCGGGGGAGTAGGGCGCATCGGCGAAGGGGTTCTCCGCGCGCGCCTGCCCGGGGGCGGGCCGGTCGACCGCGCGGCCGGCGTCGGCGGTCCCGGGCTCGGCCGACCAGGTGGCGGTGGGCCGGGGGTCGGCGGACCAGGTGGCGGTCGGCCGGGCGTCGGGAGCGGGGTCCTGCGGGGCCGGGGCGGCGAAGGGGTCGGTGGTGCTCATCGGATTCTCCTTCCGAGGTGGTCCGGGGCGTTTCGCTCCGTCGCCGAGGACTCTCCTGCGGAAGGGCGGCCGCCACCGTCGACCCGGCGGCCGATGCCGCGGCCGATGTCGCCGTCGGCCGATCGGGGGACAGCCCGTCGGGCGGCCCGCACCCGTGGCCGTGATCGACGGGCGGTGGTCGACGGCGGTGGTCGACGGCGGTGGTCGTGGGCGCGAGCCCGGCAGGGGCGAGGACCACGGGGCCGTGGATTCCGAGGCTTCGGTCCCTTCTCGGGGCCCCCACCGCGCGGACAAGGTCACGGGACGGTCACGATCGGGTGCGGTCGCCATCCCGCGCGGCCGTCCCGCCGTACCACGGGAGCCGGAGAGTCCGGCCGACGAGAGGAGCCCCATGACCCGCTCGCACGCCGCGACCGTCGCCTCGCCGGCGGTCGTGACCCTGCTGCGCGTCCTGGCCGCGCTGTCCGTGCTGGTGATCGTCATCCAGGGGGTGACGGCCGGCGAGATCCTCTCCCGCAGCGCGACCGCCGCGATGCTGCACTCCGGCGGCGCCGTCGTGGTGCACGTGCTCACCGGGCTGACGGCGATCGCCGCCTTCCTCGTCGTCCGCGCGACGGGAGGCCCGTGGTGGCCGCCGATCCTCGCCGCCTGCCTGTTCGTGGTGACCTTCCTCCAGGCCTACCTCGGCAGCCACGGGGTGATGGCGGTGCACGTGCCCCTCGCCATGATCTGCCTCGTGGGGGCGGTGTGGGTGCTGGTCTGGTCACTGGCCGCGGGTCGGACCCGGGCCTGACCGCCGGGCTCCGCGGGGAACCCGGGATGGCATGGCGGGCCCGGTCGGTCGACGGGTTCCCCGACGACCTGCTGCTCGCCGGTCTGGCGTCGGGCGATTCCGAGCTGTCGGTCGCCTTCGTGCGCCGCTTCCAGAGCCGCGTCTTCGGCGTCGCGATGGCCGTGCTCGGCGACCCGCGCCAGGCCGAGGACGTGGCGCAGCTGGCCTTCGAGCGCGCCTGGCGGCACGCCGCGGTGTTCGACCCGCGTCGGGGGTCGGTGACGACCTGGCTGACCGCGATCACGCACCACCTCGCGATCGACGCGGTGCGGGCCCGGCGGGCCGCCCCCGTCGACCCGATGGACCTGGAGGAGGTCCTGGGCGCCGGCCCGGACGGCCCGGAGCGGGCGACGCTCGCGGCCGAGTCCGCCGCGGAACTGCGGGCCGCGATCCGCGCGCTGCCCGCCGAGCAGGCCCGCGCCCTGGTACTCGCCGCGTTCCGGGGCCTGACGGCCCGCGAGGTCGCCGAGAGCGAGGGCATCCCGCTCGGCACGGCGAAGACCCGCATCCGCACGGCCATGCTGCGGCTGGCCGCGGCCCTCGAGCCCGAGCGAGACCCGTCGTGACCGGCCCGGAGTGCACCCGGTGCCGGGAACAGGCCCCCGAGCTCGCCCTCGGCCTGCTCGGCGGGCACGAGCGCGCGGAGGCGCTCGCCCACCTGGAGCGGTGCCCGCCGTGTCGCGACGAGGTCGCCCGGCTCGCGGCCCTGCACGACCGGCTGCGGGCGCTCGTCCCGCCCGTCGGACCGCCGGCCGGGTTCGAGGAGCGGGTCCTGCGCCGGATCGGGCCGGTGCGGCCCCGGCGCAGGCTGCCCGGCTGGAGCCGGGTCGCCGCGGCGGCGGTCCTGGTCGGGGCGGCCTTCGCCGGCGGCTGGCTCGCCGGCGGCACGACCGCGCCGGGTGCGCCCATGGTCGCCGCCCCGCTGCTGATGGGCGACCGGCACGTGGGCGACGTCCTGGTGAGCCGGTCCCGGCCGGACTTCCTGTCGGTCTACCTGGACGTGACGCGGCCGGGGCGACTGACCTGCGACCTCCTCCGGAAGGACGGCACGGTGGCCGCCACCGCCGTGTACGACGCCGCGGGCGGCACGGAGTGGTGGGGCGTGGAGAGCCCGGCCGACGCCGTCGCGCGCGTCCGGATCGCCGACGCGGCGGGCGGGGTGGTCGCGTCGGGGGAGGTGCCGCGGCCCTGACCCGGTTCAGGCCGGGTCGGCGTGCCCGGGCCGCGGCACGGCCACCTGCGCCACGCCGTCCAGCACCGTGCCGAGGACGGTGTCGAGATCGGGATAGGTGCGGTAGGGCAGGCGGGCGAGGCGGTAGGCCGTCACCCGGTCGGCACCCCGGGCGGCGGCCCCGGCGATGATCTCCCAGCGCTCCGCCGGGTAGCGGACGTCGCACAGCACGTCGACGAGCCGTTCGTGCAGGGACCGCGCGGCGCGCGCCGCGGGGCGGGCCCCGCGTCCCTCGGACGGTTCCGGCATCCTGGCGGCCTCCCGTCGGCCGGGGGCCGCAGGGGTCGGATGGAGGGGCGGCCCGTTGACGCTGCAAGTTACGAGCGGCCGGGCGGTCCGGCAAGGGCCGGACGGCGCCCGCGGCTCGGGTAGCGTCGGCACCGCCCGGTCGGCCCGCCCGGCCCCGGCCGTCGTGTCCCTGCCCGTCGTCCCCGGAGCCGCGTGATGACCCTCGACGCCCCCGCGATCGCCGCGATGATCGACCACGCGATCCTCAAGCCCGAGCTCACTCGCGCGCAGGTCGACGCGGACCTGGCGATGGCGATGCGGCACAGGGTGTTCGGCGTCTGCGTGCGGCCGTCCGACGTCGCCCACGCGGTGTCCGCACTGGCGGGCGGCGGGGTCGCGGTGGGCACCGTCCTCGGCTTCCCGCACGGCACCACCTCGACGGCGGCGAAGGTCGCCGAGGCCCGGCAGGCGCTCGCCGACGGCGCGGTCGAGGTGGACATGGTGCTCAACATCGGCCGGCTGCGCAGCGGTCTGCTCGACGACGTCGAGGCGGACATCGCCGCCGTCGTCGAGGCAGCGGGGGAGCGGGTGGTCAAGGTGATCCTGGAGACGGCCTTCCTCACCGGCGACGAGATCGTGGCCGGGTGCCACGCGGCGGAGGCGGCGGGCGCGGCGTTCGTGAAGACGTCGACCGGGTTCGCCGGCGGCGGCGCGACGGGCGAGCACGTCGCCCTCATGCGAGCCTCGGTCGGCCCGTCCGTGCAGGTCAAGGCTTCGGGTGGGGTCCGGGACCTGGACACCCTGCTCGCCCTGCACGAGCTCGGCGCCACCCGCTTCGGGACGAGTGCGTCCGCGGTGATCCTCGAGGACGCGGCCGCGCGGGACGCCGGTCGCCGGGTCGCGGCTCGCACCGACGGCGGGTCCTACTGACCTCCACGCCGACCTCACCTGAACGAACGTTTGACAAGATCGCGGGCGGCGGCCTAGCGTCGGTCCGCCCCCGTCGCCGACACCCGTGAGGTGTTCCCGTGTCCCGTGAGCTCGACGGGCAGGTCGCCCTCGTCACCGGTGCGACGTCCGGTCTCGGCCGGCGCTTCGCCGAGGTCCTGGCCGGTGCCGGCGCCGTCGTCGCCGCCGCCGGTCGCCGCGCGGAGCGGCTGGAGGAGCTGGCCGAGGAGATCGAGGCCGCCGGCGGCCGGTGCCTGCCCGTTCCGCTCGACGTCTCGAACGCCGAGGAGATCCCCGCGGCGGTCGACCGTGTCGAGGCCGAGCTCGGCACGGTGACGACCCTGGTGAACAACGCCGGCGTCCCGGACGCGAAGCGGGCGCACCGGATGCCGCTCGAGGTCGTCGACGCCGTGCTCGACACCAACGTCCGCGGCCCCTGGCTGCTCGCCACCGAGGTCGGCCGCCGGTTGATCGCCGCCGAGCTGCCGGGCCGGATCGTCAACATCTCGTCGATGGGCGCCTTCGACTACAAACCGACCGGCGCCGCGGCCCTCTACTCGGTGAGCAAGGCCGCGGTGAACCGGATGACCGAGGTGCTCGCCGTCGAGTGGGCGAAGTACCGGATCAACGTCAACGCGATCGCCCCGGGCGCCTTCCTCACCGAGATGATGGAGGGCATGATCGAGCGCCTGCACACCGACGCCGACGGCCTCGCGGACCCGTTGCCGCGCAAGCGCCTCGGGCTCCCCGAGCAGCTGGACAGCACCCTGCTGTACCTGTGCTCGCCGGCGTCGGAACTGGTCACCGGCACGGTGGTCAAGGTCGACGACGGCCAGCACGGGCGCTGAGGATCACTCCGCGACGGCGGTCCCCAGGTCCGTCGTCGCGGTGGTCGGCGCCGGCTTGAGGCCGAGGTGCTCGCGCAGCGTGGTGCCCTCGTACTCGGTCCGGAACACGCCGCGCTCCTGCAGCAGCGGCACCACGGTGTCGGCGAACTCGTCGAGCCCGCCGGGCGTGATGTGCGGGACGAGCACGAACCCGTCCGACGCGTCGGCCTGCACGAACTCGTCGAGCAGCTCGGCGACCCGGCCCGGCGTGCCGATGAAGTTCTGCCGCCCGGTGACCTCGATGATCACCTCACGGGTGCTCAGGTGCTTCGCCTCGGCGAGCTCGCGCCACTCGTTCGCGGTCCTGATCGGGTCCCGGTACATCCGGACGCTCGCGCGCCCGCGGGAGATCGTGTTCTCGCCGACGACGGGGTCCACGGTGGGCAGCGGGCCGTCCGGGTCGTGGTCGGACAGGTCCCGGTTCCACAGCTGCTCGAGGAACTTGATCGCGGTGGCCGGGCTGACCTGCTGATGGCGGACGTGCCGGGCCTTCTCCTGCGCCTCGGCCTCGGTGTCGCCCAGGACGAACGTGGCCGCGGGCATGATCTTGAGGTCGTCGGGGGAGCGGCCGTACTTCGCCAGCCGGCCCTTGACGTCGGCGTAGAAGGCCTGGCCCGCCTCGAGCGTGCCGTGCCTGGTGAAGATCGCGTCGGCGCCGGAGGCCGCGAACTCCCGGCCCTCCTCGGAGTCCCCGGCCTGCAGGATCACCGGGCGCCCCTGCGGGCTGCGCGGCACCGGGAACCGGCCGTGGATGTCGAACTGGTCCGAGCGGATCGCGAAGTCGCCGCCCGGCCGCCAGAACTCGCCGGTCTCCTTGTCGGCCACGATCTCGTCGCCCCGCCAGGAGTCGAACAGCTCCCAGGTGGCGGCGAGGAACTCCTTGGCGCGCAGGTACCGCTTGTCCTGGGGCAGGAAGCCGCCCCGGCGGAAGTTCTCGCCGGTGAACTCGTCCCACGAGGTGACGACGTTCCACGCGGCGCGGCCCGCGGAGAGGTGGTCGAGGGAGGCGAACTGGCGCGCCACCTCGTAGGGCTCGTTGAAGGTCGAGTTGATCGTCCCGGCCAGCCCGAGCCGGTCGGTCACGGCGGCGAGCGCGGCCAGGACGGTGAACGTGTCCGGCCGGCCGACGACGTCGAGGTCGTAGATCACCCCGTTCTGCTCGCGCAGCCGCAGCCCCTCGGCGAGGAACAGGAAGTCGAACCGCGCGCGCTCCGCCGTCCGGGCGAAGTGGACGAACGAGTCGAACTCGATGTGGCTACCGGCCTCCGGGTCGCTCCACACCGTGGTGTTGTTGACGCCGGGGAAGTGCGCGGCGAGGTGGATCTGCTTGCGCGGCATGCGATGTCCTCCCGGGCCGGTCAGGCGGCGTAGCGGTTGGCGGGGCGGTCGAGGCCGAACAGCCCGCGCAGGGTGCCGGCCTCGTAGGCGGCGCGGAAGGCGCCGCGGCGCTGCAGCTCGGGGACCAACCCGCGGGTGATCTGCGCGAGATCGTGGTCGACCGAGCCGGGGCGCAGCCGGGCGCCGGCCAGCCCGGCCTCCTGCCACTCCAGCAGCAGGTCGGCGAGCTCGGCCGGGGTGCCGGCGAGGATCCGCGCGTCGCTGATCAGCTCGCGGCCCAGCCGGGAGTCCATGCGGCCCTTGCGGTCCCGCGCGGCCTCGGCGCTCTCGTCGAGGAACACCACGACGTCGCCGAGCACGTGCAGCGGTTCCTCGGCCCGGCCGGCCGCCTCCTGCTCGTGGCGGATCTCGGCCAGGATCGGTTCCACGTCCGCGGTCTCCTGCGGGGTCACGAAGGCGAGGTCGCAGGAGCGTGCGACGAGCCGGTAGGCGTAGTCGCGGTGCGCGAGCGCGGCGACCAGGGGCTGGCCCTGCGGCGGCCGCGGGGTGATGGACGGGCCGCGCACGGAGAAGAACCGGCCCTCGAAGTCGATGTAGTGCAGCTTGTCCCGGTCGACGAACCGACCGGTGGCGGCGTCGCGGATCTCCGCGTCGTCCTCCCAGCTGTCCCACAGCCGGCGGACGACCTCGACCCAGTCCGCGGCCTCGTCGAACAGCTCCGGCGCGTCCTCCCGGCCGATCTCCCGCCGCCCGACGAGCGCGGCCTCGTCCGGGCGCGTGGACACCCGCACGCGCACGCCGGCACGTCCGGTGCTCACGTAGTCGAGCGTCGCGACGCCCTTCGAGAAGTGGAAGGGCTCGGTGTGCGTGGTGACCGCGGTCGGCACGATGCCGATGTGCGAGGTCAGCGGCGCGACCCTGGCCGCGACGAGCAGCGCGTCGAGCCGGCCGCGGACCTGATCGGTGCGCTCGTCGGGCTGATGAGGTCGCGAGGACTGGAGGCCGAAGCCGTCCTCGATCGTGACCAGGTCGAGCAGGCCGCGCTCGGCCTCGCGGACCTGGTCGGCCCAGTAGCCGGCGTCGAACAGCGCGGTGGGGCGGGCCTCGGGCTCGCGCCACGAGGCGGGGTGCCAGCCGGTGCCCTCGAGGGCGACGGCGAGGTGCAGGGGGGTCATGCGACGGCTCTCCCTGGGGAACGGGTCGAGGAACGGGCGGGCGGGTCAGCCCGCGCGACAGCCGGTGGTCGTGACGAGGCAGCGGTCGATCCACCGCCGCTGCGTCAGTACCCCGGGGACCACATCGTCGACACTAACCGCGGGTCGGGCGGATGACGACGTCGTAAGGTCCGGTACGTGGCAGGGACGACACGTACGGCCCCGGACGGCGACGGTTACGCACTCGCGTACGAGCGGGCGGGCGCGGGCGGTCCGGTCCTGCTGCTCCACGGCTGGCCCGGCGACCGCGGCGACTGGGCCGCGGTCGCACACCTGCTGGCCGAGGCCGGCACCGCCGACGTCGTGCGGCCCGACCTGCGCGGGTTCGGGGAGTCGGACAAGCACCCCGGCGGCGACGTCGCGGCGGCCGGCCAGGCCCGCGGCGCGCTCGCCCTGCTCGACGGGCTCGGGATCGAGCGGGCGGTCGTCGCGGGCTACGACGTCGGGAGCCGGGTGGCGCAGACGCTGGCCGCCGAGCACCCCGACCGCGTCGCGGCCCTGGTCCTCGCCCCGCCGCTGCCGGGCGCGGGCCGGCGCGTGCTGGAGCCGGAGGCGGCCGCCGAGTTCTGGTACCAGCACTTCCACCGGCTCGGCCTGCCCGAGCAGGTGATCGACGGCCGGCCCGATGCCGTGCGCGCCTACCTGCGGCACTTCTGGGACCACTGGTCGGGCCCCGGTTTCACCGTCGAGGAGGAGCGGCTCGACCGGCTGACCGAGCGGTACTCGCCGCCGGGGGCGTTCACGGCGTCGATCGGCTGGTACCGCAGCGGCTCCGGGATGATCGCGCGCTCGCTCGCCGAGGAGCCGCCCACGCGCCGGATCACCGTCCCGACCACCGTGTTGTGGCCCGAGCACGATCCGCTGTTCCCGCGGGCCTGGTCGGACCGGCTCGACGACTGGTTCGAGAAGGTGGAGGTGCGCCCGCTCGACGGCGTGGGGCACTTCTCGCCGGTGGAGGCGCCGGAGCGGTGGGCCGCCGTCCTCACCGAGGTGATCGGCGGGCTCGCCGCGTGAGCCTCCCGCTGTCGGTCCTCGACCTCTCGCCCGTCCCCGCCGGCGGGACCGCCGGCGACGGCCTGCGGAACTCGATCGACCTCGCGCGGGCCGCGGAGCGGGCGGGCTACCACCGCTACTGGGTGGCGGAGCACCACCTGGTCACCGGCGTGGCGTCGTCGTCCACCCCCGTGCTGGTCGCCCTGATCGCGGCGGCCACCGAGCGGATCCGGGTGGGCTCGGGCGCGGTGCAGCTGCCGCACACCCGGCCGCTGCAGGTGGCCGAGCAGTTCGGCACGGTCGCCGCCGTCCATCCCGGACGGATCGACGTCGGGCTCGGCCGGTTCGACCTGCACCGCATCCTGCGTCTGATCGAGCACGGTCCCGGCGGCCGCCGGGGCGGGCGGCGCCCGGAGGCCCGCACGGTCGACGGGCTGCTGCTCCCGAAGCCGGGGAAGGTCCCGTCGGACCTGGGACTCTACGGGTGCCTCGCCGAGCTGCTCGGCTTCGACCCGGACCAGGAGCCGCCGGACTACGGCCGGGAGGTCGCCGACATCCTCGGCTACTTCGCCGGCACCGCCCGCGGCCCGGGGGGCCGAGCCGTTGCACGTCACGCCCGCGGAGGGGGCCGACGTCGAGGTGGTCGTGCTCGGCTCGACGCCGGGGGAGAGCGCACGGGTGGCCGGGGAGCACGGGCTGCCCTTCGCGGTCAGCTACCACCTCGTGCCGCACCTGGTGCTCGACGCCGTGGCCGCCTACCGCGAGGCCTTCCGGCCCGGCCGGGTGGCCGAGCCGCACCTGATCGTGTCCGCCGACGTCGTCGTCGCGGAGACCGACGCGCGGGCCCGCGAGCTCGCCGCCCCCTACGCGCAGTGGGTGCTCGACATCCGTGCGGGGCGCGGGGCGCGGCCGTACGTGACCCCCGCCCAGGCGCGCGCCCGGGAGTGGACGCCCGAGGAGCGGGCCGGGGTGGCCGACCGCGTCGACACCCAGTTCGTCGGCGCGCCGGACACGGCGTGCGACCGCCTGGCGACCCTCGCCCGCGTGACCGGGGCCGACGAGCTCCTGGTCACCACCATCACCACCGACCACGCCGACCGGGTCCGCAGCCACGAGCTGCTCGCCGAGGCGTGGGCGGGGTGGCGGACGGGCGGATGACGGACGGCACGGATCTCGGCGCCGCGCGCCGCCGGGCGGGTCGCCTCGCTGACGTGGACTCGACCCTGCGGGTGCTGCGCGCCCTGCTCGGCGCGTTCGACGAGGTCGAGTGACCGCGCACCGGGCTCAGCGCTCCCGCTGCCGCAGGAGGAAGCGCTGGACCTTCCCGCTCGGGGTCTTGGGCAGGGCGTCGACGACATGGACCCGGCGCGGGTAGGCGTGGGCGGCGTAGCGGGTGCGCACCAGCTGCGCGAGCTCGTCCGGCAGGTCCGGCCCCGCTTCCGCGCCCTCGCGCAGCACCACGAACGCCTCCACGACCTCGCCGCGCAGCTCGTCCGGCATCCCGACGACGGCGACCTCGGCGACCGCGGGGTGCGTCGACAGGACGGACTCGACGTCGAACGGGCCGATCCGGTAGCCGGCCATGATGATCACGTCGTCGTCGCGGGCGGAGAAGTACAGGTGGCCGTCGGCGTCGGCGCGCCCGGCGTCGCCGGTGAGGTACCAGCGGCCGTCCTCGCTGAACCGGTCGCCGCGGACGCCGCCCGCGTAGCCCTCGAACCACAGCAGCGGGCTGGCCGGCACGTCGAGCGCGACCCGGCCGGGGGTGTCCGGCGGCAGCTCCTTCTCGGCGCCGTCCGCGCCGTCGTCGGCGAGCACGGCGACCCGGAAGCCGGGCAGCGCGCGGCCCATCGAGCCCGGCCGGATCTCCTCGCGCAGGTCCGGGTGCCAGGCGTTGGCGACGACCATGCCGAGCTCGGTCTGTCCGTAGTGGTCGCGGATCTCCACACCGAGGACCTCGCGGCCCCAGGTCACCAGGTCCGGGTTCAGCGGTTCGCCCGCACTGGAACAGGTGCGCAGCCGCAGGCCGTCGGGCGGGGCGATCCCCGAGGCCCGCAGCCCGCGGTAGACGGTGGGCGCCGCGGCGAAGGCCGTGACCCCGAAGCGGCCCAGGACGTCCCACGTGGACCGGGCGGAGAACCCGGCATCGAGCAGCAGCGTGCGCCGGCCGGTGGCCAGCGGCGCGAGCAGGGCGTAGTAGAGCCCGTAGGCCCAGCCGGGGTCGGCGGCGTTCCAGAACACGTCGTCGGCCCTGACGTCGAGGGCGAACTCCTGGTAGGCGACGATCGACGCCAGCGCCTTCCCCGGCACGACCACGCCCTTCGGCTTGCCCGTGGTGCCGGAGGTGTAGAGCTGCACCATCGCGCCCTCCGGCCCCACGACCGCGGACGGTGCGCCCGTCGGGGAGGCATCGGTGAGCCGCGCCCACGCGTCCGACCCGACCGTCACGACCGTCCACGGCGCGTCGGCCGGAATGTCCTCGCCCGGGTCGAGCTTCGGGCGCTGCGTCCCGTCGGTGATCACGACGGAGGCGCCGGAGGCGGTCAGCCGCAACGCGATCGCCTGCGGGGCGAACGCGGTGAACAGCGGCACGTACACCGCGCCGAGCCGCAGCACCGCCACCACCGTGACGAGCAGGTCCGCGGTCTTGGGCAGCAGGGTCGCCACGCGCGAGCCCGGGCCGACCCCGAGCCCGGCGAGCCCGGCGGCGAGCCGCTCGGAGCGTTCGCGCAGCTCGCCGTAGGTGAGGTCGACGGCGGACAGGTCGCCGGCGATCAGCGTGGCCGCCACGTCACCGGCGGGGTGCCGGTCGCAGAGCTCCGCGGCGAGGCAGAGGTCCGCCCGCCCGTAGTGCTCCTGCAGCTCCCGGGCCCGCGTCGTCGCGTCGGTCATGGGGGTGATCGTGGCACAGCGGCCAGTCACCCCCGGCGGGTCCCGGCCGGCCGCGGCGGCGCGGCCGGCCGGGCCGCCTCAGACGGTGACGCCCGCGCACTCCAGGGCGTCGAGCTCCTCGTCGGACAGGCCGAGGATCTCGGCGAGGACCTCGCGGGTGTGCTGGCCGAGGGCCGGGGCGGCGCCCTGCGGCCCCATCGCGCTGCGCGACGCGATCCACCCGACCGACGGCAGCCGGCGCTTGCCGATCACGGCGTGCACGGTCTCCGGGAAGAAGCCGCGGGCCTCCAGCACGGGGGAGCGGTACACCTCGTCCACCCGCGCCACCGGCTCGGCGCCGACACCCTTGGCCTGCAACGCCTTCGCCCCCTCCACCGGGGTCCGCTGCTCCGTCCACCGGGTCACCAGCGCCTCGAGTGCGTCCTCGTGCACCCGCCGCGCGGCCAGCGTGGCGAAGCGGGGGTCCCCGGCCAGCTCGGGGGCGCCGATGACCACCGCCAGCCCGGCGAACTGGGCGTCGTCCTCGCAGGCGATCGCGACCCACTCGTCGTCGCCCTGGCAGCGGAAGGTGCCGTGCGGACTGGCCAGCTCGTCCCGGTTCCCGATCACGGGCACCTCGCCGCCGGTCGCCCCGGCGTAGAGCACCGGCCACGGGAACGCGGCCAGGCAGGCCTCGAACATCGCCGTCTCGACACGCACGCCCACACCCGCGGCCCGGGCCTGGTACAGCGCGGCCACCGTGGCGATCGCCGTGGTGATCCCGGCCATCGGGTCGGGCAGCGACATCACCAGGTCGGTCGGTCCACCCCGGACGTCCCCGTTGGACGACGCGATCCCGCTCAGCGCGTCGATCAGCGAGCCGTAGGCCGTGCGGTCCCGGTAGGGCCCCGACTCACCGAAGCCGGTCATCGACACGGCGACGATCCGCGGGTTGATCTCCTCGAGCGTCTCGTACGGCAGCCCCATCCGGGCCAGCGCACCGGCGCTCATGTTGTCGATCACGACGTCGGCGGTCGCGACCAGCCCGCGCAGCAACTCCATCCCGCGCTCGGTCTTCAGGTTCAGGGCGATGCCGCGCTTGCCCTGGTTGTACTGGTTGAAGTAGCCGGACCGGTCGCGCCCGACGATGCCGTCGGCGTACGGGCCGAGCCCGCGGGTGGTCTCCAGCCGGGTCGCGGTCTCCACCCGGATGACGTCGGCGCCCAGGTGGGCCAGCTGCATCGCGGCGAACGGCCCGGCCCACACCCAGGTCAGGTCGACGACGCGGACGCCGGCGAGCGGGCGCTCGGCGGGGGTGCCGGAGCCGGCGGGGTGCTCCGTGGCGCCGGACCAGAGCGCCGACGGGTCGGCCTCGGCGTGGGCCGGCGCGGGGTCGCGGGGCGGGGGGACGGTGCCGTCGACCCGCCACGGCCGGCCGGGCACGGGGAGCGCCTCGCCCGGCGTGCCGCCGAGCTCGACCGGCGGGAGGGAGCCCCGGACGGCGAGGTGGTCCCACTCGAGGATGTCGCGGGCGCCGTGGATGGGCGCGGCCGCGATCCGGTGCACGGCGGCCAGCTCCAGGAACTCGGCGAGCGTGAACTCCGCGAGGTGCTCGGCGACGAACACGTCGAGGACGTCGGCGTTCTCGTCGCGGCCGGCGGTCGTCTCGAAGATCTCGAGCGCGCCCCAGTCCGGCGAGGCGAGCATCGTGACCAGGCGACGGAACTCCTCGTCGCGGGTGATCTGCATGAGGACCGTGCCGTCGCGGCAGGGGTAGAAGCCCCACGGCCCGACGCTCCGGTGGCCCTGCCGCACCGGCAGCTCGCCGGTGTAGTGGTAGCGCGACATCGCGGTGGCCAACACGCTCGCGACCGACGCCTGCAGCGAGACGTCGAGCCGCTGGCCCAGCCCGCTGCGGCGACGCTCGAACAGCGCACCGAGCAGCGAGAGCACCGCGCCGCAGGCCGCGTGCACGCTCGACAGCTCGCCGCGGTAGCGCAGGGGGAGCGGGTCGGGCCCGCGCAGCGTGGTCGAGTTGATCGACAGCAGGCCGCCCGCGGCCAGCGCGATCAGGTCGTTCGTGGGGTGGGGACCGTCGCGGCCGGTGCGGCCGAAGGTCGACAGGTCGACGACCACGAGCTCCGGCCGGACGGCCTCGAGATCGGCGACGAGGTCGTCGCCGATCCGGTCGGAGCCGTCCCGGGTGGAGCGGAGTACGACGTCGGCGCGCGCGGCGAGCGCGCGGACCGCGCCGTCGTCGGCGACGACCGAGCGCTTGCCCGCGTGGAAGTAGGCGAAGGAGGCGCTGCGCTCGGCGTCGGGTACCGACTGCGCGAACGGCCCGAGGGTGCGGAACGGGTCGCCCTCGGGGGCCTCCAGCAGCACGACCTCCGCGCCGAGGTCGGCCAGGAGCCGACCCGCATAGGCCGCGGCCAGGGTGTCGCCGGCCTCGAGGACGCGCAGGCCCGCGAGGGGGCGGTCGAACGACTGCGAACGTGACGTCATCGTCATTTCCTTCCGACGGTGACGCACGCTACAGGGCGATCGGAACGAGCGGGAGGGGGCGTGGGGGCGTCGGGGAGCACCCGCTCGAGCACGCGTTGTGGATCCATGACGCGTGCAGGAGGGCTGCTCCAGCGCGTCATGGATCCATCACGCGTCCCGACGCTCCTGGCCGCGTCAGCCCACGGTCGCCCCGTAGGTGTGGCCGGCCTTGCGGAGGCGCTCGATCAGGGTGTGGCCCATGGCCGTGGCGGGGGTGAGGGAGCCGGCGCGGTCGGGGAGGTCGGTGTCGAGGGCCAGGCAGAGCGCGCTCTCGCCGAGCATCACCGCGGTGGCGGCGTAGCCCGGGTCCCCGGCGCCCGCGACGCGGGCGGTGACCGACCGGCCGTCCACCGTGGTGCCCGTGAGGACGTGCCGGAAGTGGCCCTTGGCGCGGGCCTGCTCGCCGGGACCGCTGCCGGGCTTGGGCAGCACCCGCTCCAGCAGCGCGCGGGTGGGCGGGAAGGCGGCCGCGCCGACCAGGGCCCCCACGGCCCCGGTGATCGCGGACGAGGCCGCCGCGCCGGCGATCCCGCGCCCGGCCGCCATCCGCTCCTCGTAGCGCAGGCCGCGCCCGTAGGCCCAGTCCTGCAGGGCGTTGCTGCGCCGCACGATCCGGGTGTTGTAGGGCGCCATGACGAACGGGGCGGTCCACGCGCCGTCGGGCTCCCGGCGGGGCGGGCCGGCGTCGCGCGGCTGGTCGGGTGCCGGCTCGGCGGCGGGGTCGGGGCTCAGCGAGTGCGGCCGCAGCGCGACCCGCCGCGCCGCCGGGTCGGCGGCCACGCTCTCGACGTGCCCGAGCAGCGAGGCGAGGGTGCCGCCGCTGAACCCGCCGCGCGCCGTCGCGACGGCCCGCACCCGGTCCAGGTCGGCACCCGCGGCCTCCCGCAGCAGCAAGATTCCGAGATCGGAGGGGATGGAGTCGTACCCGCACGAATGGACGAGGCGCGCGCCCGACTCCCGCGCCGCGGCGTCGTACCGGTCGATCGCCTCGCGGACGAACAGCACCTCACCGGTCAGGTCGCAGTAGTGCGTGCCGGCCCGCGCGCACGCCTCGACCAGCGGCAACCCGTATCGCGCATAGGGGCCCACCGTCGTGGCGACGACGCGCGCCGACCCGGCGAGCGCCGCCAGCGAGGGGGCGTCGGTCGAGTCCGCGGTGAGGAGCGGCCAGTCCCGGGCCCGCTCCGGCAGCCCGGCCCGCACCCGTTCCAGCTTGTCCCGCGACCGCCCGGCGAGCGCGATGCGCACGCCGTCCGGCGCCGCGCCCGCGAGATACCCGGCCAGCAGCGCCCCGACGAACCCCGTGGCGCCGAAGACGACCAGATCGTGCGCGCGCTCCCTACCCGTGTCCGTGCTCATGCGCGCATCGTGCCGGGTGCCCGCTCCCGCCGCGCGCGGAACCCGATCACGACAGCGGGACGGCGGGAGCCCGAGGCGATAGGGTCGTCCCCGACGTCGCGTGCCCACCGGTCCGTCTCCGAGGAGTCCCCGCGTGCCCGAGTCCCGCCCCCAGTCGATCGCCTACCCCGGTCCCGGCTCGCGCCCCTTCCGTCGTGACCAGGAGCCGTTGAAGCCGCACGTCATCGTGTTGTTCGGCGCCACCGGGGACCTGGCCAAGCGCAAGCTGCTGCCGGGCCTCGCCTACCTCTGCGAGTCCTCGCTGGCCCCCGAGGTCCGGATCGTCGGGACGGCGATGGAGGACATGTCCACCGAGCAGTTCCGCGAGCTCGCCCACCACGCCGTGCAGAACTTCGGGACCCACAAGCTCAAGGACGAGGCGTGGGAGGGCTTCGCCGACAAGCTGACCTACGTGCCGCAGGGCGCCGGGCCGGAGGGCCTCACCGCCGCGGTGAAGGAGGCCGAGACGAAGCTCGGCGAGGACGTGCACCGGCTGCACTACCTGTCGGTGCCGCCGAAGGCCGCCCAGGCCGTGATCGCGATGCTGCGCGACGCCGACCTCGTCGACCGCTCCCGGGTGGTCATGGAGAAGCCCTTCGGACACGACCTGGCCAGCGCGATCGAGCTCAACGACTACGTGCACCAGGTCTTCGACGAGTCGCAGATCTTCCGGATCGACCACTTCCTGGGCAAGGAGGCGGCGCAGAACATCCTCGCGTTCCGCTTCGCCAACGGCCTGTTCGAGCCGATCTGGAACCGCAACTTCATCGACCACGTCCAGATCGACATCCCGGAGACGCTCGGGCTGGACCAGCGCGCGAACTTCTACGAGTCGACGGGCGCGTACAAGGACATGGTCGTCACGCACCTGATGCAGGTCATGGCGTTCGTGGCGATGGAGCCGCCGACGGCGCTGGAGCCGCGGGCGATCAGCGAGGAGAAGAACAAGGTCTTCCGCTCGCTGCTCCCGGTGCACCCGTGGGACGTCGTGCGCGGCCAGTACAGCGGGTACCGGGAGGAGGAGGGCGTCGCCCGCGACTCCGACACCGAGACCTTCATCGCCCTGCGGGTCGGGCTGGACAACTGGCGCTGGGCGGGCGTGCCGTTCTACCTGCGCACCGGCAAGAAGATGGCCGAGGGTCAGCGGATCATCTCGATCGCGTTCAAGGAGGCGCCGCGGACGATGTTCCCGGCCGGCTCCGGCGTCGGCACCCAGGGCCCGGACCACCTGACCTTCGACCTCGCCGACTCCTCCAAGGTGTCGCTGTCCTTCTACGGCAAGCGCCCCGGCCCGGGCTTCCGGCTGGAGAAGCTGTCGATGCAGTTCTCCACGCAGGAGACCGAGTCGGCCGCCGACGTGCTCGAGGCCTACGAGCGCCTGATCCTCGACGCCATGCGGGGCGACCACACCCTGTTCACCACGGCCGAGGGCATCGAGTCGCTGTGGGAGCGGTCCATGCCGCTGCTGGAGGACCCGCCGCCGGTGAAGAACTACCCCGTCGGCTCGTGGGGCCCCAACGCCATCCACCAGCTCATCGCGCCCAACGCGTGGCGGCTGCCGTTCGAGCGGGCCTGGCGCGAGCGTCGTTAGCGGTCCCAGAGGGGGTGCGGGTCGCGACCGGCGAGCATGAGGAACCGGTCGCGCCAGGACACGTCCGCGGGCACCGGCGTCAGCGGCGCGCCGAACCAGCCCAGGGCGCGCCAGCGCGCGGCCTCCGGCTCGGTGTGCTCCCACAACGCCCGGGCCAGGTGCTCGGTGAGCGGGTTGACCGAGCCCCGGTGCACGGAGACCTCGTGGGCGGTGAACGCCGCGCCGACCGCCCGCCGCCAGAGCAGCTCCCCGGCGGGGAGCCCGCCCTCGCCGGTGGGCGCCCCCGGGTCGGCGACGGCCGCGGCCGCCGCACACGCCTTGTCCGAGACCTCGCGGGCCAGCGCGGGCAGGTCCTGCCGGTGCTCGAGATCGGTGAGGTCGGCGAGCTCGGCCGAGCCCTCCGGTGCGCGTCCGGCCAGCAGGTCGGGCAACGCGGTGTTGGTCCGGACGTGGTGGCGGACCAGGGCGTCGAGCGTCGTGGGTCGGGCGGGATCGGGCCCGTCGGGCAGCGGTGGGACGCGGATGCGCCACTGGTCGGGCGCCACCCCGTCGAGCACCTGGTTCAGCACCCGTTCGGCCTCGATGAGGCACTCCGCCGCCTGCAGCATCCTCGCTCCCGTCCACCACCCTGTCGACGTCCGCCGACGATCACAGCACGCGTCCGTCCGCGCACCGGCCGGATGGAGCAATATGAGTCACCCGGCCGACGGGTGCACGGTCCTCGGAGCGCCTATCGTGCGGGCGTGGCGGAGGGCGACTCCATCGCGGTTGGCCGCCCGGCTGCCCGCGGCGACGGCGGGCCGCACCGTCGTCGCCGGCGCCTTCCGGCATCCCCGCCTCGCCCTGACCGACCTCACCGAGCCCGTGGCCTTCCGGCCGGCCGCGCGCACGCCGCACGGGCGTGCGACCTGGTGGTGCCCCGGCTGCCAGCGGTAGCAAGATCGCGCATCCGGGTGGTCGCCCTCGCGCCGGGGCCGCTGTGGGGCGGTACGGTCGTGGGCACACTGGTCGGAGTCGAGAAGCCTGCTCCCACGCCGAGAGGACGAGATCCCGTGTGCCCCGCTCCCGACAGTGCCGAGCGTGCCGGAACCGGCCCCGCGCCGGGCCTGCCGCCCGACCTGCCCGAGGTCGCGGCGTGGTGCGGCGCGGCCGGAGCCTGGGAGCGCCTCGACGAGCCCGGCAGCGGCATCGAGCTGTTCCTGTGCCGGGCGGGCGAGCGCATCCGGGTGCTCGCGGTCCGCGGGGAGATCGACGCCGCGGAGGCCGCCGCCTTCCAGGACGCCGCGATCGACCAGGTCCGCACGGCGAAGTTCCTGGTCGTGGACCTCACGGGTGTCCGTTTCCTGGCCTCCCGCGGGCTCGCCGCACTGGTCCGCACGCAGCGCGCGGCCGAGGCCGTCGGGACCACGGTCGCCGTGGTCACCGGCGGCAGCCGGATCGTGCTGCGCCCGATGCAGGTGACGGGGGTCGACGGTCAGCTGCACCTCGTCGCCGCGCTCGACGACCTCGCGCGCCCCTGAGCCCTCACGCGCCCAGCCCGCGCAGCAGGTCGGCCAGCCCACCCACCGCCCGCCCCTCGGTGCGCGCGCTCGTCCGGGCCCGGACGTCGGTGGGGGACACCACCCGGTACCCGGCGGCCCGCAGCCGGGCGAGCAGCGCGTGCTCCTCGCCCGACGGGACGGCCGGGAAGCCGCCGACCTGCCGGAACGCCTCCGCCCGCACCCCCAGGTTGGCCGCGTAGGCGTGCGTGTGCCGGTCGACCCCGGTCCCGGCACGGACGAGGTCGGCGTAGCGGCACAGCACGTCGGGGGGCAGCGCGTCGGGATCGTCGAGGTCGACGATGCCGACGACGGCGTCGGCCCCGCGCCGGGCGTGCCGGAGGTGGTCGGCGACCCAGCTCGGCGGCACGACCGTGTCCGCGTCCGTGCTGAGCAACCAGGTCCGGGCGGGCAGCCGGGCCAGCAGCCGGTGCGCGCCGAGGGTGCGCAGCTCGCCGATCGTGCGGGCCGCGGTGTTCCGGACGACCTCGGCGTGCGGGGCGGCGACCGCCTCGGTCGCGTCGGTGCACCGGTCGGCGACCACGCAGACCGCGCCGGGCAGCCCGGACCCGGCCAGCGCCACGCGCACCGAGTGCAGACAGGACCCGATCCGGTCGGCCTCGTCCCGGGCGGGCACCACGACCGCCACGGCCTCGACCGGCCCGGCGGCCGTCGCCCCGACCGGGACGGTCGCGAACGGGCCGGTCACGGGCGCCGGAGGACGTGGAGCAGGAACTCCTCGTCGACGTGCTCGACCAGGAGGTCGAAGCGGGGGTCGTCGAGGATCCTGCGGTGGGTGGCGGCCGCATCCTGCGGCGCCTCCGCCGGCCAGCCGCGCCAGTGCGCGAGCACCACGTCGCCGCCCGGCACGAGAGCCCGGGCGAGCAGGTCGGCCACGGCGTCGACGTCGGCAGGGGAGAGGTAGTAGAGCACCTCGCTCAGCACCACGAGGTCGACGCCGTCGGGCACCGCCCGCGGATCCGGCAGCGCGGCCTGCAGCACGGCGACGCCGGGGATGCCGCTGGTCACCTCGCGGGTGGCGGCGACGGCGGCCGGCGTGTAGTCCGAGGCCGTGACCGCGGTGCAGCGCCCGGCGAGGACCCGGGTGAGCCCGCCGAGCCCGCAGCCCGGCTCGGCGGCGTGCGCGTAGTGCGGGCGCGGCAGGCAGGCCGCGACCACGGTGCGCTTGCGCTCCTCGTACCAGCTGGTGCGGGTGTCCCACGGGTCGGCGCCGCCGGCGTAGAGGTCGGCGAACCGCGCGGCCGGTGCGCTGTCCGGGCGCGGGACGCGGAAGAACAGCTCCCGGCCCGTGGCGAAGTGGGCCAGGACGTCCGGGGGCAGGATCGGGGGGCTGCCGTCGGGGGCCGCGGAGAGCTGGGAGGCGAACCGCTCGATCGCGGCCGCCTTCGCCCGGCGGGCCGGCTCGTCGAGCCGGTGCTCGCAGGCCGTCGCCCACGGGACGGCGGGGTCGTCCGGCCCCATCCAGGGCCACATCCAGATCGGGTAGGCGAACCGGTGCGCCCGCACCGGGGCCGCCCGCTCGGCGGCGCGGCCCGCGGCCGCGTGGTCCGGGTGCGGGTCGCCGGTCCAGGGCGCCAGGCAGGCGTCGGCCTCCCGCAGCAGCGGCGCGAGTGCCCCTGTCAGCTCGTCCTCCCGGTCGGCGAGCCCCGAGTCGGGCAGCCCGAGCCAGGTCACCGCGGTGTCGCCGAGACCGAGGGCCTCGAGCGCGGCGTGCAGCTCGGCGCGGCGGGTCCGGCCGAGCGCGGCCCGGTCGGCCGGCGACGCGTCGGGGAAGGCGGCCTCGCCGTCCGTCGCGACGACGAGCTCGACGGTGCCGCCCGCGGCGTGCACCGCGCGCAGGAACCCCGCCGCGGCCAGGGTCTCGTCGTCCGGGTGGGCGGCCACCACGACCTGGTGGCCGACGGCCGGGTCCAGGGGAGGCGGGGCGTGGGTGGCGAGCGCCTCGGCCCAGGCGTTCACGGCGGTGGTCACCGGTCGTCGCCCGGCAGAGTCCCGCCCGGCAGAGTCCCGCCCCGCAGAGTCTCGCCCGGCAGAGTCCCGCCCGGCCGGGGCCTCGCCCGGCACGGTCCCGCCCAGCACCGTCTCGCCCAGCGCGGCGAGATCGCGCTCGCCGTGGTGCTGGCGGACGTAGAGCCCCAGGTCGGCGAGCCGGTCCGCCAGCCCGCCTGCCAGCGCGGCGACCCCGGCGACCCGTGGGGCGATGTCGAGGACGCTCCGGCAGAGCTGCTCGGCCGCGGCCCGTGCGGTCCACGCGGCGGTGCGGTGGGAGGACTTGGGGTCGGCGTCGATCGCGTCGGCGGTGCGGGTGAGGAGCGCGTCGACCGCCTCGAGCCCGGCGTGCAGTGCGCCGAGGTGGGCGAGCTGATGGGGGTCGGCCTTCCCCTGCAACCGTTCCCGGAGGTCGTCGACGATCCCGGCGGCGCCGCCCAGCCACACGGCCGCGACCCCGGCCCCACCCCACCAGAACCCCGGCCGTTCGGTGTAGAAGCCGGGCTCGCCGACCAGGTCGGTCAGCTCGAGGTCGTCGAGGTCGACGTCGAGGGTGTCGCTGTCCCGCATGCCGGCGACGCGCCAGGAGTCCGGGTGCCGCCGGATCCCGGGCCGCGACAGGTCGAGGTCGACGATCCGGCTCCCGCCGGGCGCGGCGGCCACCACGAGCGCGCGCTCCAGGTCCGGGGCGCCCGAGCAGAACCGGACCCGGCCGCGCAGGACCCAGGCGCCGGCCGCGCCGGTCAGCTCGGCGCCGGTGCCGCCCGAGCGGGCTGCCCACACGCCGTAGCGAACCCCGGGCACCGGCTCGGCGCCTGCCTCCCGCAGGATCGCGACCGCGTCGGTGTGGCCCTCGGCCAGCCGGGCGAGCGGGAGGCTCTCCCGGCCCCAAGCGGCGAGCCGGGCCCAACGGACCGCGGTCGCGCCCTGCCCGGGGGGCGGTAGCTCGAGCTCGCCGCCGCGCAGCAGTGCGGCGAGCCGGTCCGCCGCGCGCGACCCTCCGGGCGGACCCACGCGAGAGCCGATTCCGGACGACGCGGACAGCAGCGACACGCGCGCCCCTTCCCCCGGAGCCCCGTCGGGGCTGCACGTGATGCGGGGTCGGGCCGACCCCGGTGTGATCCCCGGAGGCGTACCCGGAGGGTCGTCCGTCTCTACTTCTCTGTGAGCGTCGCCACGTCCGGGACGGATTTCCCACCCGCCACGAGCTCCTGGCCGCGCTCGTAGTCCTCGTCGGCCTCGTGGGTGGCCACGCCGACCGCCCGGCCCTGCTCGTCGGCGTACCAGACGGTGAAGGCGCCGCCGCCGTGGTCGACCAGGTGGGCCGTCTCGTACCCGTCACCCCACGCGGCGTACTTGAGGGTGCGGCCGCCGATCTCCGTCCAGAAGCCCGGCACGCCGTCCCAGCGCAGATCGGCCCCCGCCGCCACGCCACCGGCGACGGTGCCCATCGCCTCCGCCTCGCCCCAGTGCTCGACGACGAGGTGGCGGCCCGCGGTCGCGTTGCGGGCGTAGGCGACGTCGCCCGCCGCGTACAAACCCGGCAGGGAGGTGCGCATGTGTTCGTCGACGACCACGCGGTCCTGCTCGACCTTCGCGCCGGTGGCCCGCGCGAGGGTGACGCGCGGGTCGATCCCGCCGGCGACCAGCACCAGGTCGGCCTCCAGGGGTTCGTGCCCGGCCACCCGGACCCGGCGCGGGCGCTCCTCGGGGTCGCCGAGCGGTTCGATCGCCTCGACCTCCGCGCCGCCGACCAGCCGGACGCCGTCGTCGGCGAGCCAGCCCGCGATGCGGCGGCCGGCGTCGGCGCCGAGGCGGTTCTCCTGGGGCAGCTCCTCGGTGCTCACCACCGTGACGTCCAGCCCGCGGCGGGCCAGCGAGGCGGCGGCCTCGCAGCCGATGAACCCGGACCCGACCACGACGGCGGTGCGGGCGACCAGGGCGGCGGAGCGCAGCTCCTTGGCGCTGTCGAGGGAACGCAGCATGGCGACGGCGGGCGCGTCGGCCCCGGGCACCGGGAGCGGCTTCGGCGCGGACCCGGTGGCCAGCACGCAGGCCTTGAAGGTGATGCGGTCACCGCTCGACAGCTGCGCGGCGCGCTCCTCGCCGGACAGCGTGGTGACCATCTGCCGCAGCAGCAGGGTGATCCCGCGGTCGGTGTACGTGGTCGCGGGGGTCAGCTCGGTGTCGCCCGCCTCGGACTCGCCGCGGAGGTAGTCCTTCGACAGCGGCGGTCGGAAGTACGGCGGCGCGGTGTCGTCCGAGACGAGCACGACGGCGCCGTCGCCCCCGTGGTCGCGGTAGCTGGTGGCGGCGGCCAGCGCGGCCGGTCCGCCGCCGACGACGAGGAGTTCGGCATGCATGTGACGCGGGATACCCGGCGGCGGAGATCCACTCACGTGGTCCGTCCGCCTGCCGCCGGGCACCGCGTCGCCGCACTCAGGCGGTGTGGTGCACCTCCTGCAGGCCGTACACCGGGGTCGGGATGCCCTCGAGCCGGGCCTTGAGCTGCAGCGCGAGGTAGAGCGAGTAGTGGCGGCTCTGGTGCAGGTTGCCCCCGTGGAACCACAGCCCCTCCTGCTGGGTGGGCTTCCACATGTTGCGCTGCTCGCCCTCCCACGGGCCCGGGTCCTTGGTGGTGTCGGAGCCGAGTCCCCACACCTTCCCGACCTTGTCGGCCACCTCCTGGCTGATCAGGTCGGCGGCCCAGCCGTTCATCGAGCCGTACCCGGTCGCGTAGACGACGAGGTCGGCCTCGAGCTCGGTCCCGTCGTCGAGCTTGACGGTGTGCTCGGTCAGCTCGACGACCTGGCCCTGCACGAGCTTCACCTCGCCGTTCGCGATCAGGTCCGCGGCACCGACGTCGATGTAGTAGCCCGAGCCGCGGCGCAGGTACTTCATGAACAGGCCGGAGTCGTCGTCGCCCCAGTCGTGGCGGAAGCCGGAGGCCTCCAGCCGGTCGTAGAACTCCTGGTCGCGCTCCTTGATCGCCGCGTACACCGGCTGCTGGAAGGTGTGCATGATCCGGTACGGGATGGACGCGAAGGTCATGTCGGCCTTCTGCGTGGTCACCCCGGCGGCGACGGCGCGCTCCGAGTACAGGTCGCCCAGCCCCAGGTCCATCAGCGAGTCGGACTTCACGATGTGGGTCGACGAGCGCTGCACCATCGTGACGTCGGCGCCCACCTCCCACAGCGCACCGCAGATGTCGAACGCCGAGTTGTTCGACCCGACGACCACGACCTTCTTGTCCTTGTAGGCGTCCGGTCCCGGGTGCTTCGAGCTGTGGTGCTGCTCGCCCCGGAACACGTCCTGGCCGGGCAACTGCGGCACGTTCGGCTTGCCGGACATGCCGGTGGCCAGCACGAGCTGCTTGGGGTGGAGGGTGATCTCCTCGCCGTCGCGGTCGAGGACGACCGTCCACTCCTGCTTCGCCTCGTCGTAGGAGGCGGACCGGCAGGTCGTGGAGGACCAGTAGTTGACCTCCATGACCTTCGTGTACATCTCGAGCCAGTCGGCGATCTTGTCCTTCGGCGCGAAGACCGGCCAGTTCTTCGGGAAGTCGATGTAGGGCAGGTGGTCGTACCAGACCGGGTCGTGCAGGCAGAGCGACTTGTACCGGCTGCGCCACTGGTCGCCGGGCCGGGCGTACCGGTCGACGACGACGTGCGGCACCCCGAGCTGCTTGAGCCGTGCGCCGAGCGCGATGCCGCCCTGGCCGCCGCCGACCACGACGACGTAGGGCTGGCGGGTGCGGCCCATCTCCTCGACCTCGGCCCGGCGGGCCTCCGCCCAGGTCACGCGCTCCCGGTTGACCCCGTGCTCGGCCCCCATGGGCCGGCGCTCGCCCTGCGGCTCCTCGTGCCCCTTCAGCTCGTAGAGCGTGGTGAGGAAGGTCCAGGCGCCCTCGTCGGTGAGCCGCAGGTGCCCGCGGCCGCGGCCGACGGCCGTCTCGAACCCGATCCAGGCGTCGACGACGCCGCCGGCCTCGGTGGGCTCCTCGGTGGTGTGGAAGTTGCGCGCGTCCGTCGACTCCATGGTCGCCCGCAGCAGGTCCGCGATCCCGTCGCGGTTCTCGACGGTCTTGATGTTCCAGGTGAACGCGACCAGGTCGCGCCAGAACGACGTCGTCGCGAAGAGGCCGGCCGCCCGCTCGGCGTCCCGGGCCGCGAGGGCGGCCTCGAAGTCGGCGAGCCACGTGTCGACCCGCTCGCGGGGCCCGGTGGCGGTGGCCGGTTCGAGGGTCTGGGTCATGCGGACCTCCCTGTCCGTCTCGCGTGCATGTGGTGTGTGCCACTGCAGCCAAGTCCTCCGGGGCGCGGGGATCAAGGGTTGCAGCGTCGTTGCAACCGCGCCGCGGGTTCGCGATGTGGCAGCGTGGGGGCGTGACCTCCGTACGCCGCATCGGGATCGGGCTGGCCGCGGTCGGCAGGCCCGCGTACATCACCGCCGGACGCGAGCGCGACCTCGGCGACGCGCGGGACGTCGAGGCGCTGCGCGAACGCACCTGGGCGGTGCTCGACGCGGCGTACGCGGCCGGGATCCGGTACGTCGACGCCGCCCGCTCCTACGGCCGGGCCGAGGAGTTCCTCGCCGGGTGGCTGGCCGCCCGCCCGGAGGCGACGGACGTCGAGATCGGGTCGAAGTGGGGCTACCGGTACGTCGGCGACTGGCGTCTGGACGGGGTTCCGATGGGCGACTCCACAGGCTCCGTCTCCGGCACGCACGAGGTCAAGGACCACTCCGTGGAGGCCTTCGCCGAGCAGTCCGCGGAGTCGCTGGCCCTGCTCGGTGACCGGCTCGCGGTCTACCACGTGCACTCGGCGACGCTCGACACCGGCGCGCTCGACGACGCCGAGCTCCACCGCGCGATGGCCGACCTGCGCGAGCACGGGATCCGGGTCGGGATCTCGACGTCGGGGCCGCAGCAGGCCGAGGCCGTGCGCCGGGCGTTGGACGTCACGGTGGACGGTGAGCCGCTGTTCACCTCGTTCCAGAGCACCTGGAACATCCTCGAGCCGTCCGCCGGGCCGGCGCTGGCCGAGGCCGCGGACGCCGGCGCGCGCGTGATCGTCAAGGAGGCCGTGGCGAACGGGCGGCTGGCCCCGGGGGGCGCGACGAACTCGCGCGACGACCGGGTCGCGAACCTCGCCGAGGATCTGGGCACCAGCGTGGACCGGCTGGCGTTCGCGGCGGTGCTGGCCGAGCCGTGGGCAGGGATCGTGCTGTCCGGCGCGGTCGACCCCGCGCAGGTCGTGAGCAACGCGGCCGCCGCGGGGCTGAAGATCCCGGCCGAGGTGGAGGACGAGCTGCTCGACCTCGCCGAGCCGGCCGAGCAGTACTGGGCCGCCCGCTCCGCCCGCGCCTGGGCCTAGCGCATTATGGAACCATAACGCGCATTCGGCTGGTTTCTGAGTGCGTTATGGAACCATAATGCGCAATTCCCGGTCTCAAGAGCGCATTATGGTTCCACAACGCGGGCGCTCAGCGGACGCGCAGGACGGGCTTGCCGGGGGCGCGGTCGGGGGAGTCCAGGTAGGTGTGGGCGGCGGCGACGTCGTCGAACGCGAAGACCCGGTCGATCACCGGGCGCAGCGCCCCGCACGCCAGGCCCGCCCGCACGAACGCGACCGCCCGGTGCAGCGCCACCGGGTCGCCGGTGATCTCGAAGACCCGGTAGCGACGCAGCCACACGGCCGCGTACCCGCCGCCGGGCAGGGGAGTGGGCAGCCCGGACAGCCCGCCGTGCACGATCACGCTCGCCCCGGGGGCGCAGGCCCTGACGAGCTGGTCGACCTGCGGGCCACCGACGGCGTCGAGGACCAGGTGCGCGCCGGCCGGGCCACCCGGGTCGGCCCGCTCCAGCGCGGTGCGCAGGGCCTCGGCGAGGGAACCGCCGTCGGGGACCTGCCGGCCGTCGCCGTCGTGGGGCCCGGTCACCACCACCTCGGCCGCCCCCGCCTCGTGCAGCGCCGCCTCCGGGCCGGGCGCCGGGACGGTCGCGACCGGCACCGCGCCGAGGTACCGCAGGACCTGCAGCGCCGCGACGCCGATGCTGTTCGACGCCGCCGTGACGACGACCCGGTCGCCCGGCCGCACCCGCAGGATCTCGGCGACCATCCCGTACACCGTCACGTACGGCATCCAGACCGCCGCGCCCGTCACGGCGTCCATCCCGTCCGGGCGCCGGACCAGCGCCGCGGCCGGTACCACGGCCTCCTCGGCGTAGACCGGGTAGTCGTTCTGCGAGAAGGCGGGGACGACGCTGACGGCGTCGCCGGCGGCCCAGCCCGTGACACCCGGCCCGACCTCGAGGATCTCGCCGGCCGCCTCGGTGCCCAGCCCCGCCGGCAGGCGCGGGTCCTCGAGGTAGGTGCCGCGGCGGAAGTTGACCTCCGCCCGGTTGAGGCCGACGGCGTCGACCCGGATCCGGACCTCGCCGGGGCCGGGCGCGCGGACCGGGAGGTCCTCGACGCGCAGCACCTCGGGTCCGCCGAGCTCGTGGAATCTGATCACGCGGGGCACGTGGGGATTCTGCCCCCACGCGCCCGGGTGGCGGCCGCCGCATGTGCGCGACGACCGCCACCCGTCCCTCACGCGGGCAGGACGTGATCTCCCACCGTGTCCGTGGACAGGCACAGCGAGCACACGACGGCGTCGTGTGTCTCGCACTTCGTGACGTCCGGGCGCTCGAAGTCCTGCCGGCAGACGTGGCAGTGCAGGACCTCGCCCGACGGGTTGCCGTGCTCGTCGAACATCGGCAGGTCGAGGCCGTCGTCGGTGCGCCGCAGGTAGTACTTCCCCTTGGTCGCGATCGCGAGCAGCGGCGGCAGCACCACGGCCAGCCCGATCGCGACGAGCGGGGAGAAGGGCTGGATCGCCGCGCCGAAGACCCCGAAGAACACCAGGATCGACACGCCCGCGGACACGAGCATGGAGCCGAAGCCGACCGGGTTGACGGCGTACAGCATGCCGCGCCGGAACTCGGGCGTGATCGGCGACAGCTTCAGCACGTACTTGTTGACCGCGATGTCGACGGCCACCACGACCACCCAGGACATGCCGCAGTTGGCGTAGAAGCCGAGGATCGTGTTGAGGAAGTCGAACATGTTCGCCTCCATCAGCACGAGCGCGATCACCAGGTTCACGCCGAGGAACACCAGCCGGCCGGGGTAGCGCTTGGTGACCCGGGTGAAGGAGTTCGTCCAGGCCAGCGAGCCGGAGTAGGCGTTGGTGACGTTGATCTTGATCTGCGAGATCACGACGAGGACGACGGCGAGCGTCATCGCCAGCCACGGCGGCAGGAGATCGCGGTAGATCTCCAGGAACTGGTGCACCGGCTGGTTGGCGACGGCGGCGCCGTCGGCCACGTTGGCGATCAGGTACACGGCGAGGAAGAGCCCGACGATCTGCTTGATCGCACCGAAGAACACCCAGCCCGGGCCGGCGAGGATCATCGAGGTCCACCAGCGCCGGGAGTTCGCCGGCGTCTTCGGCGGCATGAAGCGCAGGTAGTCGATCTGCTCGGCGATCTGCGCGATCAGCGACAGGCACACGCCGGCGGCGAGCATCACGGCGCCGAGGCTGGGCGTGCCCTGGCCGTTCTCGCCCTGGTAGGCGAAGAAGGAGCTCACCGAGTCGGGGTGGCTGACCAGCAGGTACACGAACGGCGCGACCATCAGGACCAGCCACAGCGGGGTGGTCCACAGCTGCAGCTTCGACAGCAGCGACATCCCGTACACGACCAGCGGGAAGATGATCAGCGTCGAGAGCGCGTAGCCGAGCCACAGCGGGATGCCGAGCCCGAGCTCGAGGCCCTGGGCCATGATCGAGCCCTCGAGGGCGAAGAAGATGAACGTGAACGTCGCGAAGATGACGTTGGTGACGACCGAGCCGTAGTAGCCGAAGCCGGAGCCGCGGGTGATCAGGTCGAGGTCGAGGTTGTAGCGCGCGGCGTAGTAGGCCAGCGGGAAGCCCGTGGCGAAGATGACCACCGCGAAGACACCGATGCCCCAGAGGGCGTTGGTGGTGCCGTAGGAGATGCCGATGTTGGCGCCGATGGCGAAGTCGGCGAGGTAGGCGATGCCGCCCAGTGCCGTGACCCCGACGACGCCCGTCGACCACTTCCGGTAGCTGCGCGGGGCGAAGCGGAGGGTGTAGTCCTCCAGCGTCTCCTTCGCGGCGGTCCCGACGTCGGCGGTGGCCGCCGGCGCGGCGCCCGCCTCCCGGTTCTCGATGCTCATGCGGCTGCCTTTCCGGACATCGTCCGATCGCGGAGTGACGTTCGGTGGTGATCTCCGGCGGCCCTCGTGCGGATCGCCGGCGGGGGCTGCGCCGACCCCGCGAACCAGGGAACAGTGCAGCGCTAAACGACCACCAAGTGCCGCGTGAGCAGGTCAGATACTGCGAAGGGCCTGGGCGACGCGCGCGTGCTCGTCCGCGATCTCCTCGACGACAGGGCCCAGCTCGGCGAGCCCGCGCACCTCCGCGCGCCGGCACAGGCGGGCCATCGCGGTGGCGCCGAACGTGTCGCCGAGCCCCTTGAGGGTGTGCGCCGCCCGCTGCGCGCCCTCCGGGTCGCCGGCGGCCACCGCGGCACGCAGCGAGTGCACCAGGGGCGGGGTCTCGCTGAGGAAGTCCGCCACGAGCCCGGACAGGGTGTCGGCGTCGCCGCCGACGAGCTCGCGCAGCCGGTCGAGGGCCGCCGGGTCGAGTGGGGCGGGTGCCTCCGGGTCCGGCGGCGGAGGGCCGGGCGCCCGGGTCAGGGCCTCGGCGAGCTCGACGGCGACGAGGGGCTTGGTCAGGTGGTCGTCCATCCCCGCGGCCAGGCAGGCGTCCCGACCGCCGGGCTCCGCGGTCACCGCGATGATCCACGGCTGCCGGACCTCGGCCTCCGCCCGGATCCGGCGGGTGGCGCCGAGCCCGTCGAGCTCGGGCATCCGGACGTCCATCAGCACCACGTCGTAGTGGCGGTCCCGGACCGCCGCCACCGCCTCGAGGCCGTTGCTGACCACGTCGGCGCGGTGCCCGAGCCGGGTGAGCAACAGGGACACGAGCCGCTGGTTGACCGGGTGGTCCTCGGCGACCAGGATCCGCGGGGCGGCGCGCCCGGGCGCGACCGCGACCGGGTCCGCGGGGGCGTCGGCGAGCGCGCGGAACAACGCGGCGGGCCGGACCGGCTTGCTCAGCACCGCGGCGATCCCGGTGCGGTCGCCCGGCAGGCTGCCGAGCGAGGTGAGCAGGACCAGCGGCATCCCGGCACCGGCGGGCCGGGCGTGGATGGCGGCGGCCAGTCCGGGCCCGTCGAGCCCGGGCATGCGCTCGTCGAGCACGGCGACGTCGAACCGGCGGCCCTCGTCCAACCAGTGCAGCGCGGTCGCGGGCGAGGTCGTGTCCTTGACCTGCATGCCCCACGCCCCGAGCCGCCGGCGGAGCAGCCGGAGGCTGCCGGGATGGTCGTCGACGACGAGCGCCCGCAGGCCGGAGAGCGCGCGGCCGGCGTCGGGCACGGGATCGCGGCGCACGCCCTCGGTGGCCTCCGCCCGCACGGTCACGGTGACCGACGTGCCGGCGCCCGGGGTGCTCTCCGCGGTCACCGACCCCCCCATGAGCTCGGCCAGCCGCCGGCAGATCGCCAGGCCGAGGCCGGTGCCCCCGTAGCGCCGGGCGGTCGACGCGTCGACCTGCACGAACGCCTCGAAGATCGATCCCAGCCGGTCCGCGGGGATGCCGACACCGCTGTCCCGCACGGTGAACCGCCACTCGTGCCCGTCCTCGCACGGCCGGGCACCCACGGTCACGGTGACCTCGCCGCGGTCGGTGAACTTCACGGCGTTGCTCAGCAGGTTCAGCAGCACCTGGCGCACCCGCGTCACGTCCCCGACCAGGCCGGACGGGGTCCCGGGCTCGACCACGCAGAGCAGCTCGAGGTCCTTGGCGGCGGCGTCGGCGGCGACGAGCTCCAGCGCGCCCTCGATGCACTCGGCGACGTGGAACGGCCGCTGCTCCAGCTCGAGCCGGTCCGCCTCGATCTTCGAGTAGTCGAGGATGTCGTTGATCATCAGCAGCAGGGCGTGCGCGCTGTCCCGGACGACCTCGGCGAAGCGGCGCTGCTCGGGCCCGAGATCGGTGTCCAGCAGCAGCCCGGACATGCCGATCACGGCGTTCATCGGCGTGCGGATCTCGTGACTCATCGTGGCGAGGAAGGCGCTCGTCGCGCGGTGGGCGCTCTCCGCGGCGGTGGCGGCGGCACGCAGGGCGTCGGCCGTCCGGACCCGGCCCACGACCTGCCCGAGCTGCGCCGCGACGTCGGACAGCAGGGCCAGCAGCGCGGAATCGGGCTCGGCGGGGCCGGTCGCGACGAACTCCACGACCGCGACGACCTCGCCCGCCGCGCGCACCGGCAGGGCCACGGCTACCTCGTCGGAGCCGTCGTCCGGGCGGGGGAGCCAGGCGGGGGCGCCGGTGGCGAGTACCCGCTCGCGCGGGCCGGCGGCCGCGGGCGGATCGCCGTGCCCGGTGAGGGGAGTGCCGTCGGCGAAGGACGCGCGGCCCCACGTCCAGCCGGTGTGGGCGCAGACCAGCGCCAACACCTCGCGGGTGGCGGTCGGCAGGTCGGTGGCCCGGTGCGCGGTGGCCGCCACCCGGTGCAGCAGCCGCAGCTCGGCGGTGCGGGCACGGACGCGCTCGGCCATGTCGTTGAAGCGCCGGGCGAGCGCGCTGACCTCGCCGACGCCGGCCACCCGGGCCCGGACATCGGCCTCGCCCGCCGCGATCCGGGCGGTGGCCGCGTCGAGCTCGGCGACCGGGCGCAGCACGTCCCGCCGGGTCACGACCACGAGCACGCCCATGCCGGCCAGCAGCAGGACCGCCGTGCCGATCGCGGCCGCGGACCAGTCGCGGGCGCGCTCGGCGGCCTGCGCGGTCTCCTGCGCCGTGCGGGTGTCGACGAGCGTGAGGACCTGCCCGATCGGCTCCATGATCTCGGCCTTGGCGTGCAGGTAGGTCTGGTCGTAGAGCATCGCCGTGGCCCGGGCCCGGTCGGCGTCCGAGGTCGCCGCGCCCGCCGCGACCAGCGTGAACGCCTGCTCCTCGATCCGTGCCAGCGCGTCGGAGCGGGCCTGCGCGGTGGCCAGGAGGGCCTGCTCCTGCGCGCTGAAGCCGGCGCGGGCGGCCAGGGTCGCGAAGGGGTCCGGCGGCGCGAAGGGGGTGGGGCGCTGCCCGGTGTCGCTGACGACGTCCCAGTAGATGCCGTCGTAGCCCACCGGGCGGGGCGCGGTGCCGGCACGGATCCCGAGGATCTCCCGGAACCAGTCGAGGTAGCGCGGCTCGCCGGTGGCGACGTAGGAGCGGGCCATCCGGGTGAGGTCGTCCGAGGTCTGGCGCAGCTCGTAGGCCAGCTGCAGCGACTCCGACCGGCGGGCCTCGGCCTGCGTGGCGTCCTGCATGCTCTGCTCGGCGAGCAGGCTGACCAGCAGCAGCACCGCGAGGAGGGCCCCGCCGATCCCGAGCCCGACGGTCAGCAGCCGGGTGAGCGTGCGGCGGCCGGCACGGCGCGTCACCGCCGGTCGGCCCCGGCGCGCGCCCGGTCGACCTCGCTGCGCAGGGCCGCGATCTCCGCGCGTTCGCGGTCGCGCAGTCGTTTCAACGTCAGCGAGGAGCGCATCCGGGCCCGGAGCATGGCGGCGCTGAACGGCTTCGGCAGGTAGTCCGTGGCCCCGAGCTCGATGCAGCGCACCACGCTCTCCAGGTCCGGCACCGCCGAGACCATGATCACCGGGAGGTGGTCGAGGGCGGGATCGGCCTTGATCGCGGCCAGGGTCGTGTAGCCGTCGAGCACGGGCATGAGCAGGTCGAGCAGGACGACGTCGAAACCCCCGTCCGGCAACAGCTCCAGCGCGCGCCGGCCGTTCTCGGCGGCGTGCACCTCGTGGCCGAGCTCGGTCAGCGCGGCGACCAGCATCCGGCGATTGACCCCGCTGTCGTCGACGACGAGCACGCGGCCCGGCTCGTCGGCGCCGGGATCGGCCGTCGGGGCGGCCGCGGGGAGGACCACCGGGCGCGGGGGTTCCCAGGCCAGGCCCGGGTCGTGACGCAGGACCGCCTGCTCCAGCTCGCGCAGCCGGGTGCCGGGGTCCAGGCCCAGCTCGTCCCGCAGGACCCGGCGGCCGTGCCGGTAGGTCGCCAGCGCGTCGGCCTGCCGGCCGCAGCGGTAGAGCGCGAGCATGAGCTGGGCGCGGGAGCGCTCCCGCATCGGGTGCGTGTGCACCCGCCGTTCCAGCTCGGGCACGAGCGGGGCGTGCCGGCCCAGGGCCAGCTCGGCGTCGGCCCGGTCCTCGGCGGCACCGAGGCGCAGCTCGTCGAGCCGGACCGTTTCGACGCGCACGAACGGCGCGTCGGGCAGGTCGGCGAGGGCCGGGCCGCGCCACAGCTCCGCCGCCCGGGCCAGCAGCTCGGCCGCCCGCTCGGGATCGTCGCCGGCCAGGGCTGCCCGGCCCTCGTCCACGAGCCGGGCGAAGGCGTGCGCGTCGACCGCCTCCGGGTCGACGGCCAGTTGGTACCCGGGCGCCGCCGTGACGAGCACCGTCGCCGGGGCACCGCGGGGGCGGTCGGGCTCCAGCGCGCGCCGGAGGTTCGAGACGAAGACCTGGACGGTGGCCGCGGCGCGGGCCGGCGGGTCCTCGGGCCACAGGTCGTCGATCAGCTGCTCGAGGGACACGACCCGGCCCGTGCGCAGGACGAGGGACGCGAGGGCCGCCCGCTGCTTGGGCCCGCCGAGCTCGACCCGCTCGCCGCCGCGCCACGCCTCGACGCCGCCGAGCACCCGGAACTCGATCAGCGGACCCTCCTCAGCAGCGCCGATCACGCTACGAGCATGCGCAGCCGGTGTACTCGGCAGGTAACCGGTGTGTGACGTTCAGATCGCGCGGCTCAGGGCCGTCCGCGGCCCGCGTTCTCCGCCCGCCGCAGGACGGCCGCCGCGATCCGGACCACCGAGGAGTCGGCGATCACCGCGGCGATCCCCCACGGCCCGATCCAGCCGGACACGGGATGGCCGCCGGTCGCGAGAGCGGCCCCGAGCACGCCGAGGAAGCTCGCCACGCCGAGCATGCCGAGCACGGCGACCCCGAGCACGACGTGCGGCACCGGCCGTGCGATCAGCAGGGCGACCGCGACCAGCCCCGCCGCGCAGAGGACCGCGGAGAGCACCTGCGCCCACACGGCCCCGCCGACGACGGCGAGCCCGCCGTGCGCGACGGCCGAGGCGGCGACCAGACCGAGCAGGAGCTTCGGCGGCTGCAGGGTGTCGCCCGGGAGCGCGGACCCGGGCGGGGTGGGGGCGGCGGACACCGCCTCAGGGTAGGCCCACCCGGTCGTGGCGCCGTGGCGACTTTGCCGTCGAGATCCCCGCCGACACACTCACCCCGACGACGTGCGGGACGGCGAGGGGAAGAGGGATGTCCGGCGGTTACGGATCGGGCGGCGGGTACGGAACCTGGGACCGCGGGGACGAGACCCGGCGGCTCCCCGAGCCCGACCAGCAGTACGGCCCGGCGCAGCAGTACGGGGACCAGTCGTACGCGCCGGAGTACGAGCCGCCCCGCGCCCCGAAGCCGTCGGTCGACGCGGGCCGGCTCTGGGCGGCCGGCGTGGCGACGGCGATCGTCGCGGCCCTGATCGCGATGGTCGGGACGCTCGTCGTGCGCGCGGTGCTGCGGATCGCCTTCAACGGCCCGGCGAGCTCCGGCGCGCTGGGCGACTCGCGCACCGTCCTGCTGTGCATCCTGTCGGCGGTGGCGGCGTTGGCGGCGACGGGCCTCGCTCACCTGCTGCTGCTCTCCACGCCCCGGCCGATGACCTATCTGACCTGGATCGTCGGCCTGGTCACCGTGGTCGCGGCCCTGCTCCCGCTGCTCGGCTCCGCGCCGATCGGCGAGCGCGTGGCGAACGCGGTGATCCACCTGGTGATCGGGCTGGTGATCAGCAGCCTGGTGGCCGGCGCCGGGGCCTCGGCGCGCCGGATGCGCTGACCGCCGGCGGCCCGACGCCGCACCGACGACGGCCAGTTCCGCCGTGAGCGCTCCTGCGCGCCCACGGCCGAGGAGGCAGGGTGGCGAGCGTGGACGGCACGGCGGAGCTCGGGCGCAGCGGGCTGCGCCGGGTGCTCGCCGTGCTGTGCGTGACCGAGGTGACCAGCTGGGGCGTCCTCTACTACGCCTTCCCGGTCCTCGCACCGACGCTGTCCCGGGAGACCGGCTGGTCCATCGGGGCCGTGACCGGGGCCTTCTCGGCCGGGCTGGTGACCTCGGCGCTGGTCGGGATCCCGCTCGGCCACGCCCTCGACCGGTGGGGACCGCGCTGGATCATGACGGCGGCCTCCGCGATCGCGGTGCCCGCGGTCGCCGCGGTGGCGCTCGCGCCCTCGTTCCCGCTGTTCCTCGGCGCCTGGCTGCTCGCGGGGATCGCGATGGCCGGGACGCTCTACCCTCCCGCGTTCGCCGCACTCACCCGCTGGTGGGGGCCGCGGCGGGTCACCGCCCTCACCGCCGTGACGCTGCTCGGCGGGCTGGCCAGCACGGTGTTCGCGCCGCTCACCGCCACGCTGCTCGGGCACCTCGGCTGGCGGCACGCCTACCTCGTGCTCGCCGGCGTGCTCCTCGTGGTGACCGTCCCGGCGCACCTGGTCGGGCTGCGCGGGCCGTGGCCCGACGCTGCCGCCCCGGCCGAGGGCCGGCACGCCGATCCCGGGCCGATCGCCCGGAGCCGCCCGTTCGTGCTGGTCACGGTGGCGGTCGGGTTCGGCGCCTTCACGGCGTTCGCGGTCGTGGTGAACCAGGTCCCGCTGCTGCTGCAGCGCGGCCTGTCCACCGGCACGGCGGCGTGGGCGCTGGGCCTCGGCGGGATCGGGCAGGTGCTCGGCCGGCTGGGCTACGGGCGGCTGAGCGCCCTGCCGGCGCGGGGCCGGTCCGTGCTCGTGCTCGGCGCGCTCGCCGCGACCACCCTGGTCCTCGGCCTCACGCCGGGCCCGGTCCCCCTGCTCGTCGCGCTGGCGATGCTGACCGGCGCCGCCCGCGGGATCTTCACACTGCTGCAGGCGACGGCGGTGAGCGACCGGTGGGGCGCGGCGCACTACGGGCGGCTGAGCGGCATCCTCTCCGCGCCCGCGATGACGGCCACCGCGGTCGCCCCGTGGGCCGGCGCCACCCTGGCCGGCGCCCTCGGCGGCTATCCCGAGCTGTTCGTGCTGCTCGCCGGCACCGGCGCGGCCGCCGCCCTCCTCGCCGTCGGCACCCGGGTCCGGGCCTGACCGCCGGTCGGCCCCGCACGGGACGAGGTCAGGTCATCACGGCCGGGCCAGCAGGCTCGTGAGCTGCTCGACGCTGGTGTGCACGTCGCCGGCCGGGCCGACGCCGGTGGGTGCCTCGGTGAGGATCGTGTCCTGCTCCAGCACGTACCAGCCCTGGTAGTCGCGGCCACGGAGGCTGGCGACGATCGAGCCGAAGTCGACGTCACCGGTGCCGAGCGGGCGGTACATCCCCTGCCGGACGGCCTCGGTGTAGGTGCGGCGCCCGTCCTGGACCTGGCGGGCCAGCCCGAGGTCGACGTCCTTGAAATGGGTGTGCGCCATCCGCTCCGGGGCCTGGCGGGTGAGCTCGGCCGGGTCCGTGCCGCCGATCAGCAGGTGCCCGGTGTCCAGGCACAGCGCGATCGACGAGCCCTCGAGCACGCGGCGGACGTCGTCGCCGGTCTCGACCATGGTCCCGACGTGCGGGTGCAGCACGGTCTCGATCCCCGCCGCGGCCGCGACGGCGCTGATGCGGTCGAGGTTGAGCAGGAGGGTCTTCCAGCCGGCGTCGTCGAGCTCGGGGCGGGTGTCGTAGCCGGTGCCGCCGGTGTCGGCGGAGAGGACCAGGGTGCCGGCCTCGGCCGCCGCGTAGGACGGCAGCAGCGCCTCGACGCCGGGGACCGGGTCGTGGTCGGGCAGGTGCAGCAGGGTCGGGGTGAAGCCGCCGACCGCGGTCAGGTGGTGCGCGGCGAGTGTGGCCGCCTTGGCGGCCGGGTCGTGGGGGAGGAAGCCGTCCGGGCCGAACTCGGTGGCGACCAGCCCCACGTCGGCCATCTCGGCGAGCACCCGCGCGGGCGTGAGCTGGTGGCCCCAGCCGGGGACCTCGCACACGCCCCAGGAGATGGGCGCGCCGGCGATCTTGGGAGTGGACATCGGTGTGCCTCTCGGGAGGTGGGGTCAGTCGTGGGCGCCGACGACGGCCTGGTCCCAGTCCAGGACGGACCCGGTCACCACGCCGCTGCGGTCGGAGAGCAGGAGGACGACCATCTCGGCGATCTCGTCCGGGTCGGCGAGGCGCCCGGCGGGCAGCCGCTCCGCGGCGCGCTCGCGCCAGTCGTCGCCCGCGCCGTGGAAGCGGCGCTGGGTGAGGTCCTCGCCCTCGGTGTCGGTCCAGCCGATGTTCAGCTGGTTGACCCGGATCCGGTCGAACCGGTGGGCGTGCGCGGCGTTCTTCGTCAGGCCCGCGAGGCCCGCCTTGGCCGCGACGTACGGGGCGAGGACGGGCGCGCCGCCGTTGGCCGCCTCCGAGCCGATGTTGACGATCGAGCCGGGTGCCTCGCGCCGCAGCATGTCCTGCACGACGGCCTGCATCGCGAAGAACGGGCCCTTGAGGTTGATCGCGATCTGCCGGTCGAACAGCGCCGGCGTGGTGTCGACGAGGCTCCCGCGGTCGGTGAGGCCCGCGGCGTTCACCAGCCCGTCGACCCGGCCGAACTCGGCGACCACGGAGTCGACGGCGGCGCGCACCTGGGCGGGGTCGGCGACGTCGCAGGGCCGGTACAGGGCGCCCGCCCCCAGCTCGCGCAGCTCGGCGGCCACCTTCTCGCCCGGCTCGCGGCGGCGGCCCGTGACGGCGACCGAGGCCCCGGCCCGGGCGGCGGCGCGGGCGACGGCGGCGCCGACGCCCGCCGTCCCCCCGCTGACCAGTACGACCTTGTCCTCCAGCAGCATCTAGAAGCCTCGCTTCGCAGAACGGGCGGCGAGGGTCGCGGCAAAGGTGTCGTCGTCGTGGCCGAGCAGGACCGCCTCGGTGAGCAGGTCGGCCTGCGAGGGCGGGGCCAGCCCGTCGACCGGCGGGTCGCGGTCCAGGTCGGTGGGGAAGGCGTAACCCTCGGCCGAGGCCGCGATGACCCGGCGGAGCTGCGCCTCGTCGGCACCCGCGGCCCGCATGCGGCGCAGCGCCGGCAGAACCGCGCGGCACACCCGCGCCCGGTCGACGTGCTCCATCGCCCGCCCGAACGCCGACGACACCTGCAGCAGGTTGGCGATCCGCCGGACGTCGGCCGAACGGTTGGTGCCGGCCCCGTGCAGCAGCGCCGGGTTGAAGAAGGCGGCGTCGCCGGTCGCCAGCGGGAGCTGGACGTGGTGCTCGGCGAAGTAGCCCAGGAACTCCTCGTGCTCGGCCACGAGGTAGCCGTGCGCGTACTTCTGGGAGTGGGGCAGGTAGAGCGTCGGCCCGGTCTCGACGGGCATGTCGCAGTGGGCGACGGCGCCCTGCAGCGTCAGCGCCGGGGTCAGCGCGTGCTGGTGGGCGGGGTAGCGGGCCGCACCGGCCGGGCTCATGAAGCCGAGGTGGTAGTCGCGGTGCGGGGACTGCGCCTTCCCGCCCGGGTTCACGACGTTGACCTGCGAGGTGATCTGGTACGCGGGGCCGAGCCAGGCCTCGGAGACGAGGGCGAGGACGTCGTTGGCGTAGTAGGCGGCGAAGGTGTCCGGCTCGGCGACCGCGAGCTTCTCCAGCGCGTTCCAGATCCGGTCGTTGCTGCCCGGTGCGGCGAAGTGGTCGCCGACCGCGGCGCCGGTGGCCTTCTGCTGCTCGATCAGCGCGAAGAAGGCGTCCGTGGCCCGGTCGACGACGGCGCGGTCCGGGTAGGCGCCGGTGACCACGACGATCCCGGGGCCGTCGAGGAGGGCGCGCACCAGCTCGGCCTGGACCGTGCGCCGCCCGTCGCCTTCGGCCTCGCGGCGCAGCCGGTCGCCGTCGTAGACCGTGACGCCCGAGACGATCTCGGCGAGGGGGAAGGCGGCCGGATCGGTCTGCTGCTCGACGACGGCGCGCAGGTCGTCGACGCGGGCCTCGGCCGGGTCGAGCCACACCGGCGCGTGCGGGCGGACGGAGCTCGTCATCGAAGGTCCTCCGGGAGTCGTGGGGCGGGTCGTGACCGCCGGGAGCGCAGAGGGTTTAAAGCGCTTCAAACCCGAGTATGGTCCAGGCCACGGCGGGGTGGTGTCAAGGGCCTCCACCCTCCACCACCAGGCCGACCGCGTTGTGGAAGCACACTGCGCTCGGCGCGGCTGCCGGAGCGCGTTGTGGAACCACAGTGCGGTTGTGGGAGGGGCGGGGGCGCGTTGTGGTTCCAGAGTGCGCGTGAGGGCGGGGCTGAGGCGCGTTGTGGTTCCATACTGCGGGCCGCGGCGGCGCGGTCCGGCGAGGAGGCGGGATGGCGGGCAACGGCGGGCGCCGGGTCCGGCTCGACGACGTGGCGGCCGAGGTCGGCGTCTCGCCCGCCTCCGTGTCGCTGGTGCTGCGCGGGGCGCCCGGCCCGAGTGCCGAGACCCGCGCCCGGGTCCTCGACGCGGCACAACGCCTCGGCTACCGGCCCGACCGCGCCGCGAGCCTGCTGGCCCGCCGCCGGAGCCGTCTGATCGGCCTGCTCATCGACGTCCGCAGCCCCTTCCACGCCGATGTCGCCGAGCACCTTCAGGACGCCGCCGAGGCCCGCGGCTATGACCTGGTGCTCTCCACCATCACCCGCAGCCGTGGCGAGGACCGGGCGGTGGAGACGCTCCTCGACTCCCGCTGCGAGGCACTCGTCCTCATCGGTCCGGACGCACCCGTCGCCCGGCTGAGCGAGCTGGCGGCGACCGTCCCGCTCGTCCTGCTCTGCCGCCGTCTCGACCCGCCGCCGGGCGCGAACCGGGCGCGACCCGACGTCGTGCGCACCGCCGACGAGGCCGGCACCGCACTGGCCGTCGACCACCTGCACGGCCTGGGGCACACCGCGATCGCCTACGTCGACGGCGGCCCCGGAACGGTCGCCCGGGACCGCCGGGACGGCTACCTCCGCGCGATGGCGACCCGCGGACTGAAGCCGCGTGTCCTGCCGGGCCACGGCACGCCGTCCGGCACCGAGATCATCGGGATCCGGGCCGCCGAGGCACTGCTCGCGGAGGGCCACCTGCCCACCGCCGTCGTCGCGTTCAACGACCGCACGGCCGTCGGCCTGCTCGACGCGCTGGCCCGCAACGGGGTCGACGTCCCCGGCCGGGTCTCCGTGGTCGGCTACGACGACGACCCGCTCGCCCGCATGGCCCACGTCGGCCTGACGACGGTGGGGCAGGACACGGTGGGTCTCGCCGGCCGGGCGGTCGAGGCGGTGGTCGCCCGGTTGGACGGCGGGCGCGCCGACGCGGGACCCGAGCAGGTGCTCGAGCCCTACCTCACCGTCCGCCGCACGACCGCGCCGCCCCGGCCGGGCTGAGCCGACCGCGCCAGGTCGAGCTGCGGTAGGGATCCCTGACGCGTTTCCAGGCTGCTCCCGACCGCATTGAGCCTTTCTCAGTAGCGGCGCGGTGGTGGCGGGGCGACACGCCGACGACGGTGAGTTGACCCGGAACGGGCGCAGGACCCCGGTAGAGAAGTTGGTCCTTCCACAGATCAACACTCACAC
>NZ_JAJSOK010000057.1 GCF_021283305.1 Pseudonocardia kujensis
CTGCAGTACCTCGTCGAGGAGTGCTACGAGCTGTACCAGGCGATCGAGGACGGCGATCGCGCCGACATGCGCGAGGAGCTGGGCGACGTCCTGCTCCAGGTGCTGTTCCACGCCCGGGTCGCGCAGGAGGCGGCCGAGGGCGCGTTCGACGTCGACGCGGTGGCCGAGGGCCTGGTGGCCAAGCTCGTCGGGCGGCACCCGCACGTCTTCGCCGGGTCCGAGCGGATCGAGACGGCGACCGCGCAGGAGGGACGCTGGGAGGAGCTCAAGCGCGCCGAGAAGCAGCGCAGCTCCTCCGTCGACGGGGTGCCGCTGGGGCAGCCGGCCGTCGCGCTCGCCGCGAAGCTGGTGTCCCGCACCGCCCGCGCCGGGTTGCCCGAGGACCTGCTGCCCGCCGGCGACGGGGTGGGGGAGGAGCTGTTCCGGCAGGTCGCGCGGGCGAAGCTCGGCGGCTCCGACCCCGAGGCCGAGCTCCGCACCGCCGCCCGCGCCTTCGCCGAGCGGGTCCGCGCCGCCGAGCGCTCCGCCGCCGCCGAGGGCGCCGACCCGCACGCCCTCGACCCGGAGACCTGGCGCCGCGCCTGGCCCGCCTGAGGCAGTGCCGGGGGCGCGGCGGCCGGTCCCGGGATCAGTTGTCCTGCTGCTGCGCCTTCGGCGCCCCGGCCACCTGCGGCGGCCCGGCGTGCACCAGGTCCTGGCAGCCGAGGTTCTGCCACGAGGTGGTGAGCCGCTGGGTGAGGAAGCCGAACAGGGTCTTCGCCGCGGCCGGGTCCGGCGAGGCCGCCGCCTGCAGGAGGTCGCGGTCCCGGGCCAGCCGGTCCGGGGCGACGGCGGCCAGGTTGCGGCAGTAGGCCGCACCGTCGCCGGGGTCACCGGCACCGAGCGGAGCCATGTCGACCCCGGCCCGGTACAGGTTCGTCTTCGCCGTGCTCGTGCGGTCGTCGACCTTCACCATCGGGTCGTCGAGCGGCACGGTCGCGACCGGCGCGGGCTGGTCCGCCGCGGCTTGCAGCTCGTTCAGCGCGAGCGACGGGGTCGGCGCGCCACCCGCGGTGAGGTCCGGCGCGGTGAACGGTGTGCATCCGAGCGCAGGGTCGACCGCGCTCGCCAGCAGCCCGTTGTCCGACGCGTTGGTCAGCACCGTGCCGCCGAGGCCGGTGTTGGCGGGGGAGTCCTGCGCGATCCGGCCGTCCCGGGTGGCGCGGTACCGGGTCACGAGGTTGTCGCTCTGGTCCTGGTCGACCACGGCGAAGTCGCGGGTCGTGGGGCAGGGCAGGCCGTCGCGGCCCGTGCCGAGCGCCGGGACCTTCAGCATGCCGGCCTTGATCGCGGCGTTCGCGGCGCCGAAGAAGGCCGCGCCGTTGCAGTCGGCGAACTGGCCGAACGGCGAGCCCGGCAGCCCGTTCACGCAGGTCTGCGCGTCGGCGGGCGAGGTGCGCAGGGTCAGCGCGTCGCCCTGGAACCCGAACCAGATGCCGACCACGGCGTTCGCCGGCAGGGTCACCGGGACGGGCGCGGCGGCGGGCTGTGAGCCCTCGTCGATCACCAGCGGGTGGTACACGGACAGCGAGCCGGTGGCCGGGTCGAGGATCGTCGCCTCGACGAAGGCCGACTGGGCCGTGTTCGCCTCGTGGCAGTCCCCGCCGTCGCCGGTGCCCCGCAGCCGATAGGGAGTGGCGAGACCGGCCGCGGTGAGCGGGGCGGGCGGCACGGTGAGCGTGCAGTTCGGGTTGGGCGTGTTCTGCTTCTGGGCCCCGTTCTGGTTCCGGGCGCCGTTCTGGTCCTGGTTGCCGTTCTGGTTCTGGTTGCCGTTCTGCTGGGCCCCGTTCTGCTGTCCGCCGTTCTGGATCCCGGCGGTGCCCTGCTGCCGGCCGGCTGCCTGCGCCGGGGCGGCGTGCCGGCCACCGGCCTTGCGGCCGTCCTCCGGGCCGGGCTGCGGGGTGCCGTCGGCCCGGTCGGCCGGTGTGGCCGTGGCGGCGGCCTGCGCCGGACCCGGTGTGCCCGCCGTCCGCCCCGCGGCGAAGGCGGGGGTCACCGCAGCGCCGATCGCGACGGCGGCGAAGGCGAGGAGGACCAGCAGCAGCGCGGGTCTGTGGGAGCGGCGTGCGCGCTCCACGGAGTGTCGTGAACCCATCCGGGGAACCTCTCGTCCTGCAGGCGCCGTCCCGGTGACACCGGTCCGCCGCCGACGCGCGCGGGGCGGGCCCGGTCCGGGCCGAGGGGGAGCGCCCGCGCGACGGGAAGACGCTAGATCCGTTGCGCGCCGGAACGGGCCGAGCTGAGAGACCGGGTTGCCCGGCCGCGGCGAACAGCCGTCCCCGCGCGACGACATGCCGCCCGACGGGGCGTTCGGGGTGGGCTGTTGCTCCGCTCGGCCGCAGGTGCTCTCAGTTCGGACACCGACTCCCGGAGCGGGAGGTCTCAGGCGAACAGGCCCTGGCCCCAGTACTCCCCGTCACGCACGCCGGGTGGGACGGCGAAGAGTGCGGAGCCGTTGTGCTCCAGGTACTCCATCATCTTGTCCTTGTTCGCCAGCGCCCGCTGGATCGGTACGAACTGCGTCTGCGGGTTGCGGACGAACGCGAGGAAGAACAGACCGGCGTCGAGGTGGCCCGAGCCGTCCGAGCCGTCGACGAAGTTGTAGCCGCGGCGAAGCATCTTCGCGCCGTTGTGCGCCTCGGCCGACGCCAGCCGGATGTGCGCGTCGGTCGCGATGGCCGGCTGCCCGTCCGGGCCCTTGGCCGCGAGGTCGGCGACGTCGAACTCCTTCGCCCCGCTCAGCGGGTTCCCCTCGCCCTTGCTGCGCCCGACGATCTGCTCCTGCTCGTCGAGCGAGGTCCGGTCCCAGATCTCGATGTGCATCCGGATCCGGCGGGCGACCAGGTACGACCCGCCCGTCATCCAGTCCGGCCCGTCGCCGGGCTGCACCCAGACGTTCGCGTCGAGGTCCGCGGGCTCCTCGGCCTTGAGGTTGTTGGTGCCGTCCTTGAAGCCGAAGAGGTTGCGCGGGGTGTCCTGCGCGGTCGAGGTCGACGACGTGCGGCCGAACCCGAGCTGGGACCACTTCACCGACGCGGTGCCGAAGCCCATCCGCACGAGGTTGCGGATCGCGTGCACCGCGACCTGCGGGTCGTCGGCGCAGGCCTGCAGGCAGACGTCGCCGCCGGAGCGGTTCGGGTCGAGGTTGTCCCCGGTGAACGAGGGCAGCGGCGCCAGCGCGGCCGGCATCCGGTCCTGCAGGCCCAGCTTCTCGAAGAACGACGCGCCGAACCCGATCGTCAGGGTGAGCGAGGCGGCCGGCAGTCCGAGGGCCTCGCCGGTGTCGGTGGGCGGGGCGTACTTGTTCAGCCCGACCGCGCCGTTCTCGGTGACCTCCTGCCCGGCCGTCATCCGCTCGGCCGCGGTGGTCCACTTCTGCAGCAGCCGCTGGACCTCGGCCTTGTCGGTGGTCGTCAGGTCCAGGGCCACGAAGTGCAGCCGGTCCTGCGCCGGCGTGACGATCCCGGCCTGGTGGGTGTCCCGGAAGGGGACGACGCCCGGGCGGTCCGGTCCGCCACCGGAGGCCCCGGCGGCGTAGCCGATCGCCGCGCCGGAGCCGGCCAGCGCGACGCCGGCCCCCGCGTAGCCGAACAGCCGCCGCCGGGACAACCCGCCCCCGCCGTCCCCGCCGGTGGGCGGGTCGGTGGGCGGCGGCTCGACGGGCGGGCTCTCCGGTGTCGAGGACGGGGACCGGCTCGCACTCACGACGTGACGACTCCTGCGACCTGGGAGACCGGCTCGGCGAGCGCGTCGACCGAGTCGGCCATCTTCTTGGTGTCCTCCGGGGTCAGCTGCGTGTAGAGCACGAAGCCGCCGTCCGGGGTGCGGTAGCCCTCGAGCAGCTTCTCCACGTCGGCGAAACGCTGGTCGAGCGTCGGACCCAGGTTCGGGTCCTTCTCGTCGATGACCGGCCGGAGCGCCGCGATCGCGGCCTGGCTGCCCTCGACGTTGGCCTTGAAGTCCCAGAGGTCCGTGTGGGAGTAGCGGTCCTCCTCACCGGTGATCTTTCCGGTGGCGACCTCGTCGAGCAGTTCCTTCGCGCCGTTCGCGAGCTGGACCGGGGTGAGCTGGACGCTCTTCACGCGGCTCTGCAGGTCGAGCACGTCCGCGTCGAGCTGGTCGGCGATCTGCCCCGAGTCGGGCTGCAGCCCGTCGACCCACAGGTCCTTCTCGAGCCGGTGGTAACCGGTGAACGGGACGCCCGGTTCGCGCTCGTCGTCCTCCCGGCCGTCCATCTTCGGGTCGAGGTCGCCGAAGGACTCCGCGACCGGCTCGACCCGCTCCCAGTAGGTCCGGGAGACGGGGTACAGGGCCTTGGCCTGGGCCACGTTCCCCGCCTTGACGGCGTCGGTGAACTCCTTGTTCTTGGCGACCAGCGCCTCGGTCTGCGAGGTGACGTAGCGGGTGTACCCGGCCGTCGCGTCGGCCAGCTTCCCGTTCGTGTCCGTGGAGCGCTGGGCCGTGCCGGTCACGGTGAAGGGCGCGCGGATGCCGTCGCCGACCATGCCGGGCTTGCAGGCGGTGGTGTAGCTGCCGCCGTCGGGCACCTCGACGAGCAGGTCGCGGGACAAGCCGGGGCCGATGTTCTCGACCTCGCCCATGATCCGGTCGCCGGTGCCGTAGAGGTAGAACTCGGTCACCTTCGTGCCCGTGTTCTTCACGGTGAAGGAGATGTTGCCGGCGGGCGCCTCGGTGGCGGAGACCTCGCAGGCGGTGTCGCTGGCGTTGACCGCGATCGGCCCGCCGCCGCCCTGGGCGGCCGGGGGTTGGGCCGTGCTGGTGCAGCCGGCGAGCAGCAGGGCGGTGCCGGCCGCGAGCACGGCGGCGCCTGCTCTGCGGTGATCCGGGGTCCTGCGGGACATGGGCGTTCTCCTCGGTGATGTCACGCGGCGGCGGCGGTGGTGGACCGCGTGCGCTGGGGCAACAGGAACAGCGTCAGGACGACCGCGACGTAGAGGCACCAGACGCTGGCCTCCAGCACCGTGGTCCGGGGGGAGAAGTTGAGGACGCCCTTGAGCAGCGTCCCGTACCAGGAGTCCGCCGGGACCTGGGCGCTGACGTCGAACGCCAGCGTGTTCAGGCCGGGCAGCAGACCGGCCTCCTGGAGGTCGTGCACCCCGTAGGCGAGGATGCCCGCGGCCACGAAGACCAGGAAGAAGCCGGTGACGGTGAAGAACTTGGCCAGGTTGATCCGCATCGCGCCGCGGTAGATCAGGTAGGCGATCACGACCGAGATCGCGATGCCGATCAGGAAGCCGATGAGCGGCTGCAGGGTCTCGCCCGCGGCCTGGGCGGCGGAGAAGAAGAAGACGGCCGTCTCCAGCCCCTCGCGGCCCACGGCCAGCGTGGCCATCACGACGACGGCCACCGGGCCCATCTTGATCGCCGCCTCGAGCTTGCCCTCCAACTCGGTCTTCAGCGCCCGCGCGTTGGCGCGCATCCAGAAGATCATCCAGGTGACGAACCCGACGGCGACGATCGACAGCGACCCGCCGAGGGCCTCGGAGGCCTGGAAGGTGAGGGCCTGCTCGGCGAGGGTGAGCCCGAGCGTCACCCCGATGCTGACCAGGATCGCGAACGTGACGCCCGCCCAGACCTTCGGCAGCTCGCGCCGGCGGTCGGTGCGGATCAGGAAGGCGACCAGGATGCTGACGACGAGCGAGGCCTCGAGGCCCTCGCGCAACCCGATCAGGGCGTTGCCCAGCACCGTCCCGGTCTCCTCTGTGTCGGCGTACCTCCGCTGAGGTGAGGCTCAGCGGACCGAGGTGAGGCTATCTTCCCGAACGGGGGACGCGGTAGGCCCGGGTAGGCAGGCTGAGCAGGGCGTATGTCCGATTTGTGATGGATGTCGGGCCGCGAGCCGCAACCGTGATCGACGGGCGGTGCGGCGCCGCTACTCGGTGATGCGGGCGATCCTCGCCCGCACCTCGCCCAGCGCTTCCTGGTACTCCGGGCGCGGGTCCATCACCGTGGCCATCTGCAGCTGGCCCTTGGCCTCGCCGAGCCGGCCCTGCCGCTGCAGCGCCTTGCCGAGCGCGAAGCGGGCGTAGTGGTCCGCCGGGTCGAGCTCGAGCACCCGGCAGAAGGCCTCCTCGGCCTTGGCGAGCTGGGCCGAGTCGAGGTAGGCGCGGCCCGCGAGCAGGTGGACCGACGCGTCGTTGGGCTGGCTCTCGAGGACCGGGAGCAAAGCCTGCAGCGCGTCGAGCGGCCGCCGGTCGGCCAGGAGCAGCTCCGCGCGGCGGAACCCCTCGAAGACACGGTTGCGGGCGCGCGGACCGGGCTCCGATGCAGGCTGACTCGTCATGGTCATTCCTACGGTAGGCCGCGGGCGGGCGATCCGCGAGGTCTTGACACGGGGCGACCGCCCCGCACCGGGGCGTGACGTGCGCGGCTCGGCGGCGGTTCGCCGCCCTGATCACGGGGACGGGTGGTTACCCTGACCCGCGAGTTCCGGCGAGCCGGAGAGAACAGGAGCTATTGGGTGGCTGTCATCGAGCAGGTCGGCGCGCGCGAGATCCTCGACTCGCGGGGGAACCCCACGGTCGAGGTCGAGGTCGCGCTGGACGACGGGACGCTGGAGCGCGCCGCGGTCCCCTCCGGGGCCTCGACGGGCGAGCACGAGGCCGTCGAGCTCCGCGACGGGGACCCGAAGCGGTACGGCGGCAAGGGTGTCGAGAAGGCCGTCGCCGCGGTCCTCGACGAGATCGGCCCGGAGCTGACCGGGCTGGACGCGGTGGACCAGCGCCTGGTCGACCAGCGCCTCGTCGACCTCGACGGCACCCCGGACAAGTCGCGCCTGGGCGCGAACGCGCTGCTCGGCGTCTCGCTGGCGGTCGCCAAGGCCGCGGCCGAGTCGTCGGGCCTGGAGCTCTACCGCTACGTCGGCGGGCCGAACGCGCACGTGCTCCCGGTGCCGATGATGAACATCCTCAACGGCGGCGCGCACGCGGACACCTCGGTCGACGTCCAGGAGTTCATGGTCGCGCCGATCGGCGCGGAGTCCTTCCGCGAGTCGCTGCGCTGGGGCGCGGAGGTCTACCACGCGCTCAAGTCGGTGCTGAAGGAGAAGGGCCTGGCCACCGGTCTCGGCGACGAGGGCGGCTTCGCGCCGGACGTCGCGGGCGGCACCCGGGGCGCGCTCGAGCTGATCTCCACGGCGATCGGCAAGGCGGGCTTCACCCTCGGCACCGACGTGGTGCTGGCGCTCGACGTGGCCGCCACCGAGTTCTTCGCCGACGGCGTCTACCGCTACGAGGGCAAGGAGCTCTCCTCGGCGGACCTGGCCAAGGTCTGGGCCGAGCTCGTCGACGCGTTTCCGCTGGTCTCGATCGAGGACCCGCTGGCCGAGGACGACTGGGACGGGTGGGTCTCGCTGACCGAGTCGCTCGGCGACAAGGTCCAGCTCGTGGGCGACGACCTGTTCGTCACCAACCCCGAGCGGCTCGAGGACGGCATCGACCGCGGCGCCGCCAACGCCCTCCTGGTCAAGGTCAACCAGATCGGCACGCTGTCCGAGACCCTCGACGCGGTCACGCTGGCGCACAACAACGGCTACCGCTGCATGATGAGCCACCGCTCGGGCGAGACCGAGGACGTGACCATCGCCGATCTCGCCGTCGCCACCGGCTGCGGCCAGATCAAGACGGGCGCGCCCGCGCGGTCCGAGCGGGTCGCCAAGTACAACCAGCTGCTCCGCATCGAGGAGAGCTTGGGCGACGCCGCGCGCTACGCCGGCGAGCTGGCCTTCCCGCGGTTCACGCCGGGGGCCTGACCGCGTGGCGGGTGAGGCGCGGGTCCGCGAGCGGGCCGCCGCCCGGGCGGACCGGGGCGGGGCCGGGCAGGCCCGCCCCGCGCCCGGCGGCCGGCGCGTGCGCGAACCGCGGCTCACCCGCACCCGGACCCGGGCGGGGAACGTGGTGGCCCGCACGAGCGGGCTGCTCGGGCTGTCCTCGACCCGGCGTGCGGCCATCCTCGCGATCGTCGTCTGCGCGCTGGCGCTGACCGTGGCCGTGCCGCTGCGCAACTACGTGGCGCAGCGGCAGGAGCTGGCCGCGGTCCAGCAGCAGCAACGCGCGCTGGCGGCCGAGGTCGCGCAGCTGGAGGAGCAGAAGGCGCGGCTGTCGAACCCGGACGAGGTCGCGGCCGAGGCGCGGTCGCGCCTCGGGTACGTCCGGCCCGGCGAGGTGCCCTACGTGGTGCAGCTGCCGGACACGCCCTCGCCGGCCGACGTGGAGGCCGCGCGCAAGGCGACCCCCTGGTACCGGACCCTGTGGAGCGACGTGACCGAAGGAGCGCCCCGATGAGGTCAGCACAGTGAGCGACACGATCTCCGAGCAGGACCGGGAGACGGTCGCCGCCCAGCTCGGCCGGCCGCCGCGCGGGATGCGGGCGGTGGCCTCGCGCTGCCCGTCCGGCCACCCGAACGTGGTGCAGACCTCGCCGCGGCTGCCCGACGGCACCCCGTTCCCCACGCTCTACTACCTGACCTGCCCGCGCCTGGCCTCGCGCATCGGCACCCTCGAGGCCTCCGGGCTGATGAAGGAGATGACCGCGCGGCTCGAGGAGGACCCGGAGCTGGCGGAGCACTACCGCCGGGCCCACGAGTCCTACCTCGCGGAGCGGGACGCGATCGAGCCGCTCGGCACCGACGTCAGCGCCGGCGGGATGCCCGGCCGCGTGAAGTGCCTGCACGTCCACGTGGCGCACAGCCTGGCCAGGGGGCCCGGCGTGAACCCGTTCGGCGACGAGGCGCTGGAACTCCTCGGCGACTGGTGGACCGGCACCGACTGCGCCTGACCCGCCGTCAGACGGCGGGGGTCACGCGCTCCAGCAGCGGCTTCGCCGCGACGCCCTCGGGCAGGGTGCCCGCGGTGCGCCACGGGCCGTCGGGTTGCAGGCGGCCGGCCAGGAAGGCGTCGGCGACCTCGGCCGGGGCGGTGCGCAGCAGCAGCGAGCCCTGCAGGCACAGCGCGAGCAGCTCGGCCAGGCGCCGGGCCCGCCGCGGCTCCGGAACGCGGAACTCCGCGCGGAGCTGCTCGACGGACCGGTCGAGACGGGCGTCGGCCCCCTGGGCGAGGGCGATCTCGTCGAGCACCGCGTCGACGGACTCCGGTGAGCGGGCCAGGGCGCGGAGCAGGTCGAGCGCCGTGACGTTGCCCGAGCCCTCCCAGATCGAGTTCAGCGGGCTCTCCCGGTAGAGCCGCGGCATCGGTGACTCCTCGACGTACCCGTTGCCGCCCAGGCACTCCAGCGCCTCCGCGACGACCGCGGGCGTCCGCTTGCAGACCAGGTACTTCGAGGCCGGCAGGGCCAGCCGCAGGAACGCGGTCTCGCCCCGCTCGACGGCCCCGGCCAGCCGGATCGCGAGGGTGGTCGCGGCCTCGGACTCCACCGCCAGCTCACCGACCACGGCCTGCATCAGCGGCTGGTCGGCCAGCAGCGCGCCGAACGCCGAGCGGTGCGCCACGTGGTGTGCCGCCTCGGACAGGGCCGCGCGGACCGTGCCCGCGGCGCCGAGCACGCAGTCCAGGCGGGTCATCGAGACCATCTCGATGATCGTCGCGACGCCGCGGCCCTCGTCGCCCACCCGCCACCCCACGGCACCGGAGTACTCCAGCTCGGCCGAGGCGTTCGACCGGTTGCCGAGCTTGTCCTTGAGCCGCTGGATCCGCAGGACGTTGCGGGTCCCGTCGGGCAGCACGCGGGGCAGGACGAAGCAGGTCAGCCCGCCCGGCGCCTGTGCGAGCGTGAGGAACAGGTCGTTCATCGGCGCCGAGGTGAACCACTTGTGCCCGACCAGCGAGTACGTGCCGTCGGCGTTCGGGGTGGCGCGGGTGGTGCCGCTGCGGACGTCGGAGCCGCCCTGCTTCTCGGTCATCGACATGCCGGCGAGCAGCCCCGGCTTCGTCTCCGGACGGGCCAGGCCGGGCGCGTAGGCGCGGGAGGCCAGGCCGGGCTCGTACCGCGCGGCGAGCTCCGGCGCGTGGCGCAGCGCCGGGACGGCCGCGTACGTCATCGAGATCGGGCAGCAGTGCCCCTGCTCCAGGGTGCTGACCAGGTAGAACCCGGCTGCGCGCGCGAGGTGCGACCCGTCGGCCCACGGGGCCGCGTGCAACCCGTGCTCCACGGACAGCTGCATCAGGGCGTGCCACGACGGGTGGAAGTCGACCTCGTCGATCCGGTGGCCGTAGCGGTCGTGGGTGCGCAGGACCGGCTCGTGCGCGTTGGCGAGCCGCGCGTGCTCCCGGTACTCCGCCGAGCCGACGGCCAGCGCGAGCGCCTTGAGGTCGGGCGCCGCCCCCTCCCGGCGCAGCGCGTCGGCCAGGCCGGGGTCGCACTCGAGCGGGTCGAACCCGTCGAGCGGCGGGGCCTGGTTCACGACGGTGTGGGTGCCCAGCTCGGTGCCCGGTGCCACGCTCATTACCGGAGGGTAACCCCGTGGCCGGTGGTTTCGGGAGCACGCGGCCCCCGGACCGTCCCGTCGGCCGATACGGTGAGCGGGAACGACCCCGAACCCTCAGGAGCGCGCATGTCCCGGGTGGCCGCCATCGACTGCGGGACCAACTCGATCCGGCTGCTGATCGCCGACGTCACGGAGACCTTCGACGGCACGAAGGACCTGCGCGACCTGCACCGCGAGATGCGGATCGTGCGGCTCGGCAAGGGCGTCGACGCGACCCGCCGGCTCGACCCGGAGGCCCTCGAGCGCACCCGCGTCGCCCTGGGCGACTACGCGGCGGCGATCCGGCGCAAGGGTGTCGAGCGGGTCCGGATGGTGGCCACCTCCGCCACCCGCGACGCCACCAACCGCGAGGACTTCTTCGGCATGGTCCGCGAGGTCCTCGGGGTCGACGCCGAGGTGATCAGCGGCGACGAGGAGGCCCGGCTGTCCTTCCAGGGCGCGGTCGGCGACCTCGACCCGGACGACGGCCCGTTCGTGGTGACGGACGTGGGCGGCGGCTCGACGGAGGTCGTGATCGGCGACGCCGGCGGCGTCACCGCGGCCCGGTCGGTCGACGTCGGCAGCGTCCGGCTCACCGAGCGCTGCCTGCCCGGCGACCCGCCGGCACCCGAGGACGTCGAGAAGGCCCGCGCGCTCGCCCGGGAGATCCTCGACGAGGCGTTCGAGGCGGTGCCGGTCGAGGGCGCGTCGTGCTGGGTGGGCGTGGCCGGCACGATCACCACCCTCTCCGGGATCGCGCAGGACCTGCCGGAGTACGACCCCGAGGCCGTGCACCTGTCCACGCTGACCCGCGACGACGTCCACCGGGTCGCCCAGATGCTCGTCACCTCACCGCGCGCGGAGCGCGAGAAGCTCGGCGCGCTCCACCCCGGCCGGGTCGACGTCATCGGCGCGGGCGCCCTCGTCGTCGAGGCGCTGGCGGACGAGCTGCACTCCCGCGCCGGCATCGGCAAGCTCGTGGTCTCCGAGCACGACATCCTCGACGGGATCGCGCGATCGATCGCGTGAACGGGCTCGCGGGCGGCTCGTCGGCGCCGAGCGAGGTGTCGGCACCGGACTGGCCCCGGCGCGCGGCGCCGGCGGCGTCGACCCCTGCCGAGCTCGAGGCCCGGGTCACCGGGTGCCGGGCGTGCCCGCGGCTGGTCGAGTGGCGGGAGAAGGTGGCGCGGGACAAGCGCGCGGCCTTCCGGGACTGGGAGTACTGGGGCCGCCCCGTCCCCGGGCTCGGCCCGCCCGACGCCCGGCTGTTGATCGTCGGGCTCGCCCCGGCCGCGCACGGCGGCAACCGGACCGGGCGGATCTTCACCGGGGACCGCTCGGGCGACGTCCTCTTCGCGGCGATGCACGCCGTCGGCCTCGCGAACCAGCCGACCGCGGTGCACCGCGACGACGGGTTGCGGCTGCTCGGCACCTTCATCACCGCGCCGGTGAAGTGTGCCCCGCCGGAGAACAAGCCCACCCCGGCCGAGCGCGACACCTGCCGGCCCTGGCTCGACGCGGAGATCGAGCTGCTCCGCCCGACCCTGCGCGCCGTCCTCGTCCTCGGGGGTTTCGGCTGGCAGGCGCTGCTGCCGGTGCTCGCCGACCACGGCTGGACGATCCCGCGGCCGCGCCCGCGCTTCGGCCACGGGGCGCACGTCGAGCTGGCGTCGGTGCGGCCCGCGTCGACGTTGCACCTGTTCGGCAGCTACCACGTGAGCCAGCAGAACACCTTCACCGGCCGTCTCACCCCGGCGATGCTGGAGGAGGTCCTCGGCGCCGCCGGGCGCGCGGCGGGGCTGTCGGTGAACTCACACCCCCTCTGACGCAGATCACGTCGCATCCGGCGGTCGGGCTTACGTCTCCGGGGTACGAATGTGGGTATGGCGCACGCTCAACGAATCGTCGTGGTCGGTGGCGGCTACGTCGGCATGTACACCGCTCTGCGGCTGCAGAAGAAGCTGCGCCGCGGGGAGGCCGACATCACGGTCGTCGACCCTCAGTCGCACATGACCTACCAGCCCTTCCTCCCCGAGGCGTCGGCCGGCTCGATCGAGCCGCGGCACGTGGTCGTCCCGCTGCACAAGGTGCTGCGCGGCTGCCGCGTGCTGACCGGCCGGGTCACCGCCGTCTCCGACGCCGAGAAGCAGGTCACGGTGCAGACCGCGGCCGGGCACACCACCAGGCTGGAGTACGACGTCCTGGTCGTCGCCCCCGGCTCGGTCGCCCGGACCCTCCCGGTCCCCGGCCTGCCCGAGCAGGGCATCGCCTTCAAGACCGTCGGCGAGGCCATCTACCTGCGCAACCACGTGCTGTCCCGGCTCGACGCGGCGTCGACCACCGCCGACCCGGAGCTGCGCAGCCGGCTGTTGACCTTCGTCGTGGTCGGCGGCGGGTACGCGGGCGTCGAGGCGCTGGCCGAGCTCGCCGACATGGCCCGCTACGCCACCCGCTACTACGAGGGCATCGAGCCGGGCGACCTGCGTTGGGTCCTCGTCGAGGCGATGGACCGGATCATGCCCGAGGTCGGCCCGAAGATGGGCGCCTACACCGTGCGCCGCCTGCTCGACGCCGGCATCGAGGTGCTCCTCGAGACCCGTGTCGAGTCGATGGTCGACGGCCACGTCGTGCTCTCCGACGGCCAGGAGTTCGATGCCGACACCATCGTCTGGACCGCCGGCGTCAAGCCGAACCCGATGCTGGACCAGACCGACCTGCCCCGCGGCCCCCGCGGGCACGTCGAGTGCGCGGCCGACCTCACCGTCGACGGGCTGAAGGGCGTGTTCAGCGCGGGCGACTGCGCGTCGATCCCCGACCTGACCAAGGACGACCCGAACGCGCGCACGAGCCCGTCGGCCCAGCACGCCGTGCGGCAGGCGAAGGTCCTGGCGGACAACATCGTCGCGTACCTGCGCGGGTACGAGATGAAGCAGTACAAGCACAGCTACGCCGGCTCGGTCGCGAGCCTCGGCCTGTACAAGGGCGTCGCCCAGGTCTACGGGATCAAGCTCAAGGGCTTCCCGGCGTGGTTCATGCACCGCACCTACCACGTGAGCCGCATGCCCACGTGGAACCGCCGCTTCCGGATCGTCATGGACTGGACCACCGCGCTGCTCATGGGCCGCGAGGTCGTGGCGCTGGGCCAGATCCACGAGCCGAAGGCGGAGTTCAGCCGGATCGCCGGCGGCACGGTGACCCCGCTGCCCCCGACGGTCGCGCAGGAGGCCGACGCCAAGGCCAGCTGACGCGGCACCGGCCGACAGGCGCTCGACGGCGCCCGCCCTTCACCGGGGGCGGGCGCCGTCGGCGTTCTCCGGCCGGCCCGTCGTTAGGCTGCGACCCGGGCCCCCGTAGCCCAACGGCAGAGGCAGGCCCCTTAAAAGGGTCACAGTGTGGGTTCGAGTCCCACCGGGGGCACCCGTGCCGACCAGCCCGATCACGGCCCTGATCTGCGGATTCGTCCACCCTCCTCTTCGGCGTACGCATCGGGACGGGCCTCCGGTACCGGACGGGCACGGAAACCTCGATTCCTGTCCCGGCCCGTCGCGGCGACCACCTCCTCAGTTTCGCTCGGCCGCCTTCGGCTGGTCGCAGGCGGAGGACCGGAGTCCGTCCATCAGGAGGTCCAGCAGGCGAGCCGTCATCTCTTCCTGTTCGGGCGGACTCGTGACGGTGAAGATGCCGATGAGGGCGGCAGTAACGACCTCGGCCGGGACGTCGGCGCGGAGTTCCCCGCTCGTGCGGCCGGCTTCGAGGAGGCTGTCGATGGCCGCGAGCAGCTCGGCCCGGGTGTGAGCATGGGCGATCTCACCCGCCTCGACCATCGCGAGCAGCGTGTCGAGCATCCCGTTCTTGGTCGCGATCCAGTCGCCGAACAGGTCCATCCAGCGCCGCAGCGCTGCGGGTGGGTCGAGGCGGGCGAGCAGCTCACCCGCACCGGCGGTGAGCCGCGAGACCTGGTCCCGGTAGACGGCGTCGACCAGCGACTCGCGGGTGGGGAAGTGCCGGTAGAGCGTGGCGATGCCGACCCCGGCTCGGTGGGCGATGGCGCGCATCGACGGCTCGGCCTCGGCCGTGGCGAACATGCGGGTCGCCACGTCCAGCAGCTGCTGGCGGTTGCGGGTCGCGTCCGCGCGCGACCCACGGGGCTTTGCGACAGCCAAAGCGGATCACGCTCCACTTGTGCTAGGTTCGGGTCACGGCAAGCGGAGCGTAGTCCGTTTATGGTGCACCCGCGGTACGAGGGGCCACCAGACAGGAGACAAGCGGGCATGAGAGAACCGAGCGTCACCCCGTCGGCGGCCACGGGCCGGGCGGTCCGGTTCGAGTCGTTCGGCGGACCGGAGGCCTTGACCATCCGCGAGGTACCTGTGCCACAGGTCGGCCCGGGACAGATCCGTGTGCGGGTCACTGCGGCCGGGCTGAACCCGATGGACTGGTTCATGACCTCCGACGCCGAGACCGCCGCGCGATTCGGCTTGAGCCTGCCGTGCGGGTTCGGCACCGACTTCGCCGGGGTCGTGGATCAGGTCGGCGACGGCGTGTGCGAGTTCGCGGTCGGTGATCGGGTCTTCGGCGGCGTCCTGTCCCGCGCGGTCGCCGACCACGTCGTCGTGGACGAGGCGGGGTCCATCGCAGTGGGCGGGGAGGCGCGCCGTACCCCCGACGGCGTCGACGACCGCACCGCTGCCACCCTTGCCATCGCGGGCCGCACAGCGGCCGCGGCTCTCGCCGTGGTCGACGCGGGCCCGGGTGACACGGTGCTGATCGGGGGCGCGGGAGGCGGGGTAGGCGTGTTCGCCGTCCAGCTCGCGCGCCTGGCAGGAGCACGAGTGATCGGGACGGGGTCGGCGACCTCGGCCGATGCCCTGCGCGCCCTGGGGGCCGAGCCGGTCGCCTACGGCGAGGGCCTACGCGACCGCGTCCGTGCGCTGGCCCCCGCCGGCGTCTCCGCGGCCATGGACCTGCACGGGACGGACACCGCGGCCGTGGCACGCGAACTGGGCGTGCTCGACGAGCGCATCACCACCATTGCCGCCCGGATCGACGGGATCACGCCGGCGAACGGCGCCGACGCGCCCCAGCGCGCCCTCGAGGACATCGCGGGCCTGGTTGCGGCGGGCCGCCTCCGGGTGCCGATCGCAGCACACTTCCCGGTCGAGCAGATCCGCGCCGCGGTCGAGCTCCAGGCGGGCCGCCACGTGCACGGGAAGGTCGTCATCGACCTCTGAAGGAGCTCCGGTGAGGGGCGAGGCCCCTCTCGACCCGAGGCGATGCGGAGGTGCACAGGCGCACGAAGGCGCACAAGGCCCATAACCAGCAGAAACGCGGCAAGGACAGGCTCGACGCGCCGGCGGGACCCGGGATCGGCCGCAGGCGACATGTCAGGATTCCGCCGAGGGGTGTCGTGTGGTGACGTCGGTGGCGGCGCCGACCCATTCCACGATCTGTCCGTCGTCGTCGAGGAGGGGGACGGCGCGGGAGAGGGTCCAGCCCAGCGTGCCGTCCGGGCGGCGGACGCGGTGTTCGAGCTCGAACACGGACTTGGTCCGGATGGCCTGCTGGATGGTCGCGTTGACGTGCGATTGGTCGTCGGGATGGATGTAGGTGTCCAGCCAGCTGGTGCTGGGCCGGTCGGTGTCGGCGATGAAGCCGTGACCGGCGAGGGTGCGCATCTCCGTCCAGTCCGGGCTCATCCGGTAGGCGACGTCCCAGCTGGCGTTGATCAGCGCGCGGAGGCGCCGCTCGTTCTGCCGGCGCTGTCGGGCGAGCTCAAGCTCGGCGCCGACCCGGGCCACGAGCTCGCGGGCGGAGAACGGCTTGACGATGTAGTCGTCGGCCCCCGCGAGCAGGCCCTCGATGGCGGTCTCCTCACCGGCGCGGGCGGTAACGAGAACGACCGGTGTCGAGGTCAGATCCTCGTCGGCGCGGATCGCGTGGAGCAGGGCGAACCCGTCCATTCCGGGCATCATGACGTCGGCAAGGATCAGGTCGGGCCGCTCGCGCGCGATCAGTTGTAGGGCTTCCTCACCGTCGCCGGCCACGGTCACCGACCAGTTCCCGCCCAACAGCCGGCTCAGGTAGTCGCGCATGTCGGCGTTGTCGTCGACGACGAGCACCCGGGCGCCCACGGCGCGGCAGGCCAACCGCTGGTCGAGGACCGGCTCGACGTCCATTCCCAGTGCGGCGTGGTTCTTCTCGCGCGCCGCGTCCCAGCGCAGCGCCTCCTCGGCCATCAGCGCCGCCACCCCGCCGGGGGGCGACGGCTGGGCCGCGGCCGGCTCGCTGGGGCGGCGCCCCGACGGGATCCAGACGGTGAAGGTCGTCCCGGTTCCCTGCTCGCTGGTGACTCGTACCCGGCCGTGGTGGCGGTGGACCAGCTCTTCGACCAGCGCCAGCCCGATCCCCGCCCCCTCATGCGTGCGGCCTCGGGCCTCCCGGGCCCGGTGGAACCGCTGGAAGATGTAGGGCTGCTCCTCCTTCGGGATCCCGACGCCGGTGTCGCGGACGCGAAGCTCGGTGTGCATGGGAAGGGCCCGCAGGCTGACCTCGATTCCGCCCTGCCAGGTGAACTTCAACGCGTTCGACAGCAGGTTGGAGACGATCTTCTCCCACATCTCCGGGTCGACCCGCACCGGTTCGGGCAGCGGCGGCACGTCGACGGTCAGCTTCAACCCGGCGGCCTCGGCGGCGCCGCGGAACATCGACACGATCTCGGTGGTCGACGCGGCCAGGTCGGTCGACGCGAGATGCGCGTGGAGCCGGCCGGCCTCGGCCTGGGAGAAGTCGAGCAGGGTGCCGACCAGCCGCAGCAGCCGCCGCGTGTTGCGCTGGGCCACCTCCAGCTCGGCGGCGACGCCGTCGGGGAGCTCGTCGGCGCGCCGCAGCGTCTCCTCCAGCGGGCCGAGCATGAGCGTGAGCGGGGTCCGGAACTCGTGGCTGACGTTGGAGAAGAACTCCGTCTTGGCCCGGTCCAGCTCGGCCAGCTTCGCCAAACGCTCGTGCTCGTGGTGACGGGCGTGCGACTCGGCCATCTTCCCGGCGATGGTCTCGCCGGCGGTGCGGAAGAACTCGCGGTAGGTGTCGTCGAAGGGCAGCAGCGGGTCCGCACCGAGCACCAGCGCGCCGGCGACCCGGTTCTCCGCCGGATCGTGCAGCGGCACGATCACCGCGACGCCCGGCTCCCGCGGCTCGCGCCCGACCAGATGACCCCGGAACCGGTCGCCGGCGTCGTCGACGACGACCGGTACCCGGTCGGTGACGGCAGTGCTCAACGGCCAGCCCGCCGTTCCCGCGCGCAGGACGACGTGCCGCGGGGCCAGCGGACCCCCGGCCTCGACGCCGGTCGCCCCCACCAGGTTCACCGCGGCGCCGCCGGGCGCGGTGAGGTAGGCCAGCGCAAAGGTCACGTCCTCGGATCCGGCCAGCCGTGCCAGCGCCGTGTCCAGCGCCTCACGCCGTCCGCCCTCGGCCGCGGTGCCGGCGAGCTCGCTCAGCGTGGCGAGCCGACGCGACGCCAGAACCTGTTCGGTGCGGTCGGTGACAACCTCGAAGATGCCCAGCACGACGCCGTGCTCGTCGTGGATCGGCGTGAAGGTCATCTGGAACCATCCGCGCGTCAGCGCCGTCCTCCTGCGGAAGTACAGGACGTGGTGCAGGGCCAGCGAGACCGGCTCGCCGGACCGGGCCCGGACGAACCACTCGCGCTGGTACTCGACCTCGGGAAACACCTCGAACAGCGGCCGCCCGAAGACCTCCGCGGCCTTCGCGCCCCACGACGGCATCACCGCGTCGTTGAACAGCACCATGAGCTGCTCACCGACGTACACGACCGCCGGGTCCGGGTGAGTGGCGGCCAGGCGCACCGCGGTTCGCAGCGCGGCGGGCCACCGGTGCACCGGCCCGAGCACGTGCTGCGACCAGTCGATGGCTCGAGCCAGCCGGGCGGCCTCGCCCACCTCGCCGAAGGTGAGCCGGATCGCGTCCACCTCGTCCGGCGGCTTGGGCAGCGGGCCGCCGCGCACCACCTCGGCGACGACGCCCGCGATCTCGTGCAGCGGCAGGACCAGGTCGGCCCCTGCCGCGGCGGCCGCCCGCGGCATCGACGGGTACTCGGCGGTGTCCGCTGCCTGCGCGATGACCACCCCGCCCGCCGCGGTCAGCGTGCCCACACCCGCGGCGCCGTCGGTGCCCCCACCGGACAACACGACCCCCATGGCGCGATCCCGGAACGAGTCCGCCAGCGACACCAGCAGGCCGTCATGCGGCCGCTCACTCGCGGACTCCAACGGGTGCAGCCCACATGTTCCATCCGGCAGAACCTCCATGCAGGTCCGCGGCGGAGTCACCGTCACCCGGCCCGGCACCACAACCGGCGCCCCGTCCACCGCCCAGACCACCGGGCGCCCCAGCCGCCGTTCGAGGATCTTCGGGAGCACACTCGCCTGCCCGCCCAAATGCTGCTGCACCACCACCGCCACCGGCAGATCAACCGGCAAGCCCCGCAACACCACCGACAGCGCGTCCAGACCCGCGGCCGACGCCACCAGCGCGACGACCTCGACCCTCGCCCGATCCTGCGGACCCCTCACCCCCGAAGTGTCCCCACGGAGCTCCCCACGGGAAACACCCTGGCAGCAGCGCACCTCTCCGGGTCGGGGACCGCACGGCGCACCCGTCGTCCGCGGATCTGCTGCCGCCATGACCGACAGCGCCATGACCGAAGGCCGGGAAGTACTCGGCGGCACACCGTCGACCGGGGCCGCGCGAATACGTGCCGAAGCTCGGTCGAAGGCGGAGGCGGCCACACTGTTCATCAAGCTCAACGTGCCCGTACACCCGCCACTGCGGCACCCCTGAGAGGGTCACGGTGTGGGTTCGAGTGCCACCGGGGCACCCCTCCCTACTTCCGCACACGGAAGCGGAGCATCGTCACCGGACCCGCCTGTCTGTTGCCGAACGGGTCGAGGTCGATCCGGCCGAGCCCCGAGGTCGAGAAACGCACGCCGTCCCCGAGGAGCACCGGCAGGACGTACACCAGCACCTCGTCGACGAGACCGCGCTGCAGACACTGGCTGGCGAGGTCGGCTCCGAGGATCTCCAGGTTCTTCCCTTGCGCGGCGGCACGGGCCGTGGCCACGGCCTTCTCGAGATCGCAGGTGAGGAAGGTGACCCCTTCCTCCGGCTCGTCCGGCGGTCGGTGCGTCAGGACGAACACCGGCCCCCCGTCGTACTCGGCGTCCTGGGCGGACATCCGCTTGCTGACCTCGTGGGTGCCCCGGCCGGCCAGCATGGCGCCGGTGGCGTGCATGACCTCGGGGAACGCGTCGTTGTCCAGGTAGTCGAAGATCCAGTCCATCGCGTTGTCGGGGCCGGCGATGAAGCCGTCGAGAGACATCGCCCTGTTCACGACGACCTTGCCCAGGCCGGCGTCCGAATCGCTCATACCGTGTCGACCCGAGGCGCGGCCCGAACTCATCGGCGCGCGACGGGTCGGGCCGGGCAGAGCCGGAACGGACCGTCGGTCGCCCCGAGCCGGGGCGCGGCGGGTGGCCCGATGGCCGGCTGCTGAACTGGCTGGTCGGCATCGGGTGCACGCGGGTCGCGATCCACTTCGACGGGACACCGTCGACAGCGACGAGATCGTGCTCGGGCTCGACGACCGGCAAATGCGTGGTCGTCGCGGGAGCGGCGTGCTTGTGTGGGCGGGAGTTGCGCGTCGGAAGGAACTCGGATCGTGATTGAGCCGTCCGCCGGTCTCGGCGTCGTCGCGGTCGCCCTCGGCATGGTCCTCACGCCGGGCCCGAACATGATCTACCTGGCGTCCCGGGCGATCTCCCAGGGGCGCCGCGCCGGCCTGGTCTCCCTGGCCGGGACCGTGGTCGGGTTCCTGTGCTACCTCCTGGCCGCGGCAGCCGGCCTGTCCGCCCTGTTCGCGGCGGTTCCCGTGGCGTACACGACCGTGAAGATCGCCGGTGCCCTGTACCTCGCATGGCTGGCCTGGGGCATGCTGCGGCCGGGCGGCCGCTCCCCGTTCGAGGCCCGGAACCTGGAGCCGGCCTCGGACGGGCGGCTGTTCGGCATGGGCCTGCTCACGAACCTGCTCAACCCCAAGATCGCGCTCCTGTACGCGGCGCTGCTGCCCCAGTTCGTCGATCCGGCGGGCGGGGCGGCGTGGACGCAGTTCCTCCAGCTCGGGGCGGTCCAGATCGTCGTCGCGGTCAGCGTCAACGCCCTGATCGTCCTGGCCGCGGCGTCGGTCGCCCGCTTCCTGGCGGCACGGCCGCGGGCCATGACCGTCCAGCGGTGGATCGCCGGCAGCCTGCTGGGGGCGTTCGCGGTCCGGACCGCGCTCGGGAACACGCCGGCGACGTCCTGACGCGGCGCGCCTCAGGGCATGTCGTCGGACGTCATCCACCGCGCCACCCGGGCGACGCACTCCTCCATCTCCCGCGCGCCGGCGCCGTCGAGCAGGGCCTTCACGATCTGCTCGACGGACAGCGTCGCGTACCAGGTCCGGGCGCGGTCGTACGTGGCCCGGTCGACGGCGCGGCGCAGCGTCGGCCAGCCGTACCAGTGGGCGAGGCAGGCCGCGTCGATCGCCGGGTCGGTCGGGCTCGCCAGGTCCCAGTCGAGGACCCCGAGCACCCGGCCGTCCGCGGCGCAGTGCAGGTTCTCGCCGGTCAGGTCGCCGTGGACCAGCACGGGCGGCACCGGCTCCAGCGCCAGCGCCTCCCGGACCCGGCGCCGCCCCGACCGGCGCAGCTCGGGTGGCAGCCGCGGGACCGCCTCGTCGAGCATCAGCCCCTCCCACCGCTCGCGGCCCGCGTACGCGTGGGGGACGTCCAGGACGTCGGCGAGGGGGCCGAGGTCGACGGCGGCGAGGGCGTCGAGCAGGGCGCGCAGCGTCCGGGGCTCGCCGTCCTCCGGGGACGGGTACGAGCCGGGGAGCCACGACACGGCGACGGCGGTCCAGCCGCGGCCGGTGACCACCGGGGTGAGGGGCTCCGGGACCGCGAAGGGGAGTCCGGCGTCCTGCAGCCTGGCCAGGAGCGCGGTCCGGCGGGGCAGGGCCTCGGCTGCGGGGCGGCTGCGGGCGATCCGGACGGCGGCCCGGCCGGGGAGCAGGACGACGTCGTGCGAGCCGCTGGGGATCGTCGTCGCCCCGTCCGGGTCCAGGCCCGGCAGCAGCGTCCGCGCCACCTCGATCTCGGTCGTGCTCGGAGCCCGCGCGATCACCGCTCGACGCTAACGCGGGCCGCCCGGGTCGATCCGGCGGCCGTCAGGACGGCGGCGGTACCGCGCCGAGCTAGACCAGCAGGCCCAGCATGTCGGCGAAGACCCAGCGCTCGACGCACAGGCCGTCCTCGAAGTGCAGGATCGTGATGCCCGGCAGCGCCGTCCGACGGCCCGGTCGAGCGCCGTCTCGTTGCGCGAGCCCGCGGTCGTCGTGGTCATCGTGGCCTCCTCGAGGGGAGCGACCGGTGGACGGGGCGGACACGGTACTGCGCCGGATACCTGCCGGGCTGCCGCCTTTCGGCCCTGGTCCTCAGGCGGTCGAGCCCCTTCCGGCACCGCCGCGCCGCCCCTACGTTCCTGCCATGCAGACCCGGATCATGGGCACGACGATGCCCGTCCTGGAGCTCACCATGGGTCCCGGCGAGCAGGTGATCGCCGAGGGCGGGGACGTCGCGTGGCTGTCCTCCGGATTCGACCTCGAGACGTCGACCCGGTTCGGCTCGGGTGGCCGGGGCGGCTTCATGAGCGGCCTCAAACGCGCCCTCGGCGGCGGGCAGCTGTTCCTCACCGAGTACACGGCGCCGCAGAGCGGCGGGTTCGTCGCCTTCGCGACCGACCTCCCGGGCACGATCCGCGAGCTGCGCGTGGACGCCGCCGACGAGTTCATGGTGCAGTCGGGCGCCTACATGGCCAGCACCGCGAAGGTCGAGGTGTCGGTCGGGCTGCAGAAGAAGCTCGGCGCGGGGATCTTCGGCGGTGCCGGCGTGGTGTTCCAGAAGCTGTCCGGCGAGGGCGTGGCCTGGGTGCAGCTGGCGGGCGAGATCACCGAGTACGACATCCCGGCCGGGCAGTCGATGCTGATCCACCCCGGCCACCTGGCGCTGTACCGGGCCGGGATGGAGCTGCAGTTCAGCTCGATCCGCGGGGTCAAGAACAAGCTGTTCGGGGACTCGCTGCTGCTGGCGGAGATCCACGGGCCCGGGCACGTCTGGCTCCAGTCGATGACCGCCGAGAAGCTCGCCTCCGCGATCCAGCCCTACCTGCCGGAGCGCTCCCCGGGTTCCGACAACGGGTGACGCCTCGGCGGCGGGTGGACGGCCGCCACGTCGTCGGCCATCCGGCGGTGGACCCCTCGGGGTGCGCGCCCACCCTCGGTCCTCCGGCGCGCGCAGAGCACCGGTACCCCGCGCCGCGATGAGGAACGGGACGTCGTCGAGTCTCTTCCGGCAACAGCGATCGCCAGGAGGACCGAGATGGACGACGCCACCCGCGCCGCGGCGCTGAGGCGACTGGAACCGTTCGTGGGGGAGTGGGAGGCCGAAGCGCGCTTCTCCTTCACCCCCGAACCGATCCGCGGCACCGTCGCCTTCACGTGGGAGCTGGGCGGGCAGTTCCTGCGGCAGCAGACCACGGTCGACCATCCCGCCGCGCCGGGCACCGTCGCGCTGGTGTCCGTGGCCGAGGAGGGCGACGGCCATGACTACGTGCAGCACTACTTCGACTCGCGCGGGGTCGTGCGCGTCTACCGCATGACCCTGCACGACGGCGAGTGGACGCTCCTCCGTGACCGAGCGGACTTCACCGCTCTGCCCTTCGCGCAGCGCTACTCCGGCACCTTCGGCGACGACGGGCGGACGATCGCGGGCGCCTGGGAGCAGTCGCACGACGGCGGCGCGACCTGGGAGCACGACTTCGCCGTCACCTACCGCCGTCTCGACCGCTCGTGAGCTGCCCGAGCTCGAAATACATGGTCAGCACGTCGCCGTCCGTGCCGACCGCGCGACCCACCGCCACGCTCGACACGTTCACGCCCGACGTCGTTCCCGAATCGGTCCGGCGATCAAGGCCCTCCTGGAGCAAGGCGGGCGGCGCAGCGGGCGATCCCCTGCCGGATCATCCGCCCGTACCCGTCGTCGCCGAGGGCGCCGACGGCCTCCTCGGCCCGGTCGAGGTGCTCGCGCGCACGGGCGGGATCGCCGAGGCGGCGGTGGACGTCGGCCAGGTTGAGGTGCAGCGACGGGTAGAAGCCGGCCACGGCGAGGGAAGCGTGGTGCTGCTGTGCCCGGTCGTCGGTGAGCTCGTCGGCGGCCGCGAGTGCGCGGAGGTCCCAGCGCAGCTCCTCGCCGAGGTCCTCCTGCACGTCGGCCGCGTGGTGGGCGAGCGCGCAACGGTGGAGCGGGTCGCCTCGCGGCCCCAGCCGCTCCCAGAGCAGCGCGAACCGCTTCCGCGCCTCCGCCGCCCCACCGGCCTGCCCCAGCTCGACCACCTGCGCGATCTCCGCCATCACCGGGTCCGGTTGCTCCACCGCCGCCCCCCTCGTCCGCGTGCCGGAACCGTACGGCGGAGGACCGACATTCTCGGGCCCGGCGAGCCGCCGACGGGACGAGATCGGCGTCAGCCCGCGGTGGAGGCCGTGTAGGTCGGCGCGGGCAGGTCCAGCACCCGGGAGTTGCGCAGCCGCCAGACCAGGTACGCGATCCCGAGCCGCGTGCGGCCGATGCCGTCGAACGGGTCGAACCCGGCGACCTCGGTGATCGCGTCGAGCCGGGTCTGCAGCGTGCTGTGGTGCACCCCGGCCAGGCGCGCGGCCTGCCGGACCGACCCGGCGCGCACCAGCGCGTCGAGCGTGGCCGGGCCCCAGGCGTGGCCCATGACCTCGTCGAGGGAGTCGACGTCGGGGAGGTCGGCGTCGAGCGGGGCGTCGGCGAGCAGCTCGATCACCCCGCCGTACCAGTCGGCGAGCACGCAGCCCGTGACCGGCGGCGCGCACAACCGCAGCGCAACGACGGCGGTGCGGAACGAGCGGTGCAGGTGCTCCGGTGCGGCCGCGACCCCGATGCCCGACGGGCTCGCGCCACCACGGGCGTGGTCCTGCGGGACGACGAGCGCGTGGATCGGCCCGTAGGGCGTGGGGACGACGTCCTCGGCCCCGGTCGGGTGCTCCGCCCACACCGCGAAGAGCGGCGCGGCGAGCACGCGGTACCGCACCCCCGGGGCGAGGTGCAGGCGTGCCGCGGCGGTGCGGCGTTCCTCGACCGGGACGGTCCGGTCGAGCAGCAGGCCCAGCTCGCGGCGGTTGTCCACGTCCCGCCGCCCCCGTCCGTGCCGGATCCGGAGGGCGAGCGCGAGCCGCTCGAGGATGATCGTGTCGTTGGCGTGGGCGGGTCCCGCGCGCTCCAGCCACACCGTGAGGCCGTCGCAGGAGATCGACGAGTCCGGCGGCGGCAGCGCCCGTCCCTCGGCGATCTCGCCCTTCGGGGTGACCCGGACGGACCGGGCCGGCAGGTCCTGGCGGAAGCCGGCGGTGCAGCCCGCGAGCGAGGCGGCGGCGCTGAGCAGGCCGCGGGTGTTGACGTTGCCGACGACCAGCTCGTCGAAGCAGGCGATGACCCGCAGGCTCACACTCGCCTGGGGATCGAGGGCGGAGATGCGGCCCAGCAGCTCCTGCACCGACCACCTCACCACGTCGCTCCGAGGGGCCGAGTGTAGTGGCCCAGGTCACCGTCGAGCACCCGGTCAGTCGGACAGGATCTTCTCCACCCACGCGTTCCGGGTGCGGATCATGCCGCGGGCGAGCGCGGTGTGCGGGGCGAAGATGTCGAAGGCGTGGAAGCCGCCCGCCCAGACGTGCAGCTCGGCGTCGCCACCCGCGGCCCAGATCCGGTCGGCGTAGCCGATCGCCTCGTCGCGGAAGATCTCCGCGGCCCCGACGTCGACGAACGCCGGTGGCAGCCCGCACAGGTCCGTGGCGCGGGCGGGCGCGGCGTAGGGCGAGACGTCCGGGCCGCCGCAGGCCTCGCCGAGCAGCGCGGTCCATCCCGTCTCGTTGCTGACCCGGTCCCAGACGCCGACGCCGTCGAACTGACGGGTCGACGGGGTGACGCCGCGGTCGTCGAGCATCGGGTAGTCGAGCACCTGCCCGCAGAGCGCCGGCCCGCCCCGGTCGCGGGCGGCCAGGGCCGTCCCGGCCGCGAGGCCGCCGCCGGAGCTGGCGCCGGCGACCATGAGCCGGTCGCGCCGGATCCCGAGCACCTCGGCGCTCGCGGCGACCCACTCGAGCGCCGCGTAGCAGTCCTCGCGCGGGAACGGGTCGGGGAACTCCGGGGCCAGCCGGTACTCGACGGTCACCAGCACCGCCCCCAGCCCGTCGACCCAGTCCAGCACGAGGTCCGCCCCGCTGAACCGGTCGCCGAACATCAGCCCGCCGGAGTGCGCGAAGAGCACCCCGGGCCGCGGGGTGTCGATCCCCGCCGGCCGCAGGACCGAGACCGCGAGCGGGTCGCCGCCGTGGCCCGCGATCACGTGGTCGCGCCGCTCGATCGCCCGTCCCCGCAGCGTCTCCTCGATCGGCGGCGACGCGTACGAGCGCCGCATGAAGGCGATCAGGTCCGGTGTGATCGTCGGCGGGAAGACCCCGCCGACCACGGCCAGGCCGGCCTTCAGCTCCGGGTCGAACTCCGGTCGGGCGACCGTCGTCACCGCACCCCCTCCGCAGGGCCCGCCGCGGCCGGCGCACCGGCCGCGGTGGGCGCTCTCACAGGCTGGCGTAGAGCGCGGACTCGAAGTCCCCGTAGAGCTTCCAGGCCTCGTTCTCCGTGATGAACGGGAGCGAGTTGGTGTAGATCGAGGCGCAGACGCCGCTGGCCCGGTCGACGAAGAAGTGGGTGTTGAACAGCCCGGCCCACGCCCCCGTGCCGGCCCGCCGGCGCCCCGGGACGTCCTCCGTGTTCAGGAGCAGCCCCAGGCCCCACTTGAACCCCGGCCCGGCGCGCAGGGTGTCGGTGATCGGCGGGTCGGCCGTCGGGATCTCCGCGGGGAAGTCCAGGTCGCCGATCTGGTTGGTGAAGGCCGCGTCGACGGTCTGCTCGGCGAGGATCCGGGTGCCGTCGAGCTCGCCGCCGCGCAGCAGGGCGCGCTCGAAGCGGATGTAGTCGCGTGGGGTCGAGTAGAGACCGTGGCCGCCGGCCCACCAGTCGGGCTGCTGCGGCAGCAGCTCGCCGGCCGAGGCCCAGTTCCCGTCCTCGCCCCGGACGTGCACGGTCACGCAGTTCTCGCGGCGGCCCTCGTCGAGCAGGAACATGGTGTCGTCCATGCCGAGCGGACCGGTGATGTTCTCCTTGATCACCACGTCCAGGCCGGTGCCGGCGACGGCCTCGACGACCTTGCCGAGCCAGTCCGTGTTGATCCCGTAGACGAACCGTGTACCGGGGTCGGCGACCAACGGCGCCTTGAACGCCGCGGCCCCACCCAGGACGTTCGGCAGGCCCGTGACCTTCTGGTACCTGTCGAGCGCCTCGTTCCAGAACCAGTACCCGAGGCCCGACGTGTGCGTGACCAGCTGCTTCACGGTGGCCCGGCTGCCGGCCGGGCGCAGCTTGGGGGTGTCGCCGTCGAAGCCCTCGAGGACCTGGATCTCGGCGAACTCCGGGCAGTAGGTGTCGACGGGCGCGTCGAGCTCCAGCTCGCCCCGCTCGACCTGCTGCAGGGCCGCCGTCGTCGCGACGATCTTGGTCATCGACATGATCCGGAACTGGGTGGAGGTCGAGACCTCGTCGCTGCTCTCCCCGACGACACGGGGCCCGGCCCCGCCCTCGTAGAGGATCCCGTCGCGGTCCGCCGCGATGGCGGCGACGTGCGGCACCGCGCCGGTCTCGACCGCCTCCCGCAGGACCCGGTCGATGGCGCTTCCGTCGATGGCAGTGGTCATGCTGAGCTCCGTCGGTCGACATGGGGGGACCGCGCCCGTCGAGGCGCGCGGAGGTGATCGTGCCGACCCGCCGCGCGCCGCGGTACCGACGATCATCCGCAGCTTCGGGGGCGGCGCCCGCCATTCGGCGGGGTCGTTCTCGCGCTGTGGGGGAGGACCATCACGGGGTGGTCGGGATCCGGCCCGCCGAGCCCGCCGACGCCGGGGCGATCGCGCGGGTGGTGGTGGAGTCGTGGCGCAGCGCCTACCGGGACCTCCTGCCGACGGCCGTCCTCGCCGGCCTGTCCGTCGACGACCGGGAGGAGTTCTGGCGGGGGATCGTCGGGGCGCCCTCGCCCGGCGCTGTCGTGCTCGTCGCGGAGGACGGCCCGGTCGTGGGGTTCGTGGTGGTCCGGTCCCGGCCGGGCGTCCCGGACGTCGGCGAGCTCATGGCCCTCTACGTCGCCCCGTCGCAGTGGCGCCGCACGATCGGCACGCTGCTGCACAACGCGGCCGTCGAGCACCTCGCCCGGCAGGGCTGCACGCGGGCGGAGCTGTGGGTCCTCGCCGGCAACGAGCGCGCCACGGCGTTCTACCGCGCCCGTGGGTGGGTCGCGGACGGGCGGCGGCAGGTGGAGGAGCGGCCCGACGGCTTCGTGCTGCCCGAGCAGGGGATGACCCTCGAGGTCCGCGGGCCGGCCCGGCGGCTGGAGTACTAGACCGTCGCCCCGTTCCACCGGATCTCGCCGTCCGGCCACTCCTCCTGCGTGACGGGCAGGACGAGGGTGGTCGTGGTGATCTCGTCGACGAACGGGCGTGGCTCCGTGGTGTCGTCGGGCGAGTACAGGGCGCGGCGCGGGGAGAGCCGGCGCCAGCCGCCCCGCTCGTAGAACGGCACGTGGTGCTCGGCGCACATGAGGATGCCGAAGGGCACGGCGAGCTCGCCGAGGAAGGCCCGCACCCGGTCGAGCAGGGCCAGTCCGACGCCCTGCCGCTGCAGGCCGGGGCGCACGGCCACCAGCCCCACCGCCGCGGCCAGCTGGTCCGTGCCGCCGACCTGGAGGAAGCGCCGCAGCACACCGGCGTGCGCGGCAGCCCCCTCGCCGTCCCAGCCCAGGACCCGGGCCTCCGGCCGCGCGGAGGACCACGTCCGCACCCCGCCGTAGAGCTGGGGCAGGTGCGCGTAGGCCGCCCGGAGGAGGGCCGCGAGCTCGGCGTGCTCCCGCATGCTGATCCGGCCCTCGCGACACGCACTCCACTGCACGTCCCGACCCTCGCAGACATCGCCGCCGACGGCCCGGTGGAGCCGGTGCCCGGGCCGGTGGCCCTGCGTGCGGACGAGGGGCCGGACCGGGCCCGGACGGGACCCCGGGGCCCGGGCGGAGGTCCTCCGTCCACGGATCGGGGGGCGTGCTCCACCGGACGCGTGGACGACGGCCGAACGGGGTACAGCCGCACCATGACGACGGTCGAGGTGGACGAGAGGACGGACGTGGCCGGGCACCGCGTGGACGGCCCGCGGCCGGCCTCGCTCGTCGCCGCGTTCCGCGACGCCACCTGTCTACCCGGGTTGCGTGCGTGGCTGCGGGAGCAGCTGGCACCCGCGGACGCTCTGCTCGACGCCGAGCTGGTGTGCACCGAGCTCGTGACCAACGCCGTCGAACACGCGGGCGGCCCCCGGCGGCTGCGGGTCACCGTGCTCGATCGCGTCCGGATGCGCATCGAGGTCGACGACGCCGGTGCGGGCGACCCGCTGACGGTGGGCGAGTCCCGCCTCGGCGCGCACCGCGGCCGGGGTCTCACGATCGTCAACGCCGTCGCGCGCTGGGGCGTCCGCCGCACCCGCACCGGCAAGACGGTCTGGGCCACGCTCGAGCTGGCCTGAGAGGCAATCCGGAAGATCTACGGAATTCCGGCACGCCGTTTCCGTTCCGGCGCGACCGGGTAGCCGAAACGTGATCGTCGTGGTCCAGACTCGGCGACGGCACCGTGTCGTCGGGGGTCGGGTGCCGACGACGAGCACGATCTACCTCGCGCGCGCAACTGGGGAGCTACGCGCGCACCCCCGGAGGTACGCGGTCCGGCCGGCTCGACGGCGGCCGGGCCGCACCCCGTGCTCGTACCCCCCGGCCGGTCCTCCCGGGCTCAGGCGGTGTCGCGGGCGGCCGCCCGCCCGGCGCCCCGGCCGCCGAACAGGCAGCCACCCAGGAAGGTGCCCTCCAGCGAGCGGTAGCCGTGCACGCCGCCGCCACCGAAACCCGCCACCTCGCCGGCCGCGAACAGCCCCGGCACGGGCGTGCCCGCGCCGTCGAGCACCCGGCCGGACAGGTCGGTCTGCAGGCCGCCGAGCGTCTTGCGGGTCAGCACGTGGAGCTTCACGCCGATCAGCGGGCCCGCCGCCGGGTCCAGGATCCGGTGCGGGGCGGCCGTGCGGCCCAACCGGTCGCCGCGGTAGCGCCGGGCGTTGTGGATGGCGCCGACCTGCAGGTCCTTGGTGAACGGGTTGGTCATCTCGCGGTCGCGGGCCACGATCTGCCGCTCGATCGCGGCCGCGTCGAGCAGCGGCTCGGCGGTCAGCTTGTTCATCCCGTCGACCAGCTCGGCCAGCGTCGCGGCGACGACGAAGTCCTCGCCGCGCTCCTTGAACGCCTCGACGGGCGCGGGCGCGCCCGGGCGGATCCGGCCGAGGGTCGCCCGGACGTCCTTCGCGGTGAGGTCCGGGTTCTGCTCCGAGCCCGAGAGCGCGAACTCCTTCTCGATGATCTTCTGGGTCAGCACGAACCACGAGTGGTCGTACCCGGTGGCGCGCAGCGTCTCCAGCGTGCCGAGGGTGTCGAAGCCGGGGAAGTTCGGCGCGGGCAGCCGCCGCCCGGTCGCGTCGAGCCAGATCGACGACGGCCCCGGCAGGATCCGGATCCCGTGCCCCGCCCAGATCGGGGTGTGGTTGCGGATGCCCTCGGTGTAGTGCCACATCCGGTCGCGGTTGACGAGCCGCCCGCCCGCCGCCTCGGTGATGGCCAGCATCCGCCCGTCGACGTGGGCGGGGACGCCGGTGACCATGTCCTCCGGAGGGGTGCCGAGGCGGGCCGGCCAGTTCGCGCGGACCAGGTCGTGGTTCGCGCCGATGCCGCCCGACGTGACGACGACCGCCTGGGCCCGCAGCTCGAAGGTCCCGGTCTCGACGCGTGAGCTGGCCTCCCCGCGCGCGGCGGGGCTGGGCTCGAGCACGGCGCCCGACACGCCGTCGACCACCCCGCCGGTGCGCGTCAGTGCGTCGACCCGGTGGCGGAACCGGAGCTCGACGAGCCCGGCGCGTTCGGCGTCGCGTACCGCGGTCGCGAACGGTTCGACCAGGCCCGGCCCCGTCCCCCAGGTGACGTGGAAGCGCGGGACGGAGTTGCCGTGCCCGTCGGCGAGGTGGCCGCCGCGCTCCGCCCAGCCCACGAGCGGGAACCAGCGCACGCCGAGCCGGTGCAGCCAGGCGCGCTTCTCGCCGGACGCGAAGTCGACGTAGGCGGTGGCCCACTGCCGGGCCCAGAAGTCCTCGCCGGCCGGGTCGTCGACGTCGCGGTCGAAACCCGCGCTGCCCAGCCAGTCCTGCAGGGCCAGCTCGGCGGAGTCCCGGATCCCCATCCGGCGCTGCTCGGGGGAGTCGACGAGGAACAGCCCGCCGAACGACCAGAACGCCTGGCCGCCCAGGTTCGTCTCCGGTTCCTGGTCCACGAGCACGACCCTGCGGCCCGCGGCCGCGAGCTCGGCGGTCGCGACGAGGCCGGCCAGCCCGGCCCCCACGACGATCACGTCGGCGTTCACGGGTCCAGCCTGGCCCCCGCCGCTCCCGCCGGCAAACCGGACATCTCACACCTCCTCGCAGTATGCCCGCGGGGCCGAGTGGACCGGCGGCTCCTACGCCTTCCTCGACCTCACCGCGCTCGGAGCGGGAGGAGCCGAGGGGCCGCTCCCCGGCGGCGCGACGCACCGGCCCGAACCTCGCGGACTGAGCGTTCTCATCGATTCGACGGAAGTTCGTCCGCTCCCCGTAACACCGGTCCCTCACCACACGAGGTATGGGCACACCGCGTGTTGCTGGGGAGCGAACACGCGCTGCCGGGCGCCGCGGTCCGGAACCCTCGGGAGGACCGCGGCGCCCCACTTCCGCCCGGCTCCCGGGCTCCGCTACCGGGCCGGCCGGTCCTTCTCCGTGGTCCGCGCGGCGAGCGGTCCCCTCGAGCGGCGCTGCAGCCAACCGCGGGCCCGGTGCAGCGTGCGGCTCGCGGCGTTGGGCCCGCGGCGCTGTTCGATCAGGTCCGCGACCTTGCCCGTCAGCCAGCCGCCGAGCGGGACGGCGATCGCGAGGACCAGCCACAGCCGCAGCCGGCGGGAGAAGAAGGCCCACATCGTGTCCGGTGCTCCCTGAGGGTCGGTGCCCGGGCGGTTCCGCGGGCGGGACCGTGAGGGTAGGGCGCGCGCCGACCGGCCGCACCGCGGAGATCGGTCCCCCTGGTCGCGCGACCGGGGCACGGGGGGTGACCGAAGGGCCCCGAGATCGTTGCAGGGGGAAGAAGGGCGGCCCGCGACGGCCGCGGTCGACGGCGACCGCGACCGGGTCGCCGACCGCGCGGGTCCCCTCCGGCCCGCGCGACACGGAAGGACCACGTCGTGCCGAACCTCGGTGGCTGGGAGATCGTCATCCTCGTCGGTGTGCTGCTGCTCCTCTTCGGGGCGAAGCGGCTGCCGACCATGGCCCGCTCGGTCGGGCAGAGCGCCCGGATCTTCAAGGGCGAGATGCGCGGGCTGCGCGAGGACACCCCCGCGCCGACGGTGAACGCCCAGCCGCCGACCCCGACGGCCGCCCTGCCCGTCGTCGCCGCCGAGACGGACGCCGACAGGGCGAAGGGCCAGGTCGCCTAGAAGCCGAGCACGGCGCTGCGCGCCGGGTCCTCCGACCGCCAGGCCGCCAGCCCGGTCTCCACGAGGGGGACCCGGACGAGGCCCGCGACCTCGTCGAGCGGCACCCAGGCCGCCCGGTCGGTGGACCCGCCGACCTCGTGCCGCAGCTGCCCGCCGACGACGTGGGCGGCGTAGACGATCCGGATGCCGAACATGTCGAGCGGCTCGCCCGCCCGGGTCACGGCGTCCGGGAAGTGCACGGAGTCGACGGTGAGCAGCCGGTCGAGGGCGACCGTGAAGCCGGTCTCCTCCTCGACCTCCCGCACCGCGCCGGCGCGCGGGTCCTCCCCGTGGTGCAGGCCGCCGCCGGGCAGCGTCCACTCGGGGCCGCGCGGGCCGGTCCGGCGGGCGAGCAGCACCTGCCCGTCCTCGACGCAGACCGCGTAGGCGGCGGGGCGGACGAGCCGGCGGGGCGCGGGTTCGGGGTGCGGCACCGGGCGAACCTAGCGCGCGTGCCGCGAGCGCCCCGGCCGCCGCCGCCAAGATCCCTCTGACCTGCGGATCCTCGGTACCGTGGTCGGGTGTCGGCAGACCGTCCGATCGTCCTCGGCGTGCTGGTTTACGTCGTGATCGCCGCCGCGCCGACGCTCCTCATCTGGGCCGTGGCGCGGTTCCTGCCCGTACTGCTCGGGCTGCCCGACCTGCTGCACCGGCTCTTCCGGCGCGCGGGCCCGCCGCGCGCGACCGGGCAGTCCTTCGAGTCGCTGGTCGCCGACCTGCACCGGCTGCGCCGCGAGGTGTGCGGCCGGCAGCCGACCACCCACGTCCGCCGGGTCGCCCTGATGGCCGCCTACGACGACGTCCTCCACGATCTCTGCCGCGCCGTCGGCGTCGCGCGGCCGCCGCTGTGTGAGGTCCCCGAACGCGAGCGGCCCTTCGCCCGGCTGCAGACGGAGGCTGCGATCGAGGCGGCCGGCGTGGTGCTGGACCCGCCGGGCCGGGGCTCCACCGCCGCATGACGCGCCGCTCGCGCCGGTCTGGGTAAAGTCGTCTTTACCGAGCGGGAACCGATCGGCTCCCGCCGGCGTTGACCACGTAGCGCGGCGAGACACGCGACGAGGAGGAACCGGTGCGCACCACCAGCAATCCGGCGTTCCGCAACCTGCCCACGGGGCAGGGCGGCTACGCCACGTTCGACCGCCAGGGCGGCGGCATGATGGGCGGCGGGGCCGCCTACGCCGACTCCCAGGCCGCGCGCGCCGGGTTCGGCCGAGCGGGCGCCGGCGAGCGGCCGCTGACCGTCGACGACGTGGTGATCAAGACCGCGATCACGGGTGGCGTGGCGCTGGTCGCGGGCATCCTGACGGCCTGGTCCGGCCTGTTCGGCCTGGCGCTCCCGGCGATCATCGTCGGCTTCGTCGTGTCGCTGATCGTGATCTTCAAGCAGAGCACGAACCCGTTCCTGGTGTTGCTGTACTCGGCGTCGATGGGTGTCGCGCTCGGCGCGCTCACCGGCGCGCTCGAGTTCTCCGGCACGAACTTCCAGGGCATCGGCTTCCAGGCGATCGTGGGCACCGCCGGCGTGTTCGTCGGCATGCTGATCGTCTACAAGACCGGCGCCGTTCGGGTCACGCCCAAGTTCACGAAGTGGCTGATGGGCGCCTCGATCGGCGTCGTGATCCTGATGCTGGCCAACCTGGTCGTCGGTTTCTTCACCGAGGGCGGTCTGGGCCTGCGCGACGGGTCACCGCTGGCGTACCTGTTCAGCATCGTCTGCATCGGCGTGGCCGCCTTCAGCCTGATGCTGGACTTCGACATGGCCGACCGGGCGGTGAAGGAGGGCGCACCGGCGAAGTTCTCCTGGTACATCGCCTTCGGCCTGATGACCACGCTGGTCTGGCTGTACATCGAGATCCTGCGGCTGCTGAGCTACCTGCGGCAGGACTAGTCGGGCCGCACCGCCGGACCGCCCGGGTCGTCCCCGGGTGACGGCCGGGGTCCCCCTCCACCCGGCCGGGTGGGCGCCGCGGACGGGCCTTCGGGCCGGCCCGCGGCGCTCCCGCGTTCCCGGGCCTTCCTGACGGGAGCTGTCAGGGATCCGCGGGACGCTCGTGTCATGGCCTCCTGGAAGGACGTCGAGGAGCAGGCTCCCGAGCTGGCGGCGCGTGCCCGCCGGCTCTTCGACGCGCACACGCACAAGACCATCGCCACGCTGCGGGCGGACGGCGCGCCGCGGATCTCCGGCATCGAGGCGCAGTTCGAGGCGGGCGAGCTGACGTTCGGGTCGATGCCGGCCTCGCGCAAGGGCGCGGACCTGCGCCGCGACCCGCGGTTCGCCCTGCACAGCACGTCCGTGGACCCGCCCGAGGGCGCCCCGGCGGACTGGGAGGGCGACGCCAAGATCGCGGGGCGCGCCGTGCCGGCCGGCCCGCTGAGCGGTGAGGCCGAGGGCGACGCCTTCCGCGCCGACGTCACCGAGGTCGTGGTGACCTGCCTCAACGAGGCGGCGGACCGGCTCGTCGTCGAGTACTGGCGGGAGGGCTCCGGGGTCCGGCGCGTCGAGCGCGAGTGAGGACGCCGACGGGTTCCGGGCGCGGTGTCGTGCGGCCGGCTGCCGCACGACACCGCGCTCACCCCTCGTTCAGCCAGGTCCTGAGTTTCGCGAGGGCGCGGTGCTGCGCCACCCGCACCGCGCCGGGCGTCGAGCCGACGGCCACGGCGGTCTCCTCCGCGGTCAGCTCGCCGAGCACGCGGAGCACCACGATCTCCCGCTGTTGCGCCGGCAACCTGTCGATCAGCGCCATCAGCTCGGTCATCTGCGCGGAGCCGACGGCGGCGGCCTCCGGGCCGGCCCGCACGTCCGTGGACTCCGGCACGTCGTCGAACGGGTCCGAGCGGTCCCGGGCGGCCGAGCGGTAGGCGTCGGCGACCTTGTTGCGCGCAATGCCGTACGCGAAGGCCATGAACGGCGTCTCCATGTCCCGGTAGCGCGGCAGGGCGGCGCAGAGCGCGATCACCACCTCCTGGGCGACGTCGTCGGGGGTCGCGAGCCCCGGCGCCCGGTTCCCGAGCCGGCCCTGGCAGTAGCGGACCAGCAGCGGGCTCGCGGCGCGCAGCAGGGCGTCCAGGGCGCGGCGGTCGCCGTTCGCCGCGAACCGGGCGAGCTCCGTGAGGCGCGCGTCGAGATCGGCGGCCTGGTCGGTGCGCCGACGGCCGGGGTGCCGGGACGGGGTCCAGGACCCGCGCCCGCCCTCCCCGCGGGACTCGCCCTCGCCCGCGTACACCCGACGCCTGCCTCCTCGGACCTGGGACGGGGGCACGGGACGGGAGGCCCCGCGGCGCCCGGCGGTGGTGGGCGCCGCGGGTGCTCGTGGCCGGGCCTCCGGGCCCGGGCGGGGAGCGCGGCGACGGCGAGCGGCGGCGGCGTGCCCCTCCGGCCGCCACCCGCGTCGGGACCCCGGAATCTAGTCCGAACGGACGGCCTCCGTGCTCCGGAGGGACGCGGCATGGTGGTGTTCGTACAACTTCGTACAGTCCCGTACAGCCGGGCCGGGCGCTGAAGTCGGCATCCGGCACCGGTGCCGGACGACGCACGCGAGCGTCGCGCCGCCCTATCCTCCCGGTACCGGGGGACGGTCCCCGGGTGCGGGCGTCGGGGGGTGCCGGGGGATGCCGCCGCAGCAGGCCGGCGATCCGGACGCGGTCGCCGACCGGTCCGGGCTGGCCGAGCAGCTGGGCCGGATGAAGGACGCGACCGGGCTGAGCTTCCGCGCGCTCGCGAAGCGCACGCAGGAGTCCGGCGTGCCGCTGCTGCCGTTCACCACCTTCCGGGACTACGTGCAGGGCCGGTCCCTGCCATCGCCGGTCCGGCTCGACGCGCTCCTCACCGCGTTCGGCGTCGCCACCGACGACCCGGTGCGCGAGCGCTGGCGGGCGGCCCTGCGGCGGGCGGCGGTTGCGCCCGCGAAGCCACCGCCCGGGCCGCACCCCTATCCCGGTGCCGCGCCGGTCCAGGGGGTGCTGCCCGGCCGGGCGCCCCTGGTGGCGGAGGTCGTCGGACGGGTCCGGGCCGCGCGGACCGCGGGCGGGGTCGTCGTGGTGACCGGGCCGTCCGGGGCAGGGACGAGCTCCCTGCTGCACGCCGGGGCGCTCCCGGCGCTCGACGACGTCGTGACCCTCCCGCCGGGCACCGCACGCACGGCCCTGCCCGGCACGGCGGGCACCGTGCTGGTCGACGACGTCCACCGCGCCGCCGAGGTCGCCGCGTTGCGGGACGCGCTCGGTGCCGTGCCGCCCGGGCGGGTCGTGCTGCTCGGGATCCGCGAGGACGTCCTCCCGGGGCTCGGCGGGCTCCGGGCGGACCTGGTGCGCGTGCCCGCGATGTCCGCGGGGCAGTTGCGCGACGTCGTCACGGTGCCCGCCCTCGCGGCCGGGTTCCCCACCGCCGACGGGCTGGCGGAGCTCGCCCTGGGGGAGCTCGAGGTCCCGCCGGGGGCGGCGTCGTCGCCGCCGGGGGCGTTGCCCCTGCTCGCGCTGGCGCTGGCGGCGACGTGGGAGCGGGCCGCCGCGGTGGGCGGGCCGGGCATCACGATCGCGCACTACTGCGAGGCCGGCGGGGTGTACGGGGCGGTCGAGCGCGCGGCGGAGGCGGCCTACGCGGCCCTCCCGCCGTCGCGGCAGGCGCTGGTCCGCCCCCTGCTGCTGCGGCTCGTGCGGGTGCCGGGCCCGGCGGGCGTCGCCGACCCCGTGCGCCGGCGCATCCGCCGCTTCGGGCTCACCCACGGGCTCGACGCCGGAGCCGCCGCGGAGACCGACGCCGCCGTGGACGCCCTGGTCGCGGCCCGGATCCTGGTCGCCGGGGAGGGCACGCTCGAGCTCGCCCACGACATCGTGCTGCGGGCGTGGCCGCGGCTGGCCGGCTGGGTGCGCGACGACCGCGAGCTCCGGCCCGTCCGGGGCACCGTGACCGACGGCGTGCGGATCTGGCACGACAGCGGGCAGGAGGAGGGCACCCTCCTGCGCGGACGTGTGCTGGCGGAGGCGGAGGCCTTCGCGGCCGCGGAGCCGGACGAGCTCTACCCGCTCGAGCACGAGTTCCTGGCCGCGAGCCGGCGACGGGAGGATGCGGCCGGGTCCGGCCGCACCCGCCGGCTGCAGGTCGCGATCGCGGTGCTCGCCGTGCTGCTGGTGGTGGCCGTGGCGGCCACCGCCTACGCCCTCACCCGCGTCCCGGCCGACCCGAGCGGGCACGGCGGCGCACCGACGGGCACGGGCGGGGTACTGGCGGCCGGGCCGGAGGCGGGCGCCCCGCCGCCCCGACCATCGGGCACGATGACGGCATGCGCTACGCCGAGCACATCTCCGACCTCGTCGGGAACACCCCGCTGGTGAAGCTGGGCGGCATCGCCGAGGGCCTGTCCCCGCTGGTCCTGGCGAAGGTCGAGTACATGAACCCCGGCGGCAGCGTGAAGGACCGCATCGCGCTGAAGATGGTCGACGCGGCCGAGGCCTCCGGCGAGCTGCGCCCCGGCGGCACGATCGTGGAGCCGACCTCGGGCAACACCGGCATCGGGCTGGCCATGATCGCCCAGCGCCGCGGCTACCGGTGCGTGTTCGTGTGCCCGGACAAGGTCGGCGAGGACAAGCGCAACGTGCTCAAGGCGTACGGCGCGGAGGTCGTCGTCTGCCCCACCGCGGTCGACCCCGACCATCCCGACTCGTACTACTCGACGTCGGACCGGCTCGTCCAGGAGATCGAGGGCGCCTGGAAGCCGAACCAGTACGCCAACAAGAACAACCCCGCGTCGCACTACGAGGCCACGGGGCCCGAGATCTGGGAGCAGACCGAGGGCCGGATCACGCACTTCGTGGCCGGCATCGGCACCGGCGGCACGATCTCCGGCACCGGCCGGTACCTCAAGGAGATCTCCGGCGGACGGGTGCGGGTCGTCGGCGCCGACCCGGAGGGCTCGGTGTACTCGGGCGGGAGCGGACGGCCCTACCTGGTCGAGGGCGTCGGCGAGGACTTCTGGCCGACCACCTACGACAAGGAGGTCTGTGACGAGATCGTCGCGGTCTCCGACGCCGACTCCTTCCACATGACCCGCCGGCTCGCCCGCGAGGAGGCGCTGCTGGTGGGCGGCTCCTGCGGGATGGCCGTGGTCGCGGCGCTGCGGGTGGCTGAGACCGCCCCGCCGGACGCGGTGATCGTCGTCCTGCTGCCCGACGGCGGCCGCGGCTACCTCGGCAAGGTCTTCAACGACGCCTGGATGGCGAGCTACGGGTTCCTCCCGCCCAGCGCGGGCGCCACCGTGGGCGACGTGCTGCGGCGCAAGGACGGCACGCTGCCCGCCCTGGTCCACGCGCACCCCAACGAGACGGTCGCCGACGCCGTGCACTACCTGCGGGAGTTCCACGTCTCGCAGATGCCGGTGGTGCGCGCCGAGCCGCCGGTGATGGCGGCCGAGGTCGTCGGCTCGGTGGTCGAGCGGGACATCCTCGACCTGCTGTTCACCAACCGCGCCAAGCTCTCCGACCGGCTCGACCAGCACATGTCCCCGCCGCTGCCGACGATCGGCGCGGGCGAGCCGCTGGAGACCGCGATGGGCGCCTTCGCCACCGCCGACGGGGCGCTGGTGCTCGTCGACGGCAAGCCCGCCGGGGTCGTCACCCGCTCGGACGTCCTGGCCTTCCTCGGCTGACCCGGGAGTGGCGAGGGTCGCCCGCCGCTCACAGGGGTCCCTCAGCCGGCGCGGCTACCGTCGGGGCCATGCGGAGATCACTGCTCGCGACCGTGGTCGGCGCGGGCGCCGCCGCCGTCGTCCTGCCGGACCGGCTCGGCCTCGACCGGCGGCACCCCTTCACCGCGCTCGGGGCGCTGCGCCCGCACACCACGGCCGCGGCGGCCGTCGCGGCGGGCGTGCTCGCGGTGGGCCGGCCCACCCGCCCGGCCGGACTCGCCGTGGGCGCCGTCGCGCTCGCCGCCGCGGCGGGCCTGCTCCGCCGGGTCGTACCGCGCCGCCGGCCGTCCGGGACCGCGGACCTCACCGTCCTGGCCGCGAACGTCTGGGACGGCAGGGCCGACGCGGGTGCGCTCGCCGCCCTGATCGCCCGCGAGCGCCCGGACCTGGTCTCGCTGCCGGAGTCGGGCCGCGAGTACCGCGACAAGCTCATGCCGCTGCTCGACGGCCTCGGCTACCGCTCCTGGGTCTCCACCGAGCCCGGCAAGCCCGACGGCTGGTCGGTCACGATGCTGGTCTCCGAGCGGCTGGGCGACGTGGAGGTCGGGTCCGGTCCGGAGCTGCGCCGCCAGCACCTCTGGGCGCGCGGCGGGCTGCTCGGCCCGCGCCGCTTCCACGCCGTGCACCCGCAGGCGCCGATGGCCCGCTGGCAGGCCCGCGTGTGGTCCCGGGACATGGACAGCATCGCCCGATGGTGTGCCGCGCTGCCCGCACCGATCGTCGCCGGCGACTTCAACGCCACCCTCGACCACGGCCCGCTGCGCCGGGCACTGATCGGGGTGCGGGACGCCGCCGAGGGCACCGGCAGGGGTCTGACCGGCACGTACCACGCGGCGCTGCCCCGGTGGGCCGGCATCCGGATCGACCACGTGCTGGTGCCCCGGGAGGCCCGCACGACCCGTTACGACGTCGTCGACCTCCCGGGCACGGACCATCGGGCGGTCCTGGTGGGGATGCAGTTGCCGGGGGCCGCGTAGCCTCGCCGCCATGCGCGGCTTCTCCACCCGGGCCATCCACGCCGGCCAGGACCCCGACCCGACCACGGGCGCGGTGATCGTGCCGATCCACCCCAGCTCGACCTTCGCCCAGGACGGCGTCGGCGGGCTGCGCGGCGGGTACGAGTACTCCCGCTCCGCGAACCCCACCCGCACCGCGCTGCAGGAGTGTCTGGCGGCGCTGGAGGGCGGGCGGCACGGCTTCGCGTTCGGCTCCGGAATGGGCGCCTCGGACGTCCTCCTGCGCGTGCTGCTCGGGCCGGGCGACCACCTCGTCATCCCGCACGACGCCTACGGCGGCACCTTCCGCCTGGTCGACAAGGTGCTCGCGCAGTGGGGCGTGGAGTACTCGACCGTCGACCTCGCCGACGTCGACGCGCTGCGGGCCGCCCTGCGCCCGACCACGAAGGTCGTCTGGTGCGAGACCCCGACGAACCCGCTGCTCGGGATCGCCGACATCGCGGCCCTGGCCGAGGTGACCCGCCCGGCCGGCGCCCGGCTCGTCGTCGACAACACCTTCGCCTCGCCCTACCTGCAGCAGCCCCTGGCCCTCGGCGCGGACGTGGTGCTGCACTCCACGACCAAGTACGTCGGCGGCCACTCGGACGTCGTCGGCGGCGCGCTTGTGCTCGACGACGACGAGCTCGCCGAGCGGCTCCGGTTCACCCAGAACTCCGTCGGCTCGGTGCCCGGTCCGTTCGACGCCTGGCTGACCCTGCGGGGCGCCAAGACGCTCGCGGTGCGGATGGAGCGGCACAGCGACAACGCCGAGCGGATCGCCGACGCCCTGGCCGCACACCCCGCCGTCGCGCAGGTCCTCTACCCGGGCCTGCCCGGCCATCCCGGCCACGAGGTCGCCGCGAAGCAGATGCGCCGCTTCGGCGGCATGGTGTCCTTCCTGGTCGCGGGCGGGAAGGAGGCGGCGCTGAAGGTCTGTGCCTCCACGCGGCTGTTCACGCTGGCCGAGTCCCTCGGTGGTGTGGAGTCGCTGATCGAGCACCCGGGCCAGATGACGCACGCCTCCGCCGCGGGCTCGGCGCTCGAGGTGCCGGACTCCCTGGTCCGCCTCTCGGTGGGCATCGAGGACGCCGAGGACCTGGTCGAGGACCTGCGCACCGCACTCGACGCGGCCGCGTCCTGAGGCCGGTCTCCCCACGGCACTCGTGCCCGCCGTGAACGTCGAGGGTCCGACCCGGTCTCATGGGGTCGGGCCGCCGTACGTGCGGCCCTCGGGGCCGGCCGGCCCGCTCCCTGGCCCACGAGGCGTCTCCTACGAGCGCGGGGGCACCGGGACCGACGGGGCGACCGGCGTCGGGGCCGAGGGGGCGGCGGGGACGACGAGGTCGTCGGGGGAGAGGCAGCCGCCGACCAGCTCGTAGCCGCCCTGGACGGCGACGTAGTGGCCCGGGTCGGTGCAGCCCGCCTGCTCCACGGTGACGATCGCGAGGGTGCCGAGCACCACGGCGGCGAGCAGCGGCACGGCCGCGCGGGCGCCCTTCGGCCCGCTGTTCGGCCGGCGTCCCACCCCGCCCCGCATCGTGCCTCCCCCGCTGGAACCGCCCGTTCGCGAGGCTACCGGGCCCGGTGGCACGATGCGGGGGTGAACGCCGACTCCGGGACGGCCGGCCTGCGAACGGTCGATCGTGATCCTCCGACGGAGGCCCCGGTCGGGCTCGCCGAGATCCGGGCGGCCCGGGAGCTGCTCGCCGGCGTCACCCGGACCACGCCCGTCGCACGCTCCCGGGCGCTCACCGACACCGTGGGCGGACCGGTGTGGTTCAAGTGCGAGAACCTGCAGCGCACAGGGTCGTTCAAGATCCGCGGCGCGTTCACCCGGCTCGCGCGGCTGTCCGACGAGGAGCGCGCCCGTGGCGTGGTCGCCGCCAGCGCGGGCAACCACGCGCAGGGGGTGGCGCTGGCCGCGCAGCTGCTCGGCATCGACGCCACCGTGTTCATGCCGGCGGGCGCCGCGCTGCCGAAGGTCGAGGCGACCCGGGGCTACGGCGCGCGCGTCCGGCTCGGCGGCGCCACGGTCGACGAGGCCCTGGCCGGGGCGCTCGAGCACGCCGAGCGGACCGGGGCGGTCCTCATCCACCCGTTCGACCACCCGGACGTGATCGCCGGGCAGGGCACGGTCGGCCTGGAGATCCTCGAACAGGTGCCCGATGTCGCCACCGTCCTGGTCGCGACGGGCGGGGGCGGGCTGCTCGGTGGGATCGCCGCGGCCGTCAAGGCGCAGCGGCCCGCCGTCCGGGTGGTCGGGGTGCAGGCCGCGGGTGCCGCCGCCTGGCCCGCCTCGCTCGCCGCCGGGGGGCCGGTGGCCCTGGGCGGGATGCGGACCATCGCCGACGGCATCGCGGTCGGCCGGCCCGGCGACGTCACCTTCCGGCAGGTCGAGGCCCTGGTCGACGAGTTCGCCGTGGTCGGCGAGGACGCGCTCTCCCGCGCCCTGCTCTTCAGCCTGGAGCGGGCGAAGATGCTGGTCGAGCCCGCGGGCGCGGCGCCGGTGGCCGCGCTGCTCGACGACCCGCAGCGCTTCGCGCCGCCCGTGGTCGCGGTGCTGTCCGGCGGCAACGTGGACCCGCTGGTCCTGCTGCACGTGATCCAGAACGGCATGGCCGCGACCGCCCGCTACCTGTCCCTGGTGGTGCGGATCGGGGACCGCCCCGGCGCCCTGGCCACGCTGCTGACCCGGGTGGGCGAGCTGGGCGCCAACGTGATCGACGTCGAGCACACCCGGATCAGCGCGACCGTCCCGATGGGGGAGGTCGACGTGGCGGTGAGCCTGGAGATGCGCGGCCCGGAGCACTGCCGCGAGATGGTCACCGCACTGCGGGACGCCGGCCACCGCGTGACGGTGACCGGCGTGCCGGAAGGGGACCCGCGGCTCGGGGCGTGAGGGTCAGCCGGTGAAGGGCTGGATGTCGACGAGGGTGACGCGCATGCTGCCGCCGTCGGGCAGGGCGTACTCGCGGTCCTCGCCCTTCTTCGCGCCCAGCAACGCGGCGCCCAGCGGCGAGTTCGGGGAGATCACCTGCAGGTCGCCGTGGCTGCCCTCCTCGCGGGAGCCGAGCAGCACCTTCTCGGTGTCGTCGTCGTCCTCGTACTTGATCGTGAGAACGGTGCCGGGGGCCGCCTCCTCGGCGCTGGTCGGGGCCGTGCCGACCTGCGCGGTGCGCAGGAGCTCCTGCAGCTGGCGGATGCGCGCCTCCTGCTGGCCCTGCTCCTCGCGCGCAGCGTGGTAGCCGCCGTTCTCCTTGAGGTCGCCCTCCTCGCGGCGGGCGTTGATCTCGGCGGCGATGACGGGACGGTTCGCGATCAGCTCGTCGAGCTCCGTCTTGAGCCGGTCGAAGGCATCCTGGGTGAGCCAGGTCACCTGAGTCTCCGTCACGGTCATCACTCCTCCAGCGAACCGGGCACCGCACCGCGCGGGCCGGGCGCCCGGCAGGTCGCGCGGGCACGATCGAGGCCGTCCATCTACAGGCCCCGAGTAAGGAAAAACACGACCCGCCTGCGGGCCGTGTGCGAGCAACCCTAGCACGGGGCCGACCGCTCGGCGCGGTCCTTCGGCAAACGGTCGGGCGTCCGACGAAGTTCCCGGCGGACCCGTTTGCGCTGGTCGGCGGGTTCCGGGAAGAGTCGCGGGGGCGCGCGCGTTGACCTCCCGCGGAAGAACCGTCGGTCCCGCATGCCAGGATCGGCGTCGACCGGCCGGGCGGGCGCCCGGCCCTGCGACAGCCGCCCGCCACCGCGGGCGCGAGGACACGGAAGGACCCCGGTCACCCATGACGTCCGAACGCGAACCGTTGCGGCTGATGACCGTCCACGCCCACCCGGACGACGAGTCGAGCAAGGGCGCGGCGACCACGGCCCGGTACGTCGACGAGGGCCACGAGGTCATGGTCGTCACCTGCACCGGCGGCGAGGCGGGCAGCATCCTCAACCCCGCCATGGACCGGCCGGACGTCCTGGAGAACATGACCTCCATCCGGAAGCAGGAGATGGCCCGGGCGGCCGACATCCTGGGGGTGCAGCACCGGTGGCTCGGCTTCGTCGACTCGGGCCTGCCCGAGGGCGACCCCAAGCCGCCGCTTCCCGAGGGCTGCTTCGCGCTGGTCCCGCTGGAGGAGCCGACGGAGCGCCTGGTGCAGGTGATCCGGGAGTTCCGCCCGCACGTGCTCGTGACCTACGACGAGAACGGCGGCTACCCGCACCCGGACCACATCCGCACCCACGAGGTGTCGATGGCGGCGTTCGAGGCGGCCGCGGACCCGGAGCGGTTCCCGGCCGCGGGCGCGCCGTGGCAGGTGCTCAAGCTCTACTACTCGCACGGCTTCTCCAAGAAGCGGATCCTCGCCTTCGACGAGGGGCTGAAGGCCCGCGGCCTGGAGTCGCCGTACGCCGAGTGGATCGCGAACTGGAAGGACCGGCCGGACCCCGGGGAGCGCGTCACCACCCGGGTGGAGTGCGCGGACTGGTTCGGCCGGCGGGACGACGCGCTGCGCGCCCACGCGACCCAGATCGACCCCACCAGCCGCTGGTTCTTCACGCCGCTGGAGCTGCAGCGGGAGATCTGGCCGTGGGAGGAGTACGAGCTGGTCCGTTCGCTCGTGCCCAGCCCCACTCCGGAGGACGACCTGTTCGCGGGCCTGCGGGAGCCGGCGCTGCGGGCGGGCTGAGCGGGCTGGCCGAGCGGCGGGGTCGAGCGGCCCGGCGACCGGCGCACGCGGGGCTCGCGGGCCCGCGTAGCCTGGACGTCCGAGGACGTGACCTGCGAGGAGTGACGGAACGTGCTGGTCGAGCTGGGCGGCGTGCCCACCGGGGAAACGGTCGCGACCGTCCTGGCGCAGAACCCGGAGCCCCCGCCGGACAAGGGCGAGGAGTTCGGCAAGGCCTCGCCCGTCGCGCTCGTCGTCATCCTCTGCTTGGCGGTGGCCACGATCGTGCTGATCGTGTCGATGAGCAGGCGGATCCGCCGGCTGCCGCAGTCCTTCGACGAGCAGTCCGGGCAGACCGAGCCGGCCGAGCAGACCGGGCAGGACCCGGACGGCGCGGACCGCGACGAGGCGGGCACCTCGGCCGGGGAGCGTCCCGAGCAGCGGTGATCCCGCGCTGACGCGCCGGCGGGGTGCCCGGACGGCGGGTGCCGCCCGCCGGTGACAGGGTGGGCGCATGCCCAACCGGCTCGCGGAGGCGACCAGCCCGTACCTGCTCCAGCACGCGGACAACCCCATCGACTGGTGGGAGTGGTCCGACGAGGCGTTCGCGGAGGCGCAGCGCCGGGACGTCCCGGTGCTGCTCTCCGTCGGCTACGCCGCCTGCCACTGGTGCCACGTCATGGCGCACGAGTCGTTCTCCGACCCGGAGACGGCGGCACAGGTGAACCGGGACTTCGTGGCGATCAAGGTCGACCGCGAGGAACGCCCGGACATCGACGCCGTCTACATGGCGGCCACGCAGGCCATGACCGGGCAGGGCGGCTGGCCGATGACCTGCTTCCTCACCCCGGTCGGCGAGCCCTTCCACTGCGGCACCTACTACCCGCCCACGCCGCGGCACGGCATGCCCGGCTTCCGGCAGCTGCTCGACGCCGTCACCCGGGCCTGGACCGAGGACGGCGCGCGGGTCCGCGGGGCCGCCGGGGAGATCGCCGCCCGGCTGGCCGACGCCGCCCGCGCCGAGCCCACGCCCGTGGCGGTGGACCCGGACGTCCTCGACTCGGCGGTGGCCGGCCTCGCGGCCGACTTCGACGCCGAGCGCGGCGGGTTCGGCGGCGCCCCCAAGTTCCCGCCGTCGATGGTGCTGGAGTTCCTGCTGCGCCACCACGAGCGCACCGGCTCGGCCGACGCCCTGCGGATGGTCGAGCGGACCTGCGACGCGATGGCCCGTGGCGGGATGTACGACCAGCTCGCCGGGGGTTTCGCGCGGTACAGCGTCGACGCTGGCTGGGTGGTGCCGCACTTCGAGAAGATGCTCTACGACAACGCGCTGCTCCTGCGCGTCTACGCACACTGGGCGCGGCGCACCCGCTCCGCCGTGGCGACCCGGGTGGCCGAGGAGACTGCCGGGTTCCTGCTGCGCGACCTGCGCACCCCCGAGGGCGGGTTCGCCTCCGCGCTCGACGCCGACACCGACGGCGTCGAGGGTCTGACCTACTCGTGGACGCCCGGCCAGCTCGCCGAGGTCCTCACTCCCGAGGACGCGACCTGGGCCGCCCAGCTGCTCGAGGTGACCGCGGCGGGCACCTTCGAGCACGGGGCGTCGACGCTGCAGCTGCTGCACGACCCGGACGACCCGGAGCGTTGGGAGCGCGTCCGCACGGTCCTGTTCGCGGCCCGGTCGACCCGTCCGCAACCCGCCCGGGACGACAAGGTCGTCACGGCCTGGAACGGCATGGCGGTGCAGGCGCTCGCCGAGGCCGGTGCCGCGCTCGGCCGGCTGGACTGGGTGGCCGCCGCGGGGGAGACGGCCGACCTGCTGCTGCGCCTGCACGTGGTCGACGGGCGGCTGCGCCGCTCCTCGCGCGACGGCGCGGTGGGCGTCGCGCCGGGTGTCCTCGACGACCACGCCTGTCTCGTCGAGGGCCTGCTCGCGCTGCACCAGGCGACGGGCGACCCGGGGCGGCTGGCCGCCGCCGTGGGGGTCCTGGACCTCGCCGTCGCCCGGTTCCGGGGCGAGAGCCCGGGGAGCTGGTTCGACACGGCCGACGACGCCGAGGAGCTCTTGCACCGGCCGCGCGAGATCACCGACAACGCCACCCCGTCCGGCGGTGCCGCGATGGCGAACGCGCTGCTCACGGCGTCGGTCCTGGTCGACGAGGAGCGCTCCGGCCGGTACCGCGAGCTGGCCGAGGAGTCCGTGCGCGCGGTCGGCGGACTCTTCGCCCGGCACGCCCGCTTCGCCGGGCACTGGCTCACCGCCGCCGAGGCGTCGGCGTCCGGGCCGCCGCAGGTGGCGGTGGTCGGGCCCGTCGGCGATCCGGACCGGGAGGAGCTCCTGGCCCGTGCCCGGGCGCTGGTGCCCGGCGGCGGCGTCGTCGTGCCGGGGGATCCGGACGCACCGGGTGTGCCGCTGCTGGCCGCCCGCCCGCTCGTGGCGGACCGGCCCGCTGCGTACGTCTGCCGCGGGTTCGTGTGCGACCGGCCGGTGACCACGCCCGAGGAGCTGGCCGCCCTGCTCTGAGCCCCTGCCCACCGCCGTCCCGCTTCGCCCTCGGAGAACGGTCTGGCATGTCTTGTGTTGCTGGTGTTGCTGTGTAATCTCGTAAGCATCGCAGCGGGAGGTGCGGGATGACGGGACGGATGCACAAGGGCTGGCACGGCGGCGGGCGCGGGCAGGGGCGCGGGCCCCGCGGCGGGTGGCAGCAGGCGGACCTGCCGGACACCGGCGACGCGGCGGCATGGCTGCGCGGGCGGCTGCCCGACGGCTGGTTCGTCGGCGCGCCGGAGGTGACGATCGACCGGGAGGAGATCGTGATCGTCGGGGAGCTGGCGGCCGTGGAGGGCGACTTCCCGGACACGGACGCCGGTCGGGCCGAGAAGGCGGCCGCGGCGGCCGGGCGTATCTCGCGCTTCCGCGAGGAGACCCGCGACGAGCGGATCGACATCGCCCGGCAGGCCGAGCACCGCTACCAGCGGAAGGTCGCCTGGGGCGCCCGGATCGGCGAGGTCGAGGAGCTGTTCACCACCGCGTCGGTGCCGGTGATGACGCGGCTGCGCCAGCCCGAGCGGATGGTGCTCGACACCCTGGTCGACTCCGGGGTGGCGCGTTCGCGGTCCGACGCGCTGGCCTGGGCCGTGCGCCTGGTGGGCCGCAACGCCGACACCTGGCTCGCCGACCTGCGCGAGGCCATGGCCAAGGTCGACGAGCTGCGGACCCGCGGCCCCGAGTGACCGACCAGCTCCGACAGCGTTATGGAACCATAATGCTGATCTCAACGAGCTCCGACAGCGTTATGGAACCATAATGCTGATCTCGACGAGCTCCGTCAGCGTTATGGCTCCATAGTGCGGCGGTGAGGGCGGATGCTCACGAGCCGAAGAGCGCGAACCAGATCGCGATCTGGTGGCAGATCGCGGCCAGCACCGTGGCGGCGTGGAAGAACTCGTGGTAGCCGAAGGTCTTCGGCCACGGGTTGGGCCAGTGCACGGCGTAGAAGACCGCGCCGGCGGTGTAGAGCGCGCCGCCGACCAGCAGCAGGACCAGGGCGGTCACGCCCGCGTTGTGCAGCAGGTCGGGCAGCACGAACACCGCGACCCAGCCGAGCGCGAGGTAGATCGGGACCGCGAGCCACTTGGGCGCGTGCGGCCAGCACATCTTGAGGATCACGCCCGCCAGCGCGCCGCCCCACACCACGGCCAGCACGATGCGGCCGGTGCCCGGGGCCATCGCCAGCATCGCGACGGGCGTGTAGGTGCCCGCGATGAAGACGAAGATCATCGAGTGGTCGAGCCGGCGCATGATCAGCCGGCTGCGGGGCGTGGTCCAGGTGCGGCGGTGGTAGAGCGCGCTCACCCCGAACAGGCCGAGGATCGTCACGCTGTAGACCGAGGTCGCCAGCGCGGCGGCCCCGCCCACGAGCGACCCGGCGACGGCGATCAGCGTGGCGCACGCCGCGACCGAGGTGACGAACGACCAGAAGTGCAGCCAGCCGCGCATCCGCGGCTTGACGAAGGGGAGGTCCGACGGCGGCTGGAAGGTCCCGGCGGTCACCCGCCCGAGGGTACGGGATCACCGTCCGGGCCCGGGTTGCCGACCGGTGGCCGGTCGGTGAAGCGCGCCGGCTCGACGCTTCGGGCGCAGGTGGTCCGGGGCCGCGGCGTAGGCTCCGCCCCGTGGGTGTCCGTGACCTCCTCTACTCGACCTACGAGGCGAGGCTCGCCCGGCGGCTGGTCGGTGCGGAGCGCCCCCGCCACGTCGCGCTGATCCTCGACGGCAACCGGCGCTGGGCGCGCGACGCCGGGCTCGAGGACGTCAACGACGGCCACCGGGTCGGCGCGGCGAAGATCTCCGACCTGCTCGGCTGGTGCGGCGACGCCGGCGTCGAGGTCGTGACGCTCTTCCTGCTGTCCACGGACAACCTGTCCCGGCCTGCCGACGAGCTCGAGCCGCTACTGGAGATCATCGCCGACGTCGTCGACGAGCTGAGCGGCCCGGCCGCCCCGTGGCGGCTCCGGGTCGTCGGCGCCCTGGAGCTGCTCCCGCAGCGGATCGCGCAGCGCCTGGCCGCGGCCGCCGCCCGCACCACCGACCGCCCGGGGCTGGAGCTCAACGTGGCCGTCGGGTACGGCGGCCGGCAGGAGATCGCCGACGCCGTGCGCAAACTGCTGCTGCAGCACGCCGAGGCCGGCTCGTCGATCGAGGAGCTGGCCGAGGTGCTCGACGTCGACCACATCGCCGCGCATCTCTACACCTCCGGCCAGCCGGACCCCGACCTCGTGATCCGCACGTCGGGGGAGCAGCGGCTCTCCGGCTTCCTGCTGTGGCAGAGCGCGCATTCGGAGTTTCATTTCTGCGAGGCCTACTGGCCCGAGTTCCGGCGCGTCGATTTCCTCCGGGCGCTGCGCGAGTACGCCGCCCGGCACCGCCGATTCGGCGGCTGACGCAGGGCCTGCGAGGCCCGCGGAGAAAACGGTCCGAGAACGCCGAACGGCGCCGGCCCCGAATGGGACCGACGCCGTCGGTGAGGTGCGGTTCTCAGTCGACCGAGTCGCCCGCGCCCGAAACGATGCCGCAGGAGCGGTCGGTGTCGGTGTGCACCGAGCTGTCGGCCTTGGCGTTGCCGAACAGACCGAGCGCACCGGTGGCGGAGCCGACGATGTCCTTGACGTTGGCCTGGCCCGCGAGGAAGCCGGCGTTGACCGGGACGTCGTTGTTGCAGGCCTGGACCGGCACGTTGGCGTTGTTGCCGGAGAGGTTGATCAGGCCCTTGCCCGACTTGTCGATGCCGGTCTCGTGCGACTCGTGGGCGAACGCG
>NZ_JAJSOK010000058.1 GCF_021283305.1 Pseudonocardia kujensis
CTGAGAGTCCGAGGTGACGTGACGTGACGCAGTCCGACCGCAGGCGTAGGCGGCCGACGATGAAGGACGTGGCCGAGCACGCCCGGGTGTCTGTGAGCACGGTGAGCTATGTGCTCAACGACTCCGGCCCGGTCGCCCCGGAGCGGCGGGACCGGGTGCTCGATGCCGTGCGGATCCTCGAGTACTCGCCCAACGAGTCCGCCCGCAACCTCAAGCGGCGCGGCGCGGCGACGATCGGGATGATCGTGCCCGAGTTGACCAACCAGTTCTTCGCGATGGTCACCGAGGGCGTGCAGCGGGCCGCCTCGGCTCGGGACGTCCTGGTGGTCTTGGTGGTGCCGGACGCGTCCGAGCTGCCGGAGGAGAAGCAGGCACAGCTCCTGCGCAGCCAGCGCATCGACGGCGTGATCTACCTGTCCGGGACCGGCTCGATGCCGGCGTCGGTCTACGAGCTGGCGCGCTCCGGGCCGGTCGTGCTGGTCGACGAGCAGATCCCGGGCCTGGACCTGCCCGCGGTGGTGTGCGAGGCGCGCAAGGGGGCGCGGGAGGTCGCGGCGCTCGTGATGGAGCAGGGGCATCGCCGGGTAGCTGTGATCGGGGGGCCGCCCGGTCTGTGGACGGCCCAGCAGCGGCTGGCCGGGTACCGGGAGGCGTTCGCCGGGGCCGGGCTGGACCCCGACTCGGTGCCGGTGTTCGCCGGGGACTATCGGCACGAGTCCGGACGCGAGCTCGCGGCGAAGGCTCTGGCCGCCGAGCCACGGCCGACCGCGCTGATCTGCATGAACGATCTGATGGCGATCGGGGCGATGGAGCACTGTCGCGAGGCGGGGCTGCGGGTGCCGCAGGACGTGAGTGTCGTCGGCTTCGACGACCTCCCGGTCTCCGCGTTGCTCACGCCGCGGTTGACCACCGTCCGTCAGCCCGCGCACGACATGGGCTTCCGGGCGGCGTCGGCTCTGTTTGACCTGCTGGAGAAGGGCGAGTCCGGCGCGATCGGCGAGCTCCCCGCCGTCGTCCAGGTGCGGGAGTCCGTGTGTCCACCGGCGGTGGACGGATGACGCTCCGGGTGGTGGTGGTCGGCGCGGTGAACGTCGACCTCGTGGTGCACACCGACCGGCTGCCGGCGCCGGGGGAGACCGTTGCTCGTTCAGCTTCTAGAAACGTTTATGCCTCCCGTTGTCGAGGGGAGATGACGTGGCACTCGAGTTCTGAGCGACGACGCACCCTTCTTCTGCCCGGGCAAGGCCGTCCCCGGGGTGAGCTCCTGCAGGACACGCCGGACATTGTCGACGCTGCGAGCGGCTCGGCTCTGAGGGCGTCGAGATCACCGAGAACGTGTTCCAGAACTACGTCGTGAACCCCAGCGCCCTGGCCTTCGCGGCGCTCGCGGCGGCGCGCATCACGCGGCTGCGGATCCTGCCGGGCGTGGAGGCGGTGGCCACGTGCCACCGCCCCTGTGAGCGATTCAGTGGGACGCTGATCGTCCTGGCGCGGCCGGGTACTCGCTCTCGACGGTGGCCGCACAACTCGTGAGCAGGGTGAGGGCATCCGCGGAGGAGCTTCCCGGGCTCGACGTACACGGCCACGTCGAGCCCGGCGGAAAGCGACATCGTCGCGCCAGCGATCTCGATGTCGCCGACACGGCCTGGTGGAAGCGCTGGGACTGCCCAGGGTTCGGTTGCCGCCTGGCCTGTGAGGACGTGCTCCTCGCTGAAAGGACCGACATGGCGCCAAGCCGTCCCGAAGGAGTTCCGCCGTGACGTGATCGCAGTTGCTATTCCACCGGCTTCCAGCGCTGGTCATCCAGTGGCTCCCAACGACGAAGTGCGTCAAGTAGCGTCTCGGGCTCGACTCCGTCGAGAACGAGGCTTCGATCGGCTGGACGGATGAATCCCTCACCTACGGCGTGGTCGAGAAATTCGAGGAACTTCTGGTAGTAACTGGCTGTGTTGAGTAGGCCTGTCGGCTTGGTGTGCAGTCCGAGCTGTGACCAGGTCAGAGCCTCGGCGAACTCCTCGAGTGTGCCTAACCCACCCGGTAGCGCCACGAAGCCGTCAGAGAGTTCCACCATCTTTGCTTTACGTTCATGCATGGACTCGACGACGTGCAGCTCGGTGAGGCCTGTGTGGGCGATCTCCTCACCGACCTGGTGCTCGGGAATGACTCCGATCGCTGATCCGCCGGCGTCGAGGACGGCATCGGCGAGCACGCCCATTGTTCCAACGCTGGCGCCGCCGTACACGAGCGTGACGCGCTCTTTCGCGAGGAGGCGTCCCAGCTCTCGTGCGGCGTGGACATAACCGCTTGCCCTGCCGGTGTTCGATCCGCAGAACACACACAGGCTGTTGATCGCTACCATCTTCTCGCTCCTTCGGTGCCGCTTGCGTCCAGCAATGACTGGTGCTTGGTCATGGCCGTCCGGTGCAGGTTCGCCTTGGCCCCCATGACGGCATCGCCGGCTGCGCGCAGGGTCCCGGCGGTGTCGATGGTGATCGCGGTCCTGCCGCGCACGTCGTCGAGGCCGGCGAAGTGATCGACAAGCATCATCAGCGACGTCATGTGATCGGCGGGCCGGAAGGAGAACCCCCGCAGCTGGCCTGCAGGTCCGTCGCCAGAACCCGGTCGACTCCAGCATCCGGGGCCTAGAGTAAGTGGGGCACGGTCCCGCGAACCGGACGCACCCGCGAGGGTCCCGTCCACCGCGGCCGGCACTGTAGGAGGTCGTCAATGCCCGATGTGGCAGGTGTCCGGGTGCTCATCACCGGAGGGACGAGCGGTCTCGGCCTGGCGATGGCGCGGGGTCTCGTCAACAGCGGCGCCCGCGTGCTGGTCACGGGCCGTGACACGGACCGCGTACGCGGAGCGGTCTCCACCCTGTCCGGGTGCCCCGGTTCGATCGACGGGATCGTCATGGACGTGCGCGACGAGGCGTCGGTGCGCCGCGGCGTCGACGAGGCGGTCCAGAGGCTGCGCGGGCTGGATGTCCTGGTGAACAACGCGGGCCTGGGGATGAGACACGTCAACCCCCGCTTCCTCAGCGAACCGCAGCCCTTCTGGGAGGTCGCCGCAGACGGCTTCCGGGAGGTCGTCGACACCAACCTCACGGGGTACTTCCTCGTCGCCCGCGCCGTTGCCCCCCGCTTCGTCGAGCAGGGCCACGGCAAGATCATCAACATCTCGATGAACCACGAGACCATGCGGCGCAGGGGCTTCGTCCCGTACGGGCCGTCCCGCGCCGGGGCCGAGTCGCTGTCCGCGATCATGGCTGCGGACCTCGCCGACCACGGTGTCACCGTCAACATGCTGCTGCCCGGTGGCGCGACGGTCACCGGGATGATCCCCGACGACGTCCCCGCGGCGGTCCGTGACGCCCTGCTGGACCCGGCGATCATGGAGGAACCCGTTCGCTGGCTCTCCTCCGCGGACTCGGACGGCGTCTCCGGCGAGCGGGTGGTGGCCACCGAGTTCGACGCGTGGCTCAAGGACCACCTCCGCGCGACCAGGCGGACAGAGATCGGCTCGCGAGGCGCGGACTTCTCGTCCTGGCGGGAGTAGCCGTACCAGGGGGTGACGGCGATGACCCGGCGGGCGCCGGCGCCCACTGCCGCGTCGATCATCACCAGCAGCTCCAGCAGAGCGTCGGTGGCGTTGACGCCCGTGGCCGGGTTGCCGCACACGGGTCGGATGATGAAGACGTCCGTGTCCGGATGGAGCCGTCGAAGCGATAGACCTCGTCGGTGGAGAAGGTCTTCACGGCGACGGGCCCGGGCTCGACGCCCCGCGGGTGGGTGATCGCCGTGGCCAAGCCGGGATTGGCGCGCTCGGAGAACAACATCAGGCGCTTGTCGTGACCCAGGCGCATGCTCGTGGCGGCAGGGGGATCGACGGAGGTGCCAGCGGTCATTGCGCGTACTCGCAGGGGGTGGTCGCGCCGTCGAGAAGCTGGCGGCCCAGGGCGTAGGCGCCGCGGATGTCGTCGCCGGTGAAGCACACGGCCGCGCGTTCGCGCAGGGCCGCGCTGCAGTTCACCCCCACCGTGTGGGGGAGGTGCTCGAACAGCAGCGTGTCCGAGGTCGAGTCGCCGTAGGCCACACACTCCTGCTCGGTGAGCCCGAACTCCTCGAGCAGACCCAGGGTGATGTCGACCTTGTGCTGAAGAGTCAGCAGCCGACCCTGATGTGTGGGACCGCCGGGGACGATGTCCGAGCCGAAGGTTCGGTGGGCACCCCAGCCCTCCAACCGGCGCACGAAGAAGTGCGGGGACTGCGAGACGACCGCGACGTACTCACCTCGGTCGCGGATGTCGGCGAACACTTCGCGCACGCCGTCGATCCAAGCCGACGCGGCGAACGCAGCGTCGATCTCCTCCTCGCTGACGTCGGCCCACAGCGGAAGCATCTGCTCCCAGAAGGCGACGTCGCTGATCTCGCCGCGAACCCACGCACGTTCGATCCGGTCGGCGGCCTCGAACGTGCCGAGGTGCCTGGCCAGCTCGACCGAGGCAGCGCCCCGGAGAAGCGTTCCGTCCATGTCGAAGACGTGCAGGTGAGTGGCGGCCATCGGGTGTGAGGTCTCCTATCCGGGGTGGTGCCGTCGTGGCCCGGGGGGTACGCCACGACGGCACCTCGACCTGCGGTGGTTCGCACCGCAGAGGGCCTTGGTCAGGGCCGGGCGGTCACGGCCGTCTCGTCGGACACGGTGCGCATCTGCCCGACGTGCTCGATGTAGTAGGACTCGGGGACCTCGCGCTCGGCGTGGGCGATCAGCTCGGTGAAGTCCCATTTCTTGAGCAGCTTGCCGTTGCGGAACACCGGCTGCAGCACGTTCTCCGACTCGGGGATCGAACCCTTCGGCACAGTGGTGTACACGCCGTCCTCGTACTTGAGGGCGAGCCGGCCCTTCTTCGACGCCTTGAACGAGGCGCCGGTCGGCGACTTGGCGATGTCGCGCCACTCGCCGTTCACGCACACCGCGGACGCCTTCTGGCCGAAGTTCATCGTGTCGCGGTTCCAGTGCTGCAGCAGGCCACCGCCCATGCCGAAGACCGCGTTGTCGGCGGCCAGGCCTCGGCGCTCGAGCTCCATGTAGACCTGCGGGAGGCTGTGGAAGTTCACGCCGTCGCCCTGCACGACCCGAATGAACGGGGGCAGGACCTTGAAGCCCTTGGAGTTGACCTCGTAGCCGAAGGCGTCCATGAGCCACTCGGTGGTGTCGGCGGTGACCTGGACGATGTCGCCGGAGTCGGGGCGGATGCCCACGAGGCCGGGGAAGTTCTGGATCTGCTCCTTGAGCTCGATCCCGATGATCTTCTTGACGCAGTTCTCGTGGTCGTAGGTGTCGGTGAGCAGCAGCGCGACGCCCTCGGGGGCGTACACGTCGAGCATGTTGCGCAGGGCGTCGACCTCGTGCTCGCGGCCCCAGGCGCAGAAGCCGGCGTGCTCGGAGTTCGGTCCGGAGTTGGAGACCTTGCCGGCGTTGTAGAAGCGCTTCGCGGCGAGGATGCCCGGCACCGTGTCGGACTGGTCGAAGTTGACCAGGTGCGCCAGGCCGCCGAGGGCCGCGGACTGCTGGGAGCTGACCCCGCGGGCACCGTAGTCGTGCAGGATGTTGCGGATCAGCTGCGGGTTGTCCGAGGTCCGTGCGAGCGCCTCCCTGATCACCATCTTGGACAGCCAACTGACCGTACCGATCGTGCTCGGGTACCAGACCGCCCGCAGCAGCGCGGTCTCGAAGAAGCTGGTGGCCCAGAAGTACTTCGGGTCGGTGTTGATCACCTGGACGAGCACGTTGCGGGCCGGGAGGACCGTGCCCTCGGGGACGGCCTCGATCTCGACGGGCAGGAAGCCGTCGTGGTCGTTGAGGATGCCCAGCCAGTTCTCACGGTTGAAGTGCATCCCCTGCTCGCGGACGACGAACTCGGCTTCGTCGATGTCCTCGAGGGTGATCGGGCGCATCAGGTACTCCCGCAGGAACGCCTGAAGGCCGACGAACTGCACGACCGGCCACTCGCCACCACGCGACTCGATGTAGCTCGAGACGTACTCGGTGCCCGGGGGGTAGAGCGGGTAGTGGCAGTGCTTGTAGTTGTCGGTGTTGATGATCAGGTTGTCGAGGTAGCCCATCGGCTCGTTCACCTTCCACGAGAGTCGTTTCTACCGACCTGCCGCGTTTGCCGGAGCCGGCACGGGCGGGCATGGGGTGCGTGAAACCGAGGTTCTACGCGGACATGCACCCTTGCGCATCCGCCTGGCTGGTCACCAGAGGTCGGCCTTCCCAGCAACAAGATTTTAACGTTTCTACTGTGACCGTCAACGCACCTCGGCCCAGATTGTGCGCCGTTCGGCGCACGAGCGGGCGCGCCTGGCCGACTCCGCCGAACCAGAGGCTGCCCCCTTCGTCGGAGCTTCCCGGCCTGCTCGACGCCCTGTTCGTCCCTTCCCGCTGCCGGGGCACGGTCGAGCCCCAGAGGCACAGGCCGGGGGAAGCGGGTCGGGCTGTCGGTTCGACACGCCCTCATCGGCAATGCCATCGTTTCTAGGCAGAAGCGGGTGTGCACGTGTGACAAGTCTTGAGGAGCGGTCAGCCCGAGGTCAGGAACGCGTCGACCGCCCGCGCTGCGGGCATGCCTCCACGAGCCCCTTCACTCCGCACGGACATCGCTGCGGCGGCGTTGGCACGACGTGCGGCCTCGGGAAGGGCGTGGCCGCTGGCGAGGCCCGCCGCAAGGACGCCGTTGAAGGTGTCGCCGGCGCCGGTGGTGTCCCGGACGATCACGTGATGGGGTAACAGGTGCTCGGTCTTCCCGTCGGGGGCGATCACGAGGACTCCGTCCCCACCGAGGGTCACCACCACCTCCGACCCGGTCAGCTCGGCCATCGCTCTGCCGCAGCCAAGGATCGCGGCGAAGCTCGGCCGCGCGGCCCCTGGAGCCTGCTCTGCCTGCTCGGCATGAACGGCGTGATCGACGCCCGCGGCCTCGGCGAGAGCCAGTAGCTCGCCGGCGTTGGGTGTGATCAGGGGGCCGAGCTTGAGCAAATCGGCCAGGTTGGGAATGACCGGTGCCGGGTTCAGGATGCAGCGGACGCCGGCAGTGTGAGCCGCGCGCACCGCGGCGGCGACCGCCTCGCCAGGGATCTCCGTGCTGACCAGCACGATGCCTGCCGTGGTCAACCGCCGGCCGAGGGCGTCGTGCACGTGAGCGGCGGTGACCTCGTTGTTGGCCCCGGCACCGACCGCGATCTGGTTCTCGCCGGTGTCGTTGACCACGATCAGCGCCGCTCCGGTCGGCGCGTCGGCGATGATCTCGACATGGGTGACGTCGACGTGGTCGTCCTGCAGTTCCCGTAGCGCGGCAAGGCCCAGGTCGTCGTCGCCCACTGCCCCGACGTAGTACACCCGGCCGCCGGCCCGGGCAGCTGCCACAGCGGCGTTGGCGCCCTTACCGCCTCCGTGGCGGTGTACGCCTGGCCCGACCACGGTCTCGCCGGGCGCCGGAAGTCGTGGAGCAGCCACGACCAGATCGACGTTGACCGCGCCGATCACCACGACGTCGGTGCCGCTCACGAGTCCTCCTTCGGTGGGCAGACGCTGTCGCGGATCTGCACGATGGCGGGCAGCTGGTCGGCGCCGTGGCCGTCCTTGCCGTCGAGCAGGTCGAACAGCATCTTCGCTGCTCTGAAGCCCATGTCGTGTGCCGGCTGGCGGACGCTGGTGAGCCTAGGGGTCAGCAGGCGGGATATCGGTTGGTCGTCGAAGCCGACGATGCTCATGTCCTGTGGCACGCTCAGCCCGTTCGCCTTGAGGCACTCGATCACCCCGATCGCCATGAGATCGTTGGCGCAGATCAGGGCAGTCGGGCGCTTGTCGGCCGGCTCCGCCAGGATCCGCGCGGCCGCGGTGACTCCGGACTCCTGCCGGTAGTCGCCGGCGTAGACAGGAACCTCGTCGGGGTCGATGCCGGCCCCGGCGAACGCCTCCCGATATCCCGCGAGCCGCTGCTGGGCGGTCCACAGCGCCGGGGGCCCGCCGATCACCGCGAGCTTGCGGTGCCCTTGCGCGAGGACGTGGGCAGCGACCTCCCGCGCGCCCCGACGGGAGTTGCACACGACCGCGGGCAGGTCCCGGCCCGGGATCTGCTCGTCCACCAGGACCACCGGCCCGGAACGAGCGAGGTCGTAGATGGCCGCCGGCATGCTCCCGGTCCCGGACAGATAGATCACGCCGTCGACCCGCTGGCTGCGCAGCAACTTGGCGTAGTTCTCCTCCGGGACTTCCGTGGCGTCCGGGACGACCAGCACGACCAGGACGTCGACGGCCGAGGCCGCTCGCTGCACTCCTTCGGCCACCATGGCGAAGAACTGGTTGGTCAGGTCGGGGATCACCATGGCGACGGTCGACGCCGAACGTCGCTTGAGGCTCCTCGCCGACTCGTTGGGCGAGTAGTCGAGCAGGCGGATCGCGTCGAGCACCCGGTTGCGGCGCTCGGGGGCGACCGGCCCGCTGCCGTTCAGCACGTAGCTGACCGTGCTGATCGAAACGTTCGCGTGCTCGGCGACGTCCTTCATCGTCGGCCGACGGCGTGCCACCACGGCAGTGACCTCCTAGGTCCGGGCGCCAGCCGCCCAGGTCAGGATGGACGCCCACAGCTTCTGATAGTGGGACCATCCCACGAACTCGGGCGGAGCCCAGTGAGGCGCGAGGTCCGAGGTGAACGCGACGGCGCGGCCCTCGCCAGCTGGGCCCACCACCAGGAGCGGGTCGTCTCCGGCTCGCGCGATCGTCGTCGCATCCGGCTTCGCGGTGACCCGGTTGTAGCCGAGCAGCGGCGGCCACTCCGCGGGGGTGCCGCCCAGAACCGGGTGGGCGGGTGCGTCGAACTCCGCCTTGACGCCCTCGGACTCCTCGACCCGGTCGTCGTGGTCGAGCATCCGCACCGGCAGCACGTCAGCCAGCGGTGTCATCCCGAACCTTGCCTTGCCGTCGATCCCGGTGAAGGACATGTAGCCGCCGATCATCACCAGGCCCCCGCCTGCCCGCGTCCAGTCCCGCAGCAGCGCGAGCCGGTTTGGGCTGCGCTCGGATCTCAGGAAGGTCTCGTCGGGCAGCAGGAACGAGTTCGAACCGATGTCGGAGAGGACGACCGCGTCGAACTGCTGCAACTCCTGCGCCGACTTGGGGAACTTCGACGAGATCTCGTGGCCACGGACGTAGGTGACCTCGAGGCCTTCGCGGTCGAGCGCGGCCAGGAACTCACCGGCGCCTTCCTCGTACTCTGTGTTGTGGAACTGGTCGAAGCCCTTCATGTGGATCGTGTGCTTGATCCACGACTCGCCGGCGAACAGTACGCGCAGCGGTCCCTGCGTCTCCGCGCTCACAGGACCCGATCCCCGACATGGGCCGGCAGCGTGTGCTTGTAGCCCGCGGGAAGGTGGATGTGCTCGCCCCGCGCGGGTTCGAGGACGATCGTGCGACCAGCCGCGTCCTCGACCATGGAGTGGATCTTCCCGGAGAGCACGTAGTGCGTCTCGTCGAGGTCCTCCTGGTCCCAGTGGTAGGGCAGGTGGTCCGGCTCGCCGTAGCAGTAGCCGTGCCGGGGGTACCGGGCGTCGTCCCGCTCACGAGACTGGAAGATGTTCGTGGTGATGCCGGTGTTGAACGTCAGCCGCGGCATCTTGTCGACGTCGTCGGGCACGGTCACCCGTGGAAATCGGCGTGCGTCGGGGGCGCCGGGGTCATACTCCGTCACGATGCCTCACCCCTTCCATGTCGAAGGCCTTGGGAGACCCGCGGGAGAGCGCGCCGCCAGCTGCTCGCTGCCGACGAGAGCAGGTGGGGCCCGACGGGTACTGGATTCGTTTCTATAGTAGCCCGCCGCGCAGGCCTGTGGTCAACCCTGCAAGGTGAGACGCAGCGCCTAGAAACCATTCCAGTACGGATGGACGCTTCGCCACGAACCGAGTCCCCACCCACCTACCGACAGGCCCGCCCCGACTGCCGTAGAGGAGCCACGACTGCCGGGCGGATCCTGGAGTAGCACTCCGCGCCGGTGAGCGCCGGAGCGCGACTGGTGGGCCCGTCCGTGCGGCGAGCCCACCCGTCCGGTCCTCGAGACCGGCGCCGTACCCGAGATCGACTTGATCTCCGGCAACTCCCGCAACCCGAGTCGGTGTACTCGAGCCGTCGCCCGACTGCCTGTAGTCGCCAACGCGCCGGCGAAGTCCAGCCCCGCGCCGTGGAGGTGCACCATGCCGGTCCGCATCCGGCGGGCGATGGCGCGGGCCCGTTCCTGGTCGGTCGAGGACACGAAGCCCGACAGGCCGTGATCGTGTCGTCGGCGATCTCGACGGCCTCGTCCTCGTCGCGGTAGGTGGGTGGTCGTGATGACCGGGCCGAAGATCTCCTCCTGGGCGATCTGCATGTCGTCCGTGACATTCGCGATGATCGTCGGCCCTACGGAGTATCCGCTGTGCGGTGCCCGCTGGCGGCCCCATGTCGGGGCGGGCGCGTGAAGCCCGGATAAACCGTCAGGCGGGGTCGGCGACGCGCACGTTCACGCCGCGGCACTTGTGTTTGCCGGCGAGATATGGCCGATCACGGCCCGGCCCGATGCCGACTCGGTCGATGCGCAGCAAGGTGCCGTCGAGGATCACGAGGCCTTGCGCACCGCGACCGCGATCGCCTTGCGCGGGCTCGGGACGGGCGTGGCCAACAATTCTCGACGGCTTCGGTGATGTACCGGAACACCGTCGTCGTGCCGATGTCGAATCCGGCGGCGGGGTCAGCGTAGGTCTCGCCCTCGCGCAGATGCGCCACCACGAGCAGGGCCTGCTGCCCGGCGCTCGGTCGCCACCACCGAGTCCCAGCTCGCCGAGCAAGCTGCCCGGCAGGTTGGAAGAGCTCACGCAGGGTACGCCGCGGGACTGGTGCCCGCGGAAGGGAATGATCGGCATGGCGACCACGAGCCTGATGGAGATCCGGATCGGCGAACCGGGCAACGTACTGACCATCGAGATGGGCGGGCTGACCGTGGACGTGCCCCGCTCGGTCGGATACTTCGCCGGGCTGGCCGCGGCCGTGGGACTCGGCCTGATCGAGCCGCCACTGGCCGTGTTCATTGCGGCCGTGCCAATGTTCAAGGCGCTGACCAACAGCGCGCTGCCCAAGGTGGTGCGGACCGTCGGGGAGGTGCTCGAAGGCGCCGCCAAACCGGTGGGCAGCGACGCCGAGGGTGTGGTGGCCCTGCAGGACCAACGAGACACCGACACCACCGTGGTCCACCTCGGCGCGCACCCGCAAAGAGGACAACGCCAGGCAGACTCCGACAGTCGGTGAGCCCGTGCCGACCTGATCACGCACTGCCAGTTGCGGCGGCCAATGACGAGAGTGTGAACTGCGGCGATGAGATCGGCGGGCCGGCAGGGGCCGGAGCGGATCTTGCGCAGGATCTTCCGGTTCTTCAGCTCGGCGTCGACCCGCTCGCCGGGGCCGCGGCGGCGGGCGTGCGCGGCGGTGACGTCCTCTTGGCTGCGCGAGGCGTCGGTTGCGGCCGGTGTCGGGTTGGGGCGGCGCCCTGGTAGGCGGTGTCGGCGACCGGGGGATCGGCGTCGCCCAGCGCGTCGATGATGCCGTGCTCGCGGGGTACCCAGGTCGTGCCGCGCGTCAGGAACAGCCGAGGAACGGGATCTTGTGCCCGCTCCGAGGCCTGGGGACGTTTCGGCACGACAAAGACTCTTCTGCTGCACAGCTTCGGAAGAGGCGTATTGTAGAATCCTTTCTCTTCCTCTCGTTGAACACGGTTGTCCGCCAGGCATCCCGTAGCGAGGGTGGGCGCGGGGAGGCGCGACGACGTCAGGAGTTGATCCGGAGATTGGCGGTACCTGGTCAGGTTCCCAGCTGAACGGCTCGTCTCACCTGCAGATGCGCCGCTCTGGCAGTCCGTCACGGGCACACTGTGCCTGAGATGCAGGGCTCTTTGGTCACACGGGCTCGATCGACAGTGTTGACCACTGGCAAGCCAGCCCGTAAGCTGTGGCTGAAACGTTTCTAGTCCAGGTATGCGCGCCTCCCCGCACCAGGGGCGAAATCGGCCCGTGCACCGCCTGGTCAAGCTTGACGTCAGCCATAGGCGCCTGGCGGACCGGGCCGACGGAAGGGGATTCCGATTCAGCAGGAGTTGGTCCAGCCGTCGAATGCCGCACCTCTCGGAGAGTTGGGCGAGCAGTCGCTGCGGCACGTCGGCAAGTTCGTGGAGGCCCTGGCGAAGGTGTGCGTTCTCGTTCCCGGCCATGTCCTTGGCCTCCGCCGAGCTGGCATTGCCGTGCAACGAATGAATCGAGGAGGCGACCGTGCCAACCCCCAGTCCGCTGATCATTGACACTGACCCCGGCGTGGACGACGCCTTTGGGATCCTCCTGGCGTTGTCCAGCACCAATTGTGACGTCCGTGCCGTCACGGCCTCGTATGGCAATGTCGCCTTGGACAAAACGTTCGTCAACGCCCGGCGGATTCTCGCCCTTGCGGGGCGTACTGACGTGCCCGTGGCCGCCGGGGCAGCGCGGCCACTGGTACACGTGCAGGCTGAGGTCGCGCCGGAATGGCACGGCGCCGATGGCCTTGGCATGCACTCGAGCACCTTCGGGGAGCCCGGGCCCGCCGACCCCCGTCCCGCCCTCGACCTCATGGTGAGCGTCCTGCGGGAGTCGTCTGTCCCGGTCACGATCGCCTGCCTGGGCCCGTTGACCAACACCGCACTTCTGCTCGCTGCGCATCCCGAACTGACCCCGCGCATCAGGCGCATCGTGGCGATGGGTGGCGCTCTAGGCATGGGCAACACCCGTGGGGCGGGCGAGTTCAACGTCTACGCCGATCCAGAGGCCGCACAGCGTGTGCTCACCCAGCCCGAGGTGCCCGTGACGCTCGTGCCGCTCGACCTCACGATGAACTGCGCTGTCGACGACCAGTGGCTCGACGAGCTCAGCCAGGCCGGGCCCCGGTGCGCAGCCCTCGTCCGCACGGCGGCGCTCTATCGCGAGGCCACCCGTGAACGGTACGGACAGGACGCGATCGCCCTGCACGACATGCTGGCCATGCTGGAGGCCGTCCGTCCCGGGACGCTGTGCACCACGCCCCATCGCGTCAATGTGGCGTGCACACTCGGCCCTGGACGGGGAATGACCGTACCCGACCGCCGGCCCGACGCCTCCGGCCCGCTGGTGGACATCGCGCTCGACGTCGAGGTGAAGGTCGCGCTCGCAGACGCCCTCCGGCTCCTGAGCGCCCTCGGCTGACGCGGTTCGCAGGTTGCGGAGGCAGGTCCGCGACACCCGGAACAACAACACCGCCGCCGCGGTCCAGCCGGGGATCGGCGCGAAGGTGTCCGGGCCGAGGACGGCGACAAACATGCGACGATCACTGCGACGAGCAGCGAGGACATCCTCATCACGGAAGGATGCCCTGGTGGCGTCCCGGTGCTCCTGAAGACCATGGGATCGTTCCAGCTACTTCGCGATCGCAGTGCGGCCGCGCTGCCAATTCGGTGTGGAGATGTGCCGCCCCTCGAGCTGTCCGCCATGCCTGCCAAGTACTCGTACCAGGAAGGCAGCGCCTGCATCTGGCCGCGCATGTCAGTCGTTCACCTCCAGCCGGGCGAGCTCGACGGCCCGGCTGCGTTATGACAACCCTCGCCGGGCCGGGGCAGATCCCGGCAGCGGCGGGGGAGGGGCGTTTGTGCGCGTTCCGCCGCTGCCGCGCCCATCTCACCCACGACCGGGCGCGGGAAGCGGGCGCGCACTGCCAGGACGGCAAGACCTGGGGCCCCGACGAGCTGTCCTGGAAGGCCGCCGAGGCGGTCTACGTCGCGGTCGAGTCGCTGCAGCCCGCCGACGGCGCGGTCACCCCGGCGGTACTCGACGACATCGACGCCTGGCTGGCCGCGGCCCGCACCCCACTGCAGGAACTCCTTGGAGCGGTGACGACGGTGGCGGAGCAGGTCGGCGGCCAGACCGGGTGGCCCTGGCCGAGCGGGACGCGGCGCTCGGCGCGGCTTCCGAGGCCATCGGGGCCCGCGCGCTCGCCGCGCAGCGTGCCGCCCGGCCGAGGAGTGTCGTCCGTTCGCCGACGTTCCTGGTCAGACGCCAGATGTGGACGCTCGCGGTCTGCGAGGTGCGTAGCAGCTCGAGAACTCAGAGCACCTCGAGCGGCACGGGGCGCCGGGGCGGCGGGAACACCCCGTCGAGGGCGGCGAGGTCCTCGGCGGTGAGCCGGATGTCCAGGGCGGCGGCGTTCTCCCGCACGTGCTCGGGATTGCCCGAGCGCGGGATCGTGATGACCCCGTCGTCGCGCAGGACCCAGGCGAGGGCGATCTGCGCGGGCGTCGCCTCGTGCCGGCGGGCGATCGCGGCGAGGGTGGGCTCGTGGAGGAGGCGGCCCTGCTCCACCGGCGAGTAGGCCATCACCGGCAGGCGGTTCCGGCGCAGCCAGGGGATCAGGTCGTACTCCGGGCCGCGGCGGGTGAGGTTGTAGAGGATCTGGTCCGTGGAGACGGCGCTCCCGCCCGGCACGTTCACCAGCTCGGTCAGGTCGTCGGTGTCGAAGTTGCTCACCCCCCAGTAGCGGATCGCCCCCGCGTCGATCAGCTCGGTGAACCCGGCGAGGGTCTCGGCGAGCGGGACGCTACTTCGCCAGTGCAGCAGGTAGAGGTCGATGCGGTCCGTGCCGAGCCGGGCGAGGCTCTGCCGGCACGCCCGGATCGTTCCCGCCGCGGTGGCGTGGTTCGGCAGCACCTTGTCGACGAGGAACACCTCGTCGCGCCGGCCCGCGAGCGCTTCGCCGACCAGGATCTCCGCCGCGCCCTGCCCGTACATCTCGGCGGTGTCGACGACGGTGAGGCCCAGGTCCAGGCCGGTGCGCAGGGCTGCGATCTCCGCGGCCCGCGTCGCCGGGTTCTCCCCGAGGTACCAGGTGCCCTGGCCCAGCGCGCCGATGCGCTCACCGGACGGCAGCGCCACCATGCGGATACCCGTGCTCGCGGTCATCTCCACCTCCGGCCGGCGCCGGCGACATGGTTCTGCGCCCGCTGCCGTAGGTCACCCATCCTGGTCCAGGCCCCGGACACCCGCCTCCACCTCTCGGGGTCCACCTGGGGACGTGGCTTCGCTCCGTCGGGCCGAGGCATGCGGACCGGCGTCGTCGGACCATCGTGGCGCGGCCCGCGCTCCGTGGCCGCGGAAGGGAAGACCTCATGAGTGCCGGCACCCACGGCACGCGAACCGACGCCGACCCGCCGGTGGCGTCCCGGCGCCAGCCCCTGCTGTACCAGCACGGGTCGAGGTGTGCGGGCGGGGCGTGCAAGCGCAGTAGGCGGCTTCGGCCTCGTCCGAGGGGTTCTTGACGTGCCAGCCGCGCTGGCGTTCGGCGTGGTCGTCGATGCCCAGGACGGCGGTGGCGACGGCGCGTTGTCGGATGCGGGCGGGTCCACTGCTCGGGCGCGGGGCTGAGCTGCTCGACGAGCGGGTGGCGGTGGCCGGTGTCGATGATCGGGCCAGTGTGCGGCGAGGTGAGTAGCAGCTCGTGTGCTGTGCGGCGGCGTTCAGTGCCTGGTCTCGTACCGGGTCAGGGCCACGCCGTCGGAAAACGTCCGGGTCTCCACCAGGGTCAGGTTCACCCAGCTGTCCAGGGCCGTCAAGAACGGCGTGCGCTGCCCACCGAGACCGTTGCGGTGGCCAGCACGTGCTCGTCGATCAGCCCGGCCCGCATCGCCGCTGCGGCGAGTGTGGCGCCGCCGACCGCCCCGTGAGCACGCCAGGCTTGACCAGTGGACCTGCGCCCTCCACCTTGCTCCTTCGCTCAGTGGGAGCGGCCGACAGGCCCGATCTCGGGTCGCCGCCAGAGCTCCCATCCGGTCTGGACCACACAGACGGCCGTCAGTGTCGCGAGCGCGGCCAGCGCGGGTGCGAACATGGCGAGCGGGATGACCGCGGCCGCGGCCAGCGCAGCGAGCACCCGGTCGGTGGCCAGCTGGTGGTGGTCCCGCCAGCGGTAGCCGACATCGGCAGCGAAGAACAGCGCAACCCCGCCGGCCAGGGCCAGCGCGGGCAGCAGCGGCAGGGGCTCGTCCACCCCGGCGACCGCCTCGTGCACCCCGAGCGCGAAGAACACGACCCCGGCCACCAGCGGCAGGTGCAGATAGCTGTAGGAGTCACGCGCCAACCGCGCCCGATCCTGGCCCTCGGCGCCCCGCAACCGGCGCTCTGCACCGGCGCGAATGTAGCCGAAGTAGGACCACCACAACCCGGCCGCGATCAACACGGCAAGCACGACCCCGACGAGCACCCCGGGCCGGGCCAGGTTCTCCTCGGCCCCAGCCCCGACCTCCACGATCGCCTCGCCCAACGCGATGATGACGACCAGACCGTGCCGTTCGACGAAGTACGACGGCGCGACCCGCCAACCGTCCGTGCCGACGAGGAGCGGCCCGGAGAAGTCGATCACGACAGCTGCGATCCACAGCAGCTCCCTGGCCGGCGAGTCGAGGAACGCCGCGGCCACCACGAGCGCCGGCCCGGTGAGTAGGGTGGGGACCAGCCGCAACGCGGCGGCGCCCACGGCGGCCTCGCCGCGCACGTCGAGAACCAGCAGCACGACGTGCATCAGGCGGACGGCCACGAGCGCGAGCCCGAACACCAGCGCTCTGGCGCCGAACGCCTGCGGCAGCGCGACAGCGGCGACCAGCATCGCCGCCATCGCCAGGAAGATCAGCACCCGAGGAAGCGGACCCGCGTGGGCCGAGGTGTTGGTCAACCAGGCGTAACAGACCCACGCCCACCACACCGCGGCCAGCCCGAGCAGCCCGTGACCGAAACCCACCCAGGAGACGTCGGCCATGATCAGGACGGTGACCTGGGCCATCGCGTAGACGAAGACCAGGTCGAAGAACAGCTCCAGGGTGCCGACCGACTGGTTCTGCACCTCGTCCGGCGCCTGCTCGTCGGACGACGGTGTTGCCCGTTCCTCGCTCATCTCACCGGGATTCCCCCGCGGTGCCCGGATAGTGCTGCAACGGCGGTTCAGTACTTCGGTGGTCGTTCCCAGCGGGGGCGGTAGTGGCTGACGCGGGCTTCGTGTCGGCGCCGCCGCACCTGGTCTTCCCGCTCCACGCCCACGGAGACAGAACGTGCTGCCTGCTCGTTGATCCAGGCCCACTCGTCCTGGCATGGCCCCGCCCGAGATCACTTGTTGCGCGCGCCCGGGCCCGAACGGGCCCTACCGGAACGCCTCGACCACCGAATCGAACAATTCGAAACGGCCGGCAAGCCGCAGCATTCGATCGGGGATCGGGTTGTTCGTCACGACGACTCGCAGTTCGCTGCCCCGGCGGCGGAAGGTGTCCTGCACTTCGACCAGGCGCCGAGCCCCGCACGCAGCCATGAACTCCACGAAGCTCAGGTCGAGCACGACCCGCTCGGCCCGGTGCGACTCGACCCAGAGCTGCATCTCGAAGCAGTTCCTCAGGTCGATCTCCCCGAACAACATCAGCACCAGGGCGTCGGTGGTCGGGGCGGCCAGCTGTTTGACCCGGCAAGCAAAACGAGCCCTGCCCTCCGGGCAAGGTGCGACCCACTTCAACAGGCCGCGCCACGCCACGCAACCCCGACCGACCAGCCCAGCCGCCCACCGGCCCGAGGCACCTCCGACCGCCGACACCCCGCCCCCGTCGTCCCCGCCACTGCCTCCCCGCGTGCCGGTGTCGGATTGGACGAGCGGGGCAGCAGTGGCCCTCCTGGCGATGTCACGGCAGGTCTGCCGGACCGACCGCGGCCTTCGTGTTGGCACTGTCAGGCCGAGGTCCGAACCGGATCGAGGACGGAGCATCGGTCCATGACCATCTGGCTGGATCGGGCGGCGTGCCGAGACGTCGACCCGGAGATCTTCTTCCCCACCGGCACCGGAAAGCTCGCCGATCGTCAGCTGACCCGGGCCAAGGCGATCTGCCAGTGTTGTCCGGTCCGGCCGGAGTGCCTGCACTGGGCCCAGTTCCACGCATCGGGCGACGGGGTCTGGGGAGGGCTCGATGCGGACGAACGCGGGAGCTCCGCCGAACCCGGGTCCAGCAGGGCGGGGCGTGATCCTGCTGCCGACCCTGCGCATCGACGACGAGGTGGTCGGCAGCGGTAGCCCGGCCCGGCACGCCCAACGCCACCCTCGAGATCCGGCCTGGCAGGCGGATGCGCCGGCCGCCCGCGCCCCCGACGCTGACCTTCGCAGAGATCGAGAACCAGAGGTCGAACGAACCTGAGGAGAGACATGTCGGTCGCGGTGGGACTGCTGGTGACACTGGAGGCACTGCCGGGCAAGGAGGCCGACGTCGAGGAGTTCCTCGAGGCCGGTCGCTCGCTGGTCGAGGAGGAGCCGGCCACCGTGGCCTGGTTCGCCGTCAAGCTCGGACCGACGACGTTCGCGATCGTCGACTTCTTCCCCGACGACGCCGGCCGCACGGCCCACCTGCAGGGCAAGGTCGGACAGGCGCTCGGGGCGAGGGCCGACGAGCTGTTCGCGAAGGCACCCGACATCGCGCAGCTCGACGTCGTGGCGTCGAAGCTGCCGTGACCGGGAGACGGGCCGGCGCACGGGGATGCGGGCCAGCAGGGCGTGCCTCCGCCGGGCCGTCGCCGATCGGTCGACGCGCTTCGGTGGCGGTCAGCCCCTCGATCCGGGCGCTTCGGCGTAGGTCAGCGTTGATCACCGTCCACCACCCCGATCCGCTCCCGTGCGCGGCCGCCGCACGATCCAGGTAGGCCGTCGGCGTCATCGGCTCGAAGGACACGGAGCCCCGTACGGGGTTCATCTTGTTTCTCCAGTACATCGGGGAGCCCGGCGGCGGTGTGACCGGCGCCAAGGGTCGAGGAGGCGCCCTGCTCCTTCAGCTCGACGTCGGCGCGCACCCGATGCGGCGCACGCCCTCTGGTGGGTCGATCTCGCTCGCGCACAAGAACTCGAGGAAGCGGGCGGCGAGCGGCGAGCGACTCTCCGGATGGTGGTAGGCGATGCCCACGACGCGGGTCGCGCCAGGGGAGTCGAGAGGAACCGCGACGAGATCGTCCAGGCCGAAGCCGTGCACGTCCGTGGCCGGTAGTGCAGCTACGCCGACGCCCGCCCGCACCAGCCTCACGATCGTCGCGATACTCGACGCGTTGACCTGCTGGCTCACCGAGATCGAATGGCGCCGGAACGCGGCATCGACATCGTCACGGATACTGATGCCGGGTCGCGTCGCGACAACAGCTTCGTGCTGAAAGTCGTACCACGACAGCATCTGCCTCGTGGACCAGTGGTGTCCTTGGTGGGCGACTCCGTAGAAGCGTTCCTCGAGGAGAGGCCTGAAGCAGTAGCTGTCAGGAAGATCGACTGATGTCGTCAGACCGAGCTCGACGGTGCCGTCCTCCAGACGGTCGAGGACTTCGTCCGCGGTGCTGTCGATGATCTCGAAGGTGACATCCGGGCGATCCTGGGTGAACCCATGCACGATGCTCGGCAGCAGGACGGCAGCGAAGCACGGCAGGGTGGCCACCGAGACCGTGCCGGTCTCCGCGGCTGCGTACGACATGAACCGGCGGAGGCGGATCTCCATGTCGTCGAGGACCGCCCCCGTCGCGAGGAGGAACGCCTGCCCGGCCGCGGTGGGAACGACATTTCGGGTCGTCCGCTCGAACAGACGTACCCGTAGCAGCCGCTCCACCTCTTTGACCCGGCGGCTGAGGACCGACGGGGAGATGTGCTCGGTTGCCGCCGCCTTGGTGAAGCTGGAGGAGGCGGCGACCGCCTGCACGGCCCGGAGGTGTCGCAGCGTGAGGTCCGGGAGTGGCCCGGCCGCGGGCAAGGTGCCCAGGGGCCGGGCCGGGCCGTCGAGCCCCACCGCTAGCTCGACCGCGACCGCACGTGCTCGGCGATGACGAAGTCGTCGTTCGCGCCGTACATCTCGTCCACCAGCGAGGAGAACGATCTCACGACGACGTTCCGCCTGATCTTGCCGTTGGCGGTCCGCTCCCCGCGCGCGGTCTCGAGGGCCCGAGGCAGCACCCGGAATGCCTTGAGCTGTTGGACGCGCGCGAGGTCGGCGTTGACCTGTTCGACTTCGGTCCGCAGGCGTTCTGACAGGGCAGCCGGGTTGAGCCCGATGGCCAGCGCGCTCGGCTCCAACAGCACGGTGAGGTACTTGCGTCCGTCGCCGACGATGATCGCCTCGTTGATCAGGGAGCTCTCTTTGAGTCGGGTCTCGACGGGCTGCGGGTTGATCGTCTTTCCGCCGCTGGTGATGATCACGTCCTTCTTACGTCCGATGAGGCGGATATCGCCGTGCTCGGTGCGTTCGACAAGGTCTCCGGTTCGGAACCAGCCGTCCTGGAGCACGGCGTCGGTCTCTTCGGGGTTGTGCCAGTACTCCCGGAAGAGCAGCGGCGCCCTCAGCAGCATCTCGCCGTCCGGGGCGATCTCCACCCGGTAGCGCGAGTCGGGGAACTCGCGGCCGATGCGGCCCGGACGCGGGAAGGGCTGGTCGAACTGTCCGACGGGGCAGCCCGCGGTCTCGGTGAGTCCGTAGTTCTCCCGGAGATCGAGGCCCCAGATCTGCCAGAGAGCCATGAGGTTCTCCGGCATGGCGGCCGAGGCTGTCCAGGCGACGCGAATGCGGTCCATCCCGACGGTCGCCCGCAACGGCAGGAACATGCCGCGGAGCGCGGCGAGGTAAGCGAGCTGCAGGACGAGTGACCGGCGACCGGACCACCGTCGTTCGGCCATCCGCCGGCCGATTCCCATCGCCGCTCGGTAGGCGTGACGCCGGATGCCCCTCCAGGACTCCGCTCGAGCGATCAGTTCGCCGGCCGTCTTCTCGTAGAAGCGGGGCGGCCACAGCAGGGCCGTGGGCCGCACCGCGCGCACCACCTGCTCGTAGTCCTGCATACGGCAGTAGGTGGCCACGAGGCGGGTGAGCAGCGGGGTGAAGATGAGGAGCAGCGCCGGCGCCACGTGGGCGAGCGGGAGGAACCCGACCATGTCGTGGCGGCGGGTTTCCATGCCCGGGTAGAGCCCGATGATGGTCTGGACCGCGTGCTGCAGCGTGCGGTGGGAGTGTGCGACGCCCTTCGGGGCGCCGGTGGATCCGGAGGTGTAGAAGAGCACGGCGGGGTCGTCGAGGGTCGTGGCCTCGACCAGCTCCTCGAGCCGGTCGGCCGGCTCGCCTCCGTGGTGTGCTCCCGCTGAGCTCAGCTCGTCCCAGGTCGTGCCGGTCACCGAGTCGGGTAGCCCGGTCGGGGCGGCGTCGATCCCGACGACGAGGCGTAGCGCGGGTGTGCGTGCGGCGACCGCGGCGACCTTGTCCAGCTCGGTGGAGCTCTCCCCCACGAAGCCGACCGCTTCGCTGTGGACGAGGAGTTGCTCGATCTCGGCGCGGGAGTTGGTCGGGTAGACCCCGATCACGACGCCACCGACGCTCTGCACGGCAAGAGCGGCGTAGATCCATTCGGGGCGCGCGCTGCTCATCACGGCGACGCGATCACCGTGGCGTACCCCGTTCTCGGCGAGGCCGAGCGCAGCGTCACGGACCCGGTCCCGGTACGTCCGCCAGGTCACCGCCTGCGCGTTCCCGTCGCGCCAGTAGCGCATCGCGACGGCCTCGGGTTCGGAACGGGCACGGTCGAGCAACAGTCCGGGGAGCGTCCGGGTCGGTTCGAACTCCGTCAGTTCCGTCTCCGTCAGTTCCATCTCAAGGCCCTCTCCGTCAGCGCCGACGATCCTGCATCTCATGTCGATCATGCGGCGCCGTCTCCGAGGTGGAGGAAGCCGCCTTGATACCAGGCAACGGGCTTGCCGCTGCCCGTCCGAGCGTCGTGCACCCGTCCGATGAGGATCACATGATCCCCGCCGGGGACCGCCTGTTCCCACGAGCAGTGGATGACCGCCGCGGCCTCGGGCAGCACCGGATGGCCATGTTCGTCGGACTCGAACGTCTCGTAGGCGAACTTGTCGGCGCCTTTGGTCGCGAAGCGGACCGCGAGCTCCGCGTGCGCCGGCGTCGCGATGTTCACGACGAACTGTTCGGCTGCCATGAACACCGGAAAGCAGTCCGCCCGTCGGTCCAGGCAGACGAGGACGAGCGGCGGATCCAGGGACAGCGCCGCGAACGAGCTGGCCGTGAACCCATGGCAGGTTCCGGCAGCGCTGCGGGTGGTCACGATCGTGACGCCCGACGGAAAGCGCGCCAGCGCCGACCGGAAGATCGTCGGGTCCACCGCGTGCCGCTGGTCAGCCATTCCAACCCTCCCGGGCCGCGCGTGCGGTGGGATCCTCGAAGACCGTCCTGGCCCCCGCGGCTGTGGCGGTGAGCTGCTCCTCGTCGGACCAGCCCTCGGTCCGGTCGGCGAGCGTGCGCTTCAGCTCGGCGTACACGACGGGCGGTTTCGCGGCTGCGCCCCGAGCATGGGCGACCGCGGCGGTGAGGACCTCGTCGGGGGGGACGACGAGGTCGACGATTCCGAGGTTCTCGGCGTCGTACGCGTCGATCGGCTCCCCCCCGAGCAGAAGCCGGCGGGCGGCGCGGTCCCCCAGCAGTCGGCGGGCTCGGGGGATGCCCTTCACCGCCGGCAGCAGCCCGTGGTTGATCTCGGGGAAGACGAACCGCGCGTCGGTGGAGGCGTAGACGGCGTCCGCGAACAGCGTCATCTCGATCCCGCCGCCGACGCACCATCCGTTGACGGCGCAGACGAGGGGGCGGGGGTAGTGCTCGAATGCACCCAACAGAGCGTGGAAGGCCGTCATGCGCTCGACCATCGCCTCGACGCCGTAGCCGACGGCTTCCTTGACGTCACCGCCCGCGGTGAAGAACCGGTCGCCCGCCCCCGTCAGGACCAGGGCGGGGGCGTCGGCGCGGCGTGCGAGGTCGCCGATCGTCGTGGCGAGCCGTGCGACCAGGGCGTTGCTCAGTGCGTTCGCAGGCGGACGGTTCACGGTGAGGACGACCACGCCGTCCTTCTGTTCGGACAGCCGTACCTCGTCGAGGGCCGTGTGGTGCGGGACCGCGGTCATGCTCACCTCCGGTCAAGTCGTCGGTACGCCGACGGTGCGGGCGGACGGGAACTCCACGGGGCGCTTCTCCCGGAAGGCCTGGCGGGCCTCGGCGTAGTCGGCGCCCGCGAAGTCCAGGATCTCCAGCGCCGCGGACAGCTCGTGCTGGGGCACGGCGTTGGTGAGCCAAGCGTTCAGGGCGCGCTTGGTGAACCGAATGGCCTGCTGGGAGCCCTGCGCGAGCTGGCTGGCGACCTCCAGCGCTCGTGGCAGCACCTGCTCGCGCGGGACCGCCAGGCTCACCAGCCCGATCCGCTCAGCCTCGGCACCGGTCAGCTTCTCCGAGGTCAGCACGTAGTACTTGGTCTTCGCCATGCCCACCAGGAGGGGCCAGATGAGCGCGGCGTGGTCGCCCGCGGTGACGCCGACCTTGGTGTGGCCCTCGACCAGCACCGCGTCCTCGGCGGCGATGCTGATGTCGGCGAGCAGAGCGGTGGACAGTCCGTATCCGACCGCGGGTCCGTTGATCGCCGAGATGATCGGCTTCTCGATCCGAAGGACGGTGGAGACCCGCCTGCGCTCGGACTCGAGAATGGCGAGAGCGTCCTCCGGGGTCGGATCGGGCTGGGCCACGTCCATCCCGGTGCAGAAAGCCTTGCCGGCACCGGTCACCACGACCACCCGGGTCTCGTCGTCGCGCTCGACGTCGGCCCAGATCCGGCTCATCTCCTCGAACATCGGCAGCAGGAGCGAGTTGTACCGCTCGGGGCGGTTGATCGTGATCAGCAGCACGCCGTCGGCGGGCCGCTCGGTCAGGACGTGCCCGGATCCGTGGTTGTAGAGATCGCTCATCGCACAGCCTCCGAAAGGTTCGCGTGGTTCTGGGTGGAGCCCGGCGTGGCCGCGAACGCGCGCAGCGCCGCCTCGTGGGCGGGGCGCGCAGCGCGGATGTCGGCCAGCACGTCGTCGGCCGGGCGCACCACGTTGCGCGGGTGTTTGAAGCGCGGGATGACGTACTTGCCGAACAGCTCGATCGACCTCAGCAGCTGCTCGTGCGGGAGGCTGTCCACCCGCAGGACAAGCGCGTCGACGCCCATGTCCGCGTAACGCTGGACGTGCTCGATGCAGTGGTCCGGGTCGCCGACGACGAAGCCCTGCGACTCCTCGAACATGTACTCCTCGTTGTCGAAGTCGACGTCCTTCACCGCGCCCATGTAGGCGTAGTCCTTCGACAGGGTGGAGAGCCGCTCGTAGGCGCCGGTCGACAGTTTGGCCATGTCGAACAGCGGTTGCGCTTGCTTGCGGGCCAGCGCGGTCGTCTCCGCGCAGTGCATGCCGCCGGAGATCGTGACCATCTTCCGCGGGGTGATCGGGTACGCGTGATCCGTGGCGGCCAGCGTCTCGTCGTAAAGCTTGAGCATGTTCTCGACCAGGTCGAACCCGAGGTACAGACCACCCATGATGGCGCCGATGCCCATCGCCGCCGCGGTCTCGACCGAGCTCGGGCTCCCGGCCGCGGCCGAGATGGGCGGGTAGGGCATCTGCAGCGGCTTCGGAACGAGACTGCGCGGCGGGACCTTGTAGTGCTCGCCCACGAAGGAGAACGGGTCATCGAGGAACGCGCGACGGATCAGCTCGACCCCCTCGCGCCACTGGGACTTGTTCTCGGTCGGGTCGACCTCGAAGGCGCGCAGGGCGAGGGTCGTGTTGCCGCGGCCGGTACCGAGCTCGACGCGGCCGTTGGACAGGATGTCCTCGGTGGCAGTGCGTTCTGCGACGCGCAACGCGTGGTTCATCCGGGTCGGCAGCAGCGTGACCAGGTGGATGAAGCGGATCCGGTCCGTGAGCGCCATCAGGTACGGGTAGAGCACCTCCGGCGACGAGACCGTCGCGGTGCCGATGGCAACGTGTTGTTCCGAGCTGCCGAAGGCGTCGAAGCCGACCTTCTCCGCGAGCAGCACCTCGTCGACCAGCTCGCGATAACGGTGTTCGTGGGTGAGCCCCACGGGCGTGTCGCCCTCGGTCATGAGGATGAAGTCCATGCCAGCCCTTCCGTGGAATGTTATTGGCGGCTAACGTAGGACGACGAGAACGCCGGGTCAAGGGCCGGAGCGGAGGCAAAAATGTTAGCGGCGCGTAACTTCAGGGCGGGCGAGAGAGTGGGCGACGACGTGAGCGAGCTACGGATCGAGCACCTGACCTCGCCCGAGATCGCCGATGCCCTCGAGGTCGGTATGCGGACGGCCGTCCTTCCCCTCGGCGCCACCGAACAGCACGGCGCACATCTGCCGCTCTCGGTCGACAGCGATCACGCTGACCGCCTGGCCGTCCTCGTTGCCCAGCGGCTCGGCGACGCCCTGGTGCTGCCGACGGTGCGGGTCGGATGCTCGTCGCACCATCTCGGCTTCCCGGGAACGCTCTCGCTGCGAGCGGAGACGCTCGAGGCGATCTGCACCGACTACTGCGCCAGCGTCGCCGGGCGTGGATTCCGCCGCGTCCTGATCTTCTCGGCGCACATCGGTAACTACCCGCTGCTGGCTGGCATCGAGGCGAGGCTCGCGCCGCAGTTGCCCCCCGGTCTCGACGTCGTCGCCTTCGCAGACAAGGCGGCGGTCATCGATGCGTGGCGCAACGCCGCCGAGCGCGTCGCCGGGCTCGGCGACCACGTCGGCGGCCACGCCGATGTCGCGGAGACCTCGATCATGCTGGCCATCCGGCCGGGCAGCGTCCGGCGCGACCGGGCCGCCACCGGCTTCACCGGGGCGATGGACGACGAGATGCTCCAGCGGGTCTTCACCAGCGGCGTCGAGGCGATCTCGGCAAACGGGGTGCTCGGCGACCCGCACGGAATGTCACCCGAGCTGGGTCTCGCTTGCCTCGACGCCGTCGCCGACCTGCTGGCCGCGCACGGGAGGGCTCGTTATGGCCCACTCACTTAAGCTTCCCCGCATGATGAGCCCGCCTCCCCCCCGCGCTGCGTCTCCTCGCGCCTCCCGCCGGGAGACCTTGATCAGGGTGGCGGGTGAGTTGTTCCACGAGCTCGCCTTCGACGCAGTCACCACGGAGATGATCGGCGCGCGGGCCGGGGTGACCGGCCCGGCACTCTACCGGCACTTCCCGAGCAAGCAGGCCTTGCTGATCGCTGTACTCGAGGATCCGCTCAACGAGTTGCTGGCCCACGCGCGCGAGATCGCAGCCAACGTGACGGATCCGCGCAAGGCGCTCGAGGAGATGATCGACTACCACGTCACGCGCAGCCTCCAGAGCATTCCGTCCTCGCTGGTCTTCTTGAAGAACGAACACAACGTCCCCGAGGACGAGCGCCACCGCATGCGGCGCATGATGCGCCTCTACGCCGAGGAGTGGAGCGGCCTGGTCACCCGCCTCCGGCCCGATTTGTCCGATGCTCAGACCCGCATCCTGACCCACGCCGTCTTCTCCATGATCAACTCTGTTCCGCAGTTCAACAGCGGCCTCGATCCCGAGAGTGTCGGGACGACGATCCGCACCGCCGCGATCAACGCGTTGCTCATCCCGGCTGACGGCACCTGACACAAGGAACGTCCGCGCACTCGGCGGCGAGGGCGTGAGCCGGCCGGCCTTCACCATCTGAGAGGTGCAACGTGACAGTCTCGGGCAGAGCCGGGAACCGAACGACGCCCGCTCGAGACATCTTCCCTCTGCGCGCCCGCGACGGCGGCGTTCTCGTCCGCGCCGGGCACATGGAGGCCACGGTCGGAGCTGGTGCGCCTCGCCGGTCGCGACCCGGTCGGCATCATCAGTGAGCTGATCGGGTCGGACGGGGAGATGCCGCGGGACAGGGCAGTGATTGCGTTCGCCGCCGAGCACGATCTCCCGGTCCTCGCCATTGCCGACCTGGTCCGCTACCGCCGAGCCACCGAGCGGCTCGTCGAGCGGGTCGCGAGCTCAGGATGCTGTCTCCGGTGCCTTCCTTCCGCGCCATCGCTACCGGTCGCGGCTGAACCCGCGGCAGCCGTGCCCTCTGCGAAGCGATACGTGCGGAACTTGCAAGAGTCCGACTGCGGAGGTGCATTGCGCGCCTGTGTGCGACACGCAAGAGTCTCCCCGAGCGGGCGGCGGCCCAGCAGCGATCACAGGTTCGCCCCCGCCCGTTCCTCCGACTCGTCATCGCATCGAGCGATGTGACGGAGCCCGCCCCGCGCCACAGGGCGGGCCGGCAAGTGCGATCTGCCACCCCTGGTACGCCCAAGGAGAGTCAATGACGACCGCACAAGGTACCGGCAAGACGATCAGCTCGAAGTCCGCTCGGCGCGCGTCGCTCGCCGGTGGTGTGGGGACACTGATCGAGTACTACGACTTCAGTGTCTACGGTTTCCTCGCACTGACCATCGGACCCCTGTTCTTCCCCAGTGACAACCCGACGATCTCGACCCTGTCGGCGCTCGCGGTGTTCGCGTCGTCGTACGTGATCCGGCCGTTGGGCGGCTGGATCTTCAGCAGGGTCGGCGACCGGCACGGTCGCCGGCGCGCACTGGTGGCGACCATCGTGCTGATGGGCGTGGCGTCCGGGGTGATCGGCCTGCTCCCTACCTACGCTCAGATCGGCGTCGGAGCGACGATCGCCATCATCGCCGCGCGGCTCGCGCAGGGGCTCGCCGCCGGTGGTGAGATCGGTGGTGCCGCCACGTACATCTCCGAGCTGGCGCCGCCCGGGAAGCGTGGCTACTACGGCTCCACGATCTCGATCGGATCGACGCTGGGGTTCGCCGTCGCGGCGGCGGTCGTGGGGCTGGTCCGGATCCTCGTCCCGGCCGACCAGGTGGCGGTGTGGGGGTGGCGGATCCCGTTCCTCCTCTCGCTGCTGCTCACCGTCGTGTGCCTGTGGGCCCGGCTCCGGCTCGAGGAGTCGCCGCAGTTCCAGGAGCTGAAGGAGAAGGCCGCGATCGTCCGGAGCCCGCTGCTGGCCGCGCTCCGCAGCCACCCGCTGGCGGTCGCCCGGGTGGCTGGGCTGGCTGTCGCCTTCAACGGCACCGGCTACTTCGGGGTCGCCTACTTCGCGATCTTCCTCCAGCAGGAGGGATTCTCGGCCACCGGCGTCGCGTGGACCGCGGCCCTGTGCATCGCGCTGGCCACCCTGACCTACCCGTGGACGGGCAGGCTGACGGACCGGTACGGCCGGCGGCCGGTGCTGCTGGCGTCCTACATCGCCTACGCAGCCATCGGGTTCCCGGTCTTCGCAGTCCTGATCGCGACGGACGACCTCTGGGTCGTCGGCATCGTCTACTTCGTCTGCCTGTTCTTCACCGGCTGGGCACAGGTTCCGGCATGGCCGCTGGCCACGGAGCTGTTCCCCGCGAACGTGCGCTACTCGGGCATCGCGATCGGGTACAACCTCGGAGTGATCATCGGCGGCGTCACCCCGCTCGTGGCTGCCGCCCTGGTGGCCGGCACCGGGAGCAGGATGAGCCCGGTCTACTGGATGATCGCGATGGCCGTCGTCGGGATGGTCACCATGGTGCGATTGCCGAGGACCGCGTCGAAACCGCTTCCCGTCTGAACGGGGTGGCCGGCCGTCGGCGGCTCGAGGACTCGCACCTGCACGACCGCTCCCCTCGTCGTGAACGGTGACGGTAACCGTCCACGAGCGTCCCGCGCAGACTCGTCGCAAGCTTCATGACCAGCTACAACAGCCTGTGACGGCGGCGATGGCAGCGGGCTGGACCGGGCGGTGTTCCTGGCCCGGCTCCGGCCGCGTGCTGGGGAGCGGTTCCAGGCGATGGGAGCAGCTGGTCGGTCGGTCGGCCTCGGCGCCCCGATGAGGCGGGGAGAGCCAGGGGGTGGCGCCGGGGACGCCGGGCGGGTTCTGGCCGACGCCCGGTGGGGGTCGCACTCTCAGCTGCGGCTGGGGCAGCGGCGCGGACAGGATTCCGGTGTCGGGTGGCGGGTAGACCACTCGGGACGGCTCACCGGTCGGGACCGCTCGTCGGCGGAGTCGGAGAGGAAGGGCACCTACATGGTTGAGCGCGGCGCCACGTTCCGGCCCGGCGAGATCGTGCCGGCCAGCGGAATCTATGAGTGTGACAGCGGCTGCGGGCACCAGCACGAGAGCACCGACGTCAAGGGCCACCGATTCCCGCCGCTGCCCGCCGACTGCAAGGGCGGCCGTTGGGTCCTCGAACAGGCCACCCATCACCGCTGACCAGCCCCGGCCGGCGCCGGCTCGCCGATGCCACGAGCTGGCGGCGTGGGACTGGGTTGCGCCAGTGGCGGAACGCCACCGGTTGCGGGGTTGACGTCGTTGCTCCGGAACCTCCTCGTCGGGCAGTTGCTGCCTGAGCAGATCCGGTGGTGCGGAGGCCGCCTATCGGGAGCGGCCGGGATCGCGGCCCTGCTCGGGGGAAGCGCCGTGGCGGCGGCGGCCGCCGAGGTGGGCCCCGGGTCTGCCCGCCTCGGGTCTGCCCGCGGCCTTCCTCGGGCGGGGTGAAGGTCGTTGCGGTGGTCCGTGCCGGATGCCCGGGTGTGGCGGTCTCGTCCGCCGCCGGCGCCTCGGGGTCGTCGACGAGGTGCTCGATCCGGCGTAGCGGCGCGCGGTCGCCCGAGCAGTTCTCCGGTGCCGCGGAAGTGCGAGGCGGTCCCGTCCCGGGACGCGTCGACGTCACCGACCGCGAGTGCGTCGATCAACGGAGCGCGCTGGGTGCGTCTGACCTCGAACCAGTCCGCTCCGTTTACGAGACCGTTGATGGTTTACGTCGACGTTGATAGCGTTCTCCGGGTATCACCTCGCCGAGGAGGAGGAATCGTGGGAGTGCTCGAGGGCAAGGTCGCGTTGGTCACCGGGGCGGCGCGGGGCCAGGGACGCAGCCACGCCGTTCGGCTGGCCGAGGAGGGCGCGGACGTCATCGCGGTCGACATCTGCGCGCAGATCCCGTCGGTGGAGATCCCGATGGCGACCAAGGAGGACCTCGACGAGACGGTCCGCCTCGTCGAGGCGCTCGACCGGCGCATCGTGGCGAGCGTGGCCGACGTCCGGGACGGAGTGGCCCTGCGCGAGGCCGTGAACGCGGGCGTGGCCGAGCTGGGTCGGCTCGACATCGTGTGCGCCAACGCCGGTGTGTACGCGCTGACGCTGGACGAGCCGACCGATCCCGTGGAGCGGCGGCAGTTCTGGCAGGACACCATCGACGTCAACCTGACCGGGGTGTGGAACACCGTCGACGCCGCGGCGCCGATCATGATCGAGGCAGGCAACGGCGGGGCGATCGTGTTGACCGCCTCCACGGCCGCGTCGAAGTCGGCAGCGAACCGCAGCCTGGCGATGGACGCCTACACCGCGGCCAAGCACGGTGTGGTCGGGCTGATGCGCAACTTCGCGGTGGACCTCGCGCCGCACAGCATCCGGGTGAACACCGTGCACCCGACCGGCGTGCACACCCCGATGGTGGAGAACGCGGTGGTCGAGCGCTACATGGCGGAGAACTCCGGCTTCGCGAAGCTGGTGCTGAACTCGCTGCCGGTCGACGCCGTCGACCCGGTCGACATCAGCAACGCGATCGTCTACCTGGCCTCGGACGCCGGGCGCTACGTGACCGGCGTCCAGCTGCCGGTCGACGCGGGCTTCCTGGTCAAGTGAGCGGGACCGGGTGCGGGCTGCCTGCCCGCACCCGGCCGTCTCATTCCGCTGCGGGCACTCCTGGGTGGGAGGGGGCCGCAGCGGCGATGTCGAGCGCGCGGCGGACCCCGACGCGTCCCGCACCGAGGCGGACGGCGTTGGTCAGGTGCAGTCGGACGCCGGGCAGGTACCGGTGGGTCGGCGTGGCGTCGCAGGCCATCGCGATCAGCTCCTTGAGCCGCCCGCGGACGGTCCCGCTGCGCCACGGGACGGCGCAGTAGGCGAAGAACGCCTGGTAGGCGTCGGGGGAGTGCTCGAGCAGGGCGTCCAGGAACCCCGGGATCTCGTGGTCGAAGTCCTCCCAGTAGGGGTCGTCGCCCTGCAGGCGGGACCGCAGCCCGGCCCGTTCCGCGTCGACCGGCGCGGCCGGCGTCCCGCGCTCGCGCAGGATCGCCGAGAGCCGCCGGGTCCCTTCCATCAGGGTGTGGACACCGAGGGCGGAGACCAGGACGAGGGTCTCGTGGACCTGCTCGGGCGTCGCGCCCGCGTCGAGCGCCCGGCAGGTGGCGTCGTCGATGCCGGCGGGATCGAGGGTGCAGACCGAGGCGTGGACGGCGAGTCGGATCAGCGCGGCCGAGAGGCCGTCGAGGTCGGCTCCGTCGGAAACCGGTTCCAGGAGCGTCTCGGCGGCCTCGCGCACCTCGGCGACGGTGACCAGGGTGCGTCGCAGTCGTGTGGTCACGAGGTGCTTCCCACCTCGGCGAGCGGTGCCGTCGGCGCGGCGACGCGGGCCCGCAGCTCGTTCTTGTTGATCTTCGTGGCGGATCGGGGCCACTCGTCCGCAGTCAGGAAGTAGAAGGCCCGGGGCACCTTGTAGCGGGCGATGCGGCCCGTGCAGAAGTCCAGGAGTTCGGCCTCGGTGACGGCGTGTCCGGCCTTGACCTCGACGAACGCCACCGGGACCTCGTCCAGCCGGGCGTCCGGGCGTCCTACCACCTCCACCCACTCCACGGCCGGGTGCCGCGCGACGAAGGACTCGATCTCGACGGCGGCGACGTTCTCCCCACCGACCTTGAGCATGTCCTTGAGCCTGCCGTGGAAGGCGACCTGGCCCTCGGGGGTGAAGCTGTAGAGGTCACCGGTGTGCAGCCAGCCGTCCGTGTCGAGCGCCTCGGCGGTCTTCTCCGGAGCGCGGTAGTACCCCTCCATCACGGAGTAGCCGCGCAACAGGATCTCGCCGATCACTCCCGGCCCGACGTCGGTCCCGGACTCCACATCGATGATCCGGATCTCCATGCCGGGGCAGGCCTTGCCCTGCGCTCGGGACCTCAGGTCGACGTCGTCCTCCCGGTCGCTGACCGCGTAGATTCCGGCGGCTTCGGTCATCCCGCAGGCGGCCACGAGTTCGCACCGGGGCAGCAGCGTCTGCACGCGCTCGAGCAGCACGGTGGGGCCGATCAGGAGCAGCGAGCGCAGTGCGGACAATGCCGCCGGGTCGAACTCCGGGTGGTCGAGCAGCGGCTGGACGAGTGCAGGGAACCAGGGGAACGCGACCGTCACCCGCTCGCGGACGAGCAGTTCGAGCGCGCGCGTGGGGTCGAAATGGACGTCGGTGACGAAGGTGCCGGCGGACCCGACGACCCCGAGGAACGGGGAGAGGGTGCCGATGTGGAACAGCGGGCCGGGGGACCAGGTCACGTCGTGGTCGCCGGTGCCGAAGCGGTGACGCGCCCGGTCGACGGGGCCGCGGGTCATGGCCTCGTGGGTGAGCACGCAGCCCTTGGGATTGGCGGTGGTGCCGGAGGTGTACATGACGGCGCCGACGTCGCGGAGCCGCACCCGGGCGCGTAGCACGTCGACCTGCCCGGGATCCACGCCGTCGGCGAGGGCGTCGAACCGCGACCGGGGGAGGAAGCCGGGGCTGGACTCGCCGGCGAGCAGTGCGGCCGCGCGCAAGCGGGGCGCCTCGGGGAGGTCGAGGGCGGTGGGGTCGACGACGCCGGTCAGCGACGGCAACCCCTCGCGCAAGGCCCCCGCGAGGTCGCTGTGTTGGCCCTCGGCCGCCGTGGTCAACAGCACGACGACGTCCCCGTCGTCGATCACATGGCCGAGCTCCGCGGCGCGGTGGCGGGCGTTGAGCGGCACGACCACCGCGCCGATCAGGCTCACCCCGAAGAACGCCTCGACGTACTCGACCCCGTTGGGGGCAAGCAGCGCGACGTGCTCGCCGGGCCGGACCCCGAGGCCGAGCAGGCCACGGGCGACGCGGTGCGCCCCGGCCAGCAGGTCGGCGTAACCGACGCGCGCGGTCGGGAGGACGAGGGCGGTCCGGTCGGGGTGTTCGGTGGCGGCCCGGACGAGCAGGTCGGCGATGGGGGAAGCCTCCGTCCACCGCGGGGTGTGGTCGGCCGACGCTCTCATGGGTCCTCCTGAACTTCTCACGCGCCGTCGTACGGCTGCACGAATTGTGGGCATTCTTCCATTACCGCGACGGCCGGGGAACATTTCCGGCAAACGCGGTGGTATCGTCCGCCACATGGCTTCTCCCACCCGGCGTCCACCGGAGTCCGCGGCGGGCAGCGGGTTGTCGAAGCGCAGGCGCAGCGCGCAGGTCGAGGGCAGCGCCACCTACCAGGCCAAGCGCAACGAGCTGCTGCAGATCGCCGGGGACGTCTTCAAGGAGAAGGGGTTCGAGGCGGCCACCCTCAACGACATCGCCGCCCGCTTCGGCACCGACCGCGCCGCGATCTACTACTACTTCGCCGGCAAGGACGAGATCTTCCAGGAGGTCTTCCAGGCCACGGCCAAGAAGGTCCTCGACGAGAACCTCGCCGAGGCGGTCCGGATCTCCGGGCTGGAGATCACCGCGCACGAGAAGCTCCGCAGGTTGATCAGGCTGCAGATCACGTCGTACGAGGCGAACTACCCGTACGTCTACGTCTACATCCAGGAGGACATGGGCAAGGTCGCCTTTCAGTCCACGCCGTGGGCGAAGGAGATGGTCCGTAAGACCCGGCGTTTCGAGGGAATCGTCACGGACATCATTGCGGAGGGCATCAAGAATGGCGAGTTCCGGTCGGACCTGTCCATTCCTTTGGTGGTTCGCACCCTTTTCGGGATGGTGAACTGGACGCACCGCTGGTTCAAGCCGGGAGACCGGAAGTACACCGCCGAGCAGACCGTCGACACGTTCTCGGCGATCTTCTTCGACGGGCTGCGCCACCAGCACTGAGCGGCGCAGCCCGGTCGGGGTCATCGCGGACTCACCGTCCGGTCCACACCGGCTTGCGCTTCTCGGCGAACGCGGCGAGGCCCTCGAGCTGGTCCTTCGTGCCCGCGTAGGCCTCGATGGGCTCGTAGCGGGTGGCGAGCGCCTGCTCCAACGACATGTCCAGACCCCGCAGCGCGGCGTCCTTCGCGGCCTGGACGGCCAGCGGCGCGCAGGCCATGATCCTCGCGGCCCAGCGGTCCGCCGCCGCGGCGAGCTCGTCGACCGGGACGACCTCGTTGACCAGGCCGTACTGCTCGGCCTTGGCCGCGAGGAGTCGGTCGCCGGTGAGGATCATGCCCATGGCGACGTGATGGGGCAGCCTGCGCACGGCCCGGTGCAGGATCCCGGACTCGCCGATGATCCCAGCCTTGACCTCCGGGATGAAGAACTGGGCGTCGTCGGCCGCGACGATCACGTCCGCGCACATCGCCAGCTCGAAGCCGCCGCCGATGACGTAGCCGTGCACCGCGGCGATCAACGGCTTGCGCAGGACGTACCGGGGCCCACCGACACCGGTCAGGCCACCGCCGAGGGCCATCCGCCCCTCGCGGTCGGTGCCGCCGGAGACGTCCGCGCCCGCACAGAACGCCTTGCCGGGGGTGGCGTCGAGGACGGCCACCCAGACGTCCGGGTCCGCGTCGATCTCGGTCCAGGCGGCGAACAACGCGTCGTCCATGGCGGGGGAGATGGCGTTGAGCGCCTTGGGGTTGTCGAGCGTGACCCGGGCGACGTGGCCGTCCTTGGTGAACCCGATGCTCATGTGCGTTCCTCCGGTGGTGTGCGGAACTCGGCGATCGCCGCCTTGAGGCCGACCTCGCCGATCCATTCGCGCAGCTGCAGCACCGACGGGGACAGGTGCAGCAGCGCGTCCATCTCGGGCACCTGGGCGGCGGCGGTGCGCACGCCCATGGCGTCCATCGTGCGGTTGATCGAGAGCTTCTTGATGCGCAACACGTCGGGCGGGGTCTTCGCCATCCGCGCGGCCAGCCCTTCGACGGTCGCCTGGACCCTGTCCGCGGGTACCGCCTGGTTGGCCCAGCCCCACTCGACGGCGGTGCGGCCGTCGATCGCGTTCCCCGGCAGGAAGGCGAGCTCCTTGGCGCGCTTCGGTCCGACGAGCGGGGCCCACAGCGGGGCGATGTAGCCACCGCCGAGGGGAAGCGCGGGTTCGCCGATGCGGGCGTCCTCGGCGACGATCGTGAGGTCGCAGAACACGCACAACTGCGTCGCGCCGGCGATGCAGTACCCGTGCACGGCCGCGATCACCGGCTTCGGGTGGTCCCAGATCGCCAGGTAGCGGTTCACGTTGCGCGCCAGGCGCTCCCGGTCGGCGACGGGGTCGGCGGCCTTGGGCTTGCCGACCTGGTCGACGTCGTAGCCCGCGCAAAAGCCTCTGCCCTCGCCGCGGATCCCGACGACCGGCCCACCGGCGTCGGCCAGCCGGGCGAGCGCGTCGGAGAACTCGTCGAGCATGGCGTCGGACAAGGCGTTGGCCTTGTCGGGCCGGGCGAGCACGATCCAGGAGATCGGGCCCGCGTGCTCGACGCGGATGTCGCGGTACGGGGGCAGGTCGCGCTGGGGCGATGGTCGGCTCGCGAGCTCGCTCACGCGCGGCCGATCGGGATCTGCTGCTTGACGTGGAAGTCCACGACCCCGGAGGCGCGCAGCTCGCGACGGGCGAACCGCCACTCGCCGCCGACCTTGACCAGCTCGTCGTGGTACTGGCCGAAGAAGTGACCGTCCGGGCGGTCCTTCGTGTACTTGTGCCAGGCGTAGAGCACCGAGCGCACGGTGGCGGTGGACAGGTCGTCGGCGAAGTCCACGACGATGTTCGAGACGTGGTGGCTGGTGGCGGCGAAGAAGCTGCCGATGCCCGAGAGCGTCTCCCGGTAGGCGGCGCGGCCCTCGGCGCCGAAGTTCGGGCCGTAGGCCACGTAGCAGTCCTCGGTGAAGAGCGCCGCGATCTCGTCGGGGTGGTTCATGTCGAGGTGGAACGCGTAGTCGAACAGCAGGCGGTGGACCTTCTCGGTCTCGACCAGCTCGGCGACGAGCGCGTCGCCCGACTTCTGGGCGGTCGGCTTCTGCGTGGTCGTCACAGGGGACCCTCCGGATCTCGTGCGGGAGGGGCGACGGGCCGTCCTGGGGACGCCGCCTGGCCGCCACCTCCCTGTGCGCGGTCGGCAGCCACCGTATCTACAGCAATGTAAACGCGCAATCGTGGCCGGCCGATGGACGTCGGATGCGTGACCCGGCCGGGCGATCCGCGATTACGCGGGCGTTGACAGTTTACGTCCGTGTAGATACCTTCGCCCCGTCGCCGAGCGACGAGGCCGAACCTCGAAGGGGAGGAGCCGCATGATCGAGCTCGAGAAGGTGAGCGGGGACCCCGCCCGGCTGCGGCAGGTCTACGGGTGTTTCCCCAGCGGTGTCACCGCCGTCTGTGCGTTGGACGACGGCCTGCCCGTGGGCATGGCCGCCAGTTCCTTCACGTGCGTGTCGTTGGACCCGGCCCTGGTGTCGGTGTGCGTGCAGAACACCTCGACCACCTGGCCACGGCTGCGTGACCTCCCGCGGTTGGGGATCAGCGTGCTGGGCCAGGACCAGCACGGCGCCGCCGGGCAGCTCGCGGCCAGGAACGGGGACCGCTTCGCGGGCCTCGAGTGGACCGAGACCCCGGAGGGGGGCTTGCTGATGCACGGCGCCGTCGCGTGGCTGGACTGTTCCGTGTACGCGGAGGTCCCGGCGGGCGACCACGCTGTGGTGTTGCTGGCCGTGCACGGGATGCGCGCCGAGCCCGACGCTGCACCGCTGGTGTTCCACGGCAGCCGGTTCCGGCAGCTCGTGGCGGTGTGAGATGGACACCATCGAGCAGGCCCTGGTCGAGATCGCCGCGGGTCGCCCGGTCGTCGTCGTGGACGGCGAGGACCGGGAGAACGAGGGCGACCTGATCGTTGCCGCGGACCTCGTCGACACTGCGACCATGGCCTTCGTGGTGCGCCACACCTCCGGGTTCGTCTGCGTCGCCCTGCCCGAGCAGGACTGCGAGCGGCTGGACCTGCCGCCCCTGCACCACACCAACGCCGACGGTTTCGGCACCGCGTACCGGGTCACGGTCGACGCGGCGGACGGGGTCTCGACCGGGATCTCGGCGCGCGACCGGGCCCGCACCGCTCGGGTTCTCGCCTCGCAGGCTTCGACACCCGGCGACCTCGTCCGGCCGGGGCATGTCGTACCCCTTGCGGCTCGGCCGGGTGGAGTGCTCCAGCGGACCGGGCACACCGAGGCTGCGGTGGACCTCGCCCGCCTCGCGGGGCTACGTCCCGCGGGCGTGCTCTGCGAGATCGTCAGCCCACGGGAGCCGGGTCGCATGGCGCGGCGTCCCGAACTGCTGGACTTCGCGGCCGAGCACGGCCTCGTCATGATCACGATCGAGGACCTCGCGGCGTACCGCAGAGGCCGGGAGACCCGGGTCGAGCGAGTCACCGCGGCTCGCCTGCCCACCATGAACGGGACCGTCCGCGCCGTGGGGTACCGCGGTGTCCCGGACGGTGGCGAACACCTCGCGCTGGTCGCAGGGGATGTCGCCGCGGCGACGGACGTGCCCCTGCACGTTCACGTCGAATGCCTGCCGGGCGACGTGTTCGGGTCCTTGCGGTGCGGCTGTGCGCGCAGGCTCGACGCCGCGATGCGCGAGGTGGCGGTGACGCGTCGCGGGATGATCGTCTACCTGCGCTCCGGTGCCGACCCGCATCGTGCGCTGCGCGAACAGGGCGCTTGCATCGGCAGGTTGGAGGCGCTCTGCGGCCCCCTGGAACCCGCACTGGTGGCGGCGGTCCTCGACGACCTGGGTGTCCGGTCGATCCGGCACCTCCACAATCCCGCACCCGTCCGGACGGCCCTCGAGGGCCTGCTCGGCGAGACGGTCCGGATCGGCCGTCCGGGCACGCCGTCCGACGAGGTTGCCTGACACCTGCACCGGAGAAGACCACCGAGGAGACGGCTCTTGTGAGATTCAGTTTGATGCAGACCGGCGTGATCGGACGCCGGCACGAGCTCGAGGCCGGCATGGCCGGCCAGCGCGGTGACCTCTACCAGCGGTTCCTCGAGGAGATGGTCGGATACATCAGGCTCGCCGACGAACTGGGCTACGACGCCTACTGCTCGCCGGAGCACCATCTCCAGGTCGAGGGCTTCGAGATCACGAACCACCCGGGCATCCTGGCCGCCTATGTCGGGCTGCACGCCCGGCGGCTCAAGGCGGGGATCCTCGGCTACGTCCTCCCGACCCACAATCCGGTCCGGGTCGCCGAGGAGATCGCGACGCTGGACCACATGCTGCAGGGCAGGCTGATCGTCGGGTTCACCCGCGGCTATCACGCCCGCTGGGTCGACGCCTACGCCGCGGTCCGGGGCATCGGCGCCACCAATGTCACCCACGCCAAGGCCAAGAACGAGCAGGACGCGATCAACCGCGAGATCTTCGAGGAGTCCGTCCAGATCGTGAAGAAGGCCTGGGAGAACTCGATGTTCTCGCACAAGGGCAAGTACTGGGAGTACCCGCCCGAGGGCGGGTCGGCCGGTCATCCCGGCTACGCCGAGTTCGGCGCCGGCCAGGACGAGAACGGTGTCGTCCGGGAGATCGGCATCGCGCCCCGTCCGTACACGAGCCCGCACCCGAAGCTCTACGGCGCGTTCGCCTACTCCATGCGCACGGTGGACATGTGGGCCCGCGAGGGCGGCAAGCAGATCGTGTTCGCCAACGACCTCGACTTCTGCGACGCCCTGTGGAACCGCTACACCGAGACCGCCAGGAAGGCAGGGCGGGACGTGAAGCGGGAGGACGTCGGGGCCTGGGGCGGGTTCCTGATCCTGACCGACTCGAAGGAGGAGGCACAGGAGCTCGAGGCCGAGCACCGCTGGTTCTGGGACAAGTGGTTCATCCCGCACGGCCAGCAGTTCCCCAACGTCCTGATCGGGACCCCGGACGACATCTCCCGGCAGATCGAGCAGGCGCACGAGCGGCTCGGGTTCGACGAGTGCTTCCTCATGTTCGGCCAGGGGCACCTCGAGCCGGAGCGGCAGAGCGCCGAGCTCGTCCGGTTCGCCGAGGAAGTCGCCCCCCGCTTCTCCAGCAAGGACCCGGACGGAACCCTCGTCTGACATCCGTCCCGCTCATCCGAGGAGGCAACGATGCCGAGCACCGCGGACACGAAAGCCGCCGTCACCCGGTTCCTGGAGATCTTCTCCGAGGGGAACCCCGAGAAGACCCTCGCCGCCCTCACCGACGACGTCACCTGGTGGGTCTCGGGGAAGCTCGAGGGCATGTCCGGCTCCTACGACAAGGCCGGGTTCGGACAGCTCATCGGGGGAGTCGCCGACGTCTACGTCGCCCCGTTGAGGATCACCCCGCGCTCGATGGTCGCCGAGGGCGACGCGGTGGCCGTCGAGGCCGACTCGTACGCGGAGCTGAAGGACGGCCGGGTCTACGACCCGCGCTGCCACTTCCTGTTCCGCGTCGCGCCCGACGGGCGCATCGCCGAGGTGCACGAGTACCTCGACACCCAGCACGCCAAGGACATCTTCTTCGGCGGCTGACCCCGTATCTGCCCCGCACCTGAACGACGACGTCCAGCAACGAGGAGAACAGAGAACGATGGAATCCGGACTCATCCACATCCCCTACATGCGCCCGGAGCGCAGCTCGCGCGAAACCTTCGACTGGGCCCTCGCCAACGCCCGGGAGGCCGACAAGGCCGGCTTCACCGAGTTCATGGTCGCCGAGCACGCGACCCAGAAGTGGGAGTGCATCCCGACCCCGGAGCTGGTCATCGCGGCCGCCGCCCCGCAGACCGAGCGGATCAAGTTCGCCCCGATGGCGCACCTGCTCCCGCACCACCACCCCGCCGACCTCGCCATTCAGGTCGGCTGGCTGTCCCAGATCCTCGAGGGTCGCTACTTCCTCGGCGTCGGGGCGGGCGCCTACCCCCAGGCGTCGTACCTGCACGGCATCACCGACCTGCAGAACAACCCGAAGCGGGTGCGTGAGTCGCTCGAGATCATGGAGAAGATCTGGAAGCGCGAGCCGTTCTTCCACGAGGGCGAGTTCTGGAACGCCGGCTACCCCGAGGAGGTCGACGACGGCCTCGGCCACGACGACCACAAGCTCGCCGACTTCAGCCCCTGGGGCGGCAAGCTCGACATCGCCGTGACCGGCCTGTCGGTCAACTCGCCGTCGATCCGGTTCGCCGGTGAGCGCGGGTTCATGCCGGTCTCGATCTACTCCGGCTCGTCGATCCTGAAGACCCACTGGGAGACCTACGAGAAGGCGGCGCTGGAGAACGGGCACACCCCGGACCGCTCCAAGTACCACGTCTCGCAGACGGTGTTCGTGGCCGACACCGACAAGGAGGCCAAGAAGCTCGCCATGGAGGGCGGCATCGGGTACGCCTTCGAACGCTACCTGTGGCCCATCTGGGAGCGCTTCGGCATGCTCGAGGGCTACATGAACGACGTCGGCGCGACGAAGGCCGATGTGGACCTCGAGTGGATCTGCGACAACGTCTGGGTCGTCGGTTCCCCGGAGACCGTGATCGACAAGCTCAACAAGCTCTACGAGTTCACCGGCGGATGGGGCGTCCTGCAGGTCGAGACCCACGACTACATGGACGACCCGTCCCCGTGGTTCCAGTCCCTGCAGCTCATCGCGCAGGAGGTCGCCCCGAAGATCCAGCTGCCCTTCAGCTCCTCGGGCCGGAGCTGAGCACTCACCTCGGAGGAGCGAGAGGGTGCCCTGCGTGGCGACACCCTCTCGCCCCTCATGCCTACCGGCCGGTCGAAGTGGCGGCCCCTCGGATCACCGGAGAGCCGAGAGTCACCCTGCAACACGCAGTCCTTGCCCGAGGACGGGCTCCGGCAGGACGACCTCGCCGTCGCGCCGCTGCGGGTGCTGGTGCTCGTCCCCGAGACGGTGCAACAGCACATCGAGCCGCCCGGAGGGCGGAGCCGTCACCGTCCACGCCGCACCGGACGGAGTGGGCGGAGCCGAGGTCGTCGTCACCGACCGCGGGCACGGCGAGACGCGACTGCGGGTGCCTGCCGCCCCGCCGCCTGCCCGGGCTGAACACACGCGCTGATCACACCTCGAGTACCGAAAGGCGGAGAAATGGGACGTCTCCAGGACAAAGTTGCCCTGATCAGCGGGGGAGCGCGTGGAATGGGGGCGGCGCACGCCCGCGCCATCGTCGACGAAGGCGGTCGCGTCGTGCTCGGTGATGTCCTCGAAGCCGAGGGGAAGGCCGTGGCCGACGAGCTCGGGGACGCCGCGCGGTTCGTGCCGCTGGACGTGACCCGCGAGGAGGACTGGGCTACCGCGGTCAGGACTGCCACCGAGACCTTCGGCAAGCTCAACGTGCTGGTGAACAACGCCGGCATCTGCACAGCGGGCAGTCTCTTCGACTTCACCCTCGAGGACTGGAACCGCATCATCGCGGTCAACCTGACCGGTCAGTACCTCGGGATCCGGGCGGCAGTAGGTGCGCTGCTGGAGGGCGCACCGTCTTCGATCATCAACATCTCCTCGACCCAGGGTGTCGAAGGCATTGCCGAACTGCACGGCTACACGGCCTCCAAGTTCGGCGTCCGTGGCCTGACGAAGTCGGTGGCACTGGAGCTCGCCTCACGAAACGTCCGGGCGAACACCATCTGCCCCGGCACGATCGCGACGCCGATGAACGAGGGCTCGACGTCAGCGGATTCAACCCGATGAACCGCAAGGCCGACCCCGCGGAGGTCTCCTCCCTGGTCGTCTACCTCGCCAGCGACGAATCCAGCTTCATCAGCGGTACCGAGATCCTGGTCGACGGCGGCGAGCTCGCCGGTCATGGGCCGTTGATCGCAAAGTAGGGGACAGAGATGACCAAGACCGTCAGCGGTGCGAACAGCCAGGTCATCGACGTGCGCGCCTCGCGGCGCGCGATCGTCGCGGGCTCCGTCGGCAACCTCGTCGAGTGGTACGAGTACGCGCTCTACGGCTACATGGCGCCCGTCATCGCCGGGCTCTTCTTCCCGACCGGCAACGGCGTGGCAGGCCTGCTGGCCACCTTCTCGCTGTTCGCCCTGGCATTCTTCCTCAGGCCCGTCGGTGCGGCGGTGTTCGGCCGCTTCGCCGACCGGGCGGGGCGACGTCCGGTGCTGGTCCTGATCATCACCCTGATGTCCGGTGCCACGGCGTTGATCGGGGTGCTGCCCACCTACGCGACGATCGGCGTGTGGGCACCGCTTCTGCTCACCGTGCTGCGGGTGGTGCAGGGACTCGCGGCGGGCGGCGAGTTCGGCGGCGCGGTGTCACTGATGGCCGAGTACGCGCCGCCCGGTAAGCGCGGGCTCTACGGCTCGTGGTCGTTCTTCACCACGGTGATCGGGTTCGTGTTCGGGGCAGGGATGGCGACCGTACTGATCGCCCTCCTCCCCGACGACGCCCTGGCCTCCTGGGGCTGGCGCATCGGTTTCCTCGCCGCCGCGCCGATGGGTCTCGTCGCGCTCTACCTGCGGATGCGGGTCGACGAGACACCGTCGTTCCGTGCGGCGACGGCGGCGCCCGCGACGCCGACACCAGCGGCAGAGGCTGCGCCGGAGCCGGGGCTGCTGCGACAGGTGCTGACCACCGTCGGGATCGTCGTGGTCTACTCCTGCACCGGCTACACGTTCATGGTGCTGATGCCGACCTACCTGTCGAAGACCCTGGGGATGTCGCTGGAGCAGTCCTACGTACTGACCCTGATCAACGGCACGGTCGCGGGTCTGGTCGTCCCGTTCGCCGGTGCGTGGTCGGACCGCGTCGGCCGTCGCGCCGTGATGCTCGTCGGCACCATCGGAACCCTCGTGCTGTCCTACCCGCTGTTCCTCATGCTCCGCGGAGGCTTCGGCGCCGCTCTGGTCGCCCTCGTCGTGGCCGGTGTGCTGATCGGGCTGGTCGGCGGGCCGCTGCCGGCCCTGCTGTCCGAGCGGTTCCCGACGCGTACCCGGGTCACGGGCGTCGCGCTGGCCTACGCGGTGTCGGTGGCGCTGTTCGGCGGAACGGCCCCGTTCATCATCACCGCGGTCGTCTCGGCGACGGGCAACTCGCTGGCGGCTGCGTGGTACACGATCGCCTGCAGCCTCATCACACTCGCGACCCTGCTGTGGTTGCGGGGGGCGGCAACCCACCGCGAACCCCTGCGGGACTGAGGATGGACGGACACGACGTCAGCTCGGGTCGCACCCTGGCCGGGTTGCTCGAGCAGTGGGCGGGTCTGCGGCCCAGGGAGCCCGCCCTGGTCCACCTCCGCGACCCCGCCGGCTCCGTAGGCCAGGGCACCGTGACCTGGGAACGCCTCGCCACCGATGTGCACGACCTGCGCCGGAAGCTAGCGGCGATCGGCGTGCAGGACGGGCGCAGCGTCGTCCTGGCCCTGCCCAACAGCCCGCTCACCGTGGCCCTGTGGCTGGCGATCCCCGCCAACGGTGCGATCGTGCAGGCGGTCGACCCGGACTCCGGGCTGCTCACTGTCGAGCGGGCCCTACGAGCCACCGAACCGGTCGCAGTCGTGGCAGCACCATCCCACGCCGGCCTCGTCGCCGACGCCATCGGCCGGGCCGAGGTCTCGACGCGTCTACTGGTCCCGTCCGACGACGAGCTGTGGACCACCGCGTGCCCCGCCGACCTGGCCACCACCGGCGGCGAGCCGCCCTCGGCCACGCCCGATCTCGTCGCCGGGCTGCTCCCGACCTCCGGCACCAGCGGCGCGCCGAAGCTGGTGCAGCTCACCCACCGCAACTACGTCATGTCCGCCGAACGGCTCGCGCGCAACGGCGGCTACCTGAGCACCGACCGGCACTACCTCTGCTCGCCGTTCTTCCACACCAACGCGCAGCTCTACCTGTGCGCGCCGCCCTTCGTCACGGGCGGGTCGATTGCGGTCGTGCCCCGGTTCAGCGCGAGCACCTGGTTCGACGCCGCCCGTCGCACCGGCGCCACGATCGCCTCGATGGTCGCGCCGCCGATGCGGATGGCCCTGCACCGCGCCGTGGCCTCCGGCTGCCCGGTCGACCCGGGCCCGCTCCGCGCCGTCCACTACGGAATGACCTTGAGCAGCGCGGACTGGCGGGAGTGGGACCGGCTGGTCCCGGGGGTCCACATGCGTCAGATCTACGGACAGACCGAGTCCGTGACCGGCGTCCTCCGCGGCGCACCGTGGGAGAGCGACGACCGTGCGACGATCGGCCGCCCGTTCCTCGGCGTCGACGGCGTCCGCCTGGTCCGCGACGACGGCTCCGACGCTCCGGACGGCGAGCCGGGCGAGCTGTGGGTCCGCGGGAGCCCGGGCAACACGCTCATGCGCGGCTACCTCGACGCTGCCGCCGCCACCGCGGGGACCCTCGTCGACGGCGAATGGCTGCGGACGGGCGACATCATGGTCCGGCACCCGAACGGACGCTTCGAGTTCCGCGGCCGCGGCATGCACATCATCCGACGCGGTGGGGAGAACCTCTCGACCTACGCGCTGGAAATCGATCTCCAGGCCTGCCCACTCGTCCGCGACGTCGCCGTCACGTCCCGTCCTGACGAGATCCTCGACGCCGTCGTCGTCGCGCACGTGATCCCGGCCGCGGGCTACGAGGAGAGGAGCTTCCGGGCCTGGTGTCGCGAGCACCTCGGCCGCCGGGGCGTCCCGGACGAGATCCGGGAGCATGCCTCGTTCCCGAGGACCGGAAGTGGGCGGGTGATCGTACGGGAGCTTTGAGCGTTCATCCGTGCGAAGATCGTACGATCTTTTGGCAGGACACGATTTCCGGCGGGTGATTCGAGCTGTCGGCCTGAGACCGGTCATGACACGAAATCTCGTCGAAGCGGTCGAGATGCATCCTGGCCGGCTGCTCCTCCACCCGCATCCGCGCGCTCGTCGCCGCCGGCGACGTCGCCGAAGCGGCTCGGGTCCTTGGCCGGCCTCACCGGGTGAGCGGTCGCGGCTACGGGGTCCGGATCCGGATACCGGACGCCACACTGTTGCCACCCGACGGTCGCTCCCTCGTCCAGGCCGACGACATCGTCACGCTCGGGACGCTCGAGAATCGGTCGCTCACACTTGACGTCCTGCTGCAGCAGGGACCGCTCGATGTCGACTTCCTCGACGGTGAGAGGTGGCGCCGGCCCCTCCTTCGCTGCACCGCTTGGCCGGCACCGCGGTGCCGGCTCGGATGGGGGTGCGTCGCACGCCGGGTGAGGTCAGGGGAGCAGCAGGAGCTTGCCCGTGGTCGTGCGTGATTCGATGTCCGTGTGGGCACGGGCTGCCTCGGCGAGCGGGTAGCGGCGTCCGATCCGGACGATCAGCTCGCCCTTCTCGACGAGCGTGAACAGCTCGCCCGTGTGCGTTCTGAGCTCCTCGGGCGTGCGGATGTGGTCCTCGGTCACACCGTAGGTGAGGCGGGTACTGCGAGGGATCTCGTTCATCACGATCGACGGCACCTCCCCGATCAGCGGCCCATAGAACACCAGCGTGCCGTGGGTGCGCAGCACCTGCAGCGATGCGTGGAACGTGGTCGCGCCCGCGCCGTCGAAGACCGCGTGCACGCCCTCGCCCCCCGTCAGCTGCCGCACCGGCTCGACGAACGCGTCGCCGGTGGAGACCAGGACGTGGTCGGCACCGGCCTCGGTGGCGATCGCGACCTTCTCCGGCCGCGACACCAGCCCGATCACGGTGCCGCCGCGGGCCTTGATGAGCTGGGTGAGCAGCAGCCCGACCCCGCCGGCGGCAGCGTGCACGAGCGTGACGTCGCCGGGCTGCACCGGGTGGGACGCGGTGGTGAAGTGGTGCGCCGTCAGCCCCTGCAGCAGCAGCGCCGCGGCCGTCTCGTCGTCCACGGCCTCCGGGAGCGCGACCGTGCCGCTCGCGGGCACCACGATCTGCTCGGCATAGCTGCCGTGGGTGTTGATCGTCAGCCAGCCGACGCGGTCGCCGGGAGCGAACTCGTGCACGCCCTCACCGACCTCGGTCACCACACCGACGCCCTCCGCGCCGGGCACCTCGGCCAGGCGTTGCCTGCGGATGAAAGTGTGTCATCGTCGAGACCAGCCGCAGCCAGGGGCTCCACTGCCCGCTCGGCGTGCTGATCGCCGATATGGGCCGGTACAGCCCGGCGGCCCAGGCCGTCACGGTGCAGCTGATCCGCCAGTGGCAGGACTGCCTCCGCACCGGTATCGAGGCCACTCAAGCGGCCGGTGAGGCCAACCCGGCAGTCGACGCCGACCGCACGGCCGCAGCAGTGATCGCCGCCATCCAGGGGGGAGTCAGCGTCCTGCTCTCCACCGACTTCGCCACCCATCTGGAGGCGGCACTCGACTTGTGCCTCGACCACCTGTGGTCGCAGGCCCCCCGGTAGCCGGCCTCGGCCTGCGCGGTGCCGAAGCCGACGAGTCGCCCGCTGGCTGCGCCCAGGCGTTCGACTCGTGTGGCTGCTCACGCCCGGGACGCCTCGAGCACCCCCATCCTGACGGAAGGTCGCAGGCTCCTCCTTGACAAAACCTCCAGTCGCAACTATAGATATGGGTAGGACGCGGTACATGACCTGGTGTCGACGATGACCTTGCCGGGGAGTGAATCGACCATGCCGAACACCAGCCACGCGAGAGGGACCAGCGAGTTGGTCGACCTGGTCTCCACGGATCAGGCCTGGCTGCGCGCTGAGTTCGACGCGATCATCGCCGCGAACTTCGACGGCCTTCCTCCGTGTTTCCCTCCGTCGCGTCCCCCCAGGCCGCTACCTACCGCCGCAGGGCCGCGTCGAGCGGGTCGCCGAGCCCCTGACCGCAGGACTTCTGCTGCCCGGTCGGCGGAGGTGGCGTGGTCAGCGCGTGGTGGGGGTCGGCAGCGCTCCCCTCCGCCGCCCGACGGTGTCGGTGCTCACGAGCACGCACCGATCAGGAGAACGCGGGAGTGAGAGGACCACGTGCGGAAACGGAAGGCAGGTGATGCGACGTCGACGCGCCTGACATCCGGTGCGGTCCGGTGACCGCTCATCGGGCGGGGTGTCTGTGTCCCATGCATGTCCGAGGAGCCCGTGCAGCAGAACTCGCAGTCGAGAAGCTGACAGCGGGCCCGGACCTGCGTCTCGTGGCGCATCCTTCGTGGTGCCCCGCTCCGGAGGGCGTCTCCTGCGGCACCTGGCAGGCGCGATCCCCGAGCGCCCGAGCAAAGAGCACCTGAGCAACGACCGGCATGTGTCGACGGATGCCAGGTCCGGCCGTCACCGCAGCGGGTGGCGGGGCCGGGCCGGACTACCGGGAACACGGAACTGGACGCTGAAGATTCCACGCACGGCCGAGTCGCCTCCGGCCCACGGTCCGCCGGAGGCGGCTCGTGAGACCCACGCAGCGAAGGAGGCGCATGTGATGTTGATGAGGACCGACCCGTTCTGGGAGCTGGATCGGCTGACCCAGCAGTTGTTCGGGGCCAACGGCACCGCGACCCGCCCGGCGTCGATGCCGATGGACGCCTACCGGCACGGCGACGAGTACGTGGTGCAGTTCGACCTGCCCGGGGTCGCGCCGGACTCGATCGACCTCGACGTCGAGCGCAACGTGCTCACGGTCAAGGCCGAACGCACCCCCGACCACGCCGAGGGCGTCGAGCTTCAGGTGGCCGAACGGCCTCGCGGGGTGTTCTCCCGGCAGTTGTTCCTGGGTGACACCCTCGACGCGGACAACATCACCGCACACTACGACGCCGGTGTGCTCACGCTGCGGGTGCCGATCGCCGAGCAGGCCAAGCCCCGCAAGATCGCCATCAGCGGCGAGAGCGAGGCCAGGCAGATCAACGCCTGAGCACGGACGAGCCCGCGGGCCCGACGGGCGTGACCCCGCCCGGGCGGACGCACCGCCCGAGCGGGGTCCGCCCGCGCAGCGTCACCGCACGACGACGAGCGAGCAGCACGACGAGCGAGCAGCAAGACGGCGAGCAGCACGACGGCGAGCAGCACGACGGCGAGCAGGGCGACGGCGAGCAGGACGACGAGCGGGCAGAACGAGAAGAGGGGCAGAACGTTGAGCAGCAGCCGACGGGGGCCGGGCGCGATGGCGACCACGCTGTCCGCTGCGGTCCGGGGCATTCGACGTGTGGTGCGCGCCGCTGATCCGGCCCGGCCGGCGACGCTGGCCCTGCTGCGTGACACCGGCTGGCAGCTGACGCAACTGACCGGCGAGCTGACTGATCTGGCCGCGCTGCTGGCCGAGCACACCAGCCGCCACCTCGAACATGCCGAGCAGGTCCGCCACGCCGACGGCGAGCCGGGCATCCCCCCGCTGACCCGCGCCTGCCGCGACCTCGCCGGGCTGCGGCAGGCACTCGACGCCGCCCACACCGCGGCACGCGAGTACTACACCGAGATCAGTCGGCTCAGCCCGGCCACACCACCCGCCAGCCGAGGTGAGCAGGCCAGCAACAACAAGTACCGACCAGCACTGAACACCGGACAGCAATGAACACCGGACAGCCGCCCGACCCGCCCGAGCCCTACACCGTGCTCGGACTGACCCCCGGCGCGACCGCCGCGGAGATCACCGCCGCCTACCGGCGCGCCGTGCGGGACTGCCACCCGGATGCGCCGCATCCCGACCGCGACCGGCTCGCCGCCGTCATCGCCGCCTATCGCCACTTGCGCGATCAGCTCGCTGCCCGGCAGTCCGAACATCGGCGCCGCGCCGAAACCCGCCCCGCCGGCGGCCATGACATCCCGGTGCGGGTTCGCCTCGACACCGCGCCGCCCGGACCAGATCTGCGCGCCGGCCCCGTCCGGCACCACCCCGGCCCTCGCCGATGACCCCGACCGCGCGGCACGCGCACCGACCGCTCGGCCGGCCGTCTGGTCGCGTGCGACGTCGGGCCGAGGGCGGTGAGCCCGGCGATGAGGCTCGGCGCCGCCCGCATCGTCGCCCTGAGCCGCAACCCGCCCCGGCAGGCGCTCGCCGAGGAGTTCGGCGCCACCCACATCGCCGTGCGGCGCCCCGACCGCTGACCCGTGGGGACTGTCCGAGGAACGGTGTAACTGGCTTCGGTGATGGCTAGTTTCCGTTGCTGGGGACGATACGGCCGGCGAAGGTGATCGCGAAGGCGTTCAGGGCCGGCTTCCAGCGCATCGCCCAGCGCG